>DATGRZ010000335.1:0-24619 GCA_035303065.1 Ruania sp.
GTCTACGCCGGATTCGGTCCCGACCGCCCGGCCGACCTGTGGCGCGGCAGCGTGGCACAGATCGGTGACCAGGTGCCGGCGATGCTCCGGGAGGCGGGCTACGACTTCGACGTCATCGACGCCCAGACCCCGGTGGAGTCCATCACGCGCCGACACCGGGTGGTGGTGCTGGCGGGCAGCACGATCCTGTCCACACAGGATGCAGACCAGCTGCGCGCGATCGCCGCGGCGGGCTGCCCCGTGGTCGTGGTCGACTCCCCGGTGCTGCCCGAGGCGCGGCACATCGTGATCACTGAGCTGTTGAGCGCCATCGGTGACGTCGTCGGCCCGGACGCTGTGACGGACCACCCGGACGTGGGAGTGCTGCACCAGCGCCACGAGGCTGGCGAGGTCTACCTCGTGGTGAACACCGGACCACGGCCGGCCGCCACCCGCCTGCAGCCACGTACGCCCTATGGCTCCTGGGAGGCCTGGGACGCCCACAGCGGCGCCGTCACCCATCGTGGCAGTGGCGAGATCCGGTTGGCGCTCGCCCCCTACGAAGCAGTGGTGGTGGTGACCTCGCCGCGGCCGCCTCGGCCACCCCTGGATCGCGAACGCTCCCATCCGCGAACTGAATCGCTCCACGGGTCGCACGGGGGAGCGTTCGCGACTGGTGGTGGGGGCGCTGGCCCGACCTGGGAGCTCCGGGACTGGCAGCTGACCGAGCCGGGCGGGCGGGTCCGTTCGGTGCGGGTGCCGCACGTCTGGGAGGAGGACGGTCTCGACGGTGTGGTCGGGACGGCGACCTACACCACCACAGTGACGATCGAAGGGGCGCCCCCAGAGCATCTGGTGCTGGATCCGGTCGGGCTGCCGGTGCCGCCGCGCACAGCACGTCAGCCGCAGTCCTACCAGGCGCACGCCGCCGAACCGCTCGGAGTGGTGGCCGCGGTCCTGGTGAACGGCCAGGACGCCGGTGTGATCTGGGACCATCCGTACCGGCTCCGGGTCGGGCACCTGCTGCAGCCCGGTGAGAACCACCTCGAGCTGCAGGTCGGCGGCACCTCGGTGGCCGGTCTGCGCGATGAGCGCTGGCGCCAGGTGTACCGGGCGGCGACCGCTGCGCACGGCCGGCGGTTCACCATGCAGGAGATCGACCTGGCGGACGAGCCGACCAGGACAGGGATCTTCGTGGTGCCGCAGCTGCGCTGAGCTGGGCTGAGCGGGCCCCTCGCCTCCCGCCCGCAACGTCACTAAAGACCGGGCACCCGTGCCCGATGTTGATTGACCTTGCCCGCACCACAATGACGCCCGCACCACAATGACGGCGGACCCTTCCTGGCCAGGGGCAGGTCCGCCGTCGTTGTGGTGGTCACCTCAGGGTGCCGATGAGCCGGCACGAGCGAGCGGAGGCGGTATGGGTTTGCAGGAACGGCGTCCGCATGACATCGTTGGAACGATTCAGAAATGAATCGTTCCATTTGATCGGAAGCGCCTCGAGTTCGGTGCCCAGTGCGCAGTGCTCATCGGGCGCGCGGAGAGGCTGTGCAGATGACACCCACGACCACGAGCAGGCGAACGACCCGCCGCCTCCCCTTCGTCGCCGCGGCGGGTGCTGCGGCGCTGGCCCTGACTGCCTGCTCCGGCAGCAGCGCCGGCGGTGAGCCAGGTAGTGGCGAGACCGTCGATCCGGACGAGCAGATCACGTTGCGCCTGGACTGGTGGGGCAACGATGACCGGGCCCAGCGGTACAACGAGGCGATCGAGCTGTTCGAGGAGGAGTACCCGAACATCGAGGTGCAGGCGAACTTCACCTCCTGGGATGACTACTGGACCGCGCGGAACACCGAGGCCGCCGGCTCCTCCCTGCCGGACGTGCTGCAGATGGACGACGCCTACCTGAGCCAGTACGGCAACCGGCACCAGCTGCTCGACCTGACCCCGTACCTGGGCGGCGAGCTGGACGTGACCGGCATGCCCGACCAGCTGGTGGACAACGGCCGGGTGGGCGACGGGCTCTATGCCATCCCGCAGGGCACGACCACCCTGGCGATGTTCTACAACCCGGCCACGATCGAGGAGATCGGCGTGGAGCCGCCTACTGCGGACATGTCCTGGTCGGACTACGTCACCTGGCTGGAGCAGGCCGCCGAGGCCGGCGCCGACCACGACCCGGCTCTGTACGGCAGTGCCGACTTCACCGGCACCTTCTGGTTCTTCGTCCAGTACATGATCCAGCAGGGCAACGACGTGTTCACCGACGACGGGGAGCTGGCCTTCACCGAGGAGGATGTGCAGGGCTGGCTGGACCTGACGGCAGAGGCGCGTACGAACCAGCAGGTGTTCCCGGCCGCCCGGGCGGCTCAGCTGGAACCGCTGAGCGGCTTCGCTGCGAACGAGACCGCGAGCGAGTTCTCCTGGAACAACTTCCTTGCCGCGTACCTGGCTGACTCTGGTGCCGACCGCCTCGAGATGCTGCCGATCCCGATGATCGAGGGGTCCTCGGACCGGGGGATGTTCCAGCGGTCGATGCTGCTGTCCGCGGCCGAGACCACCGAGCACCCGGCCGCGGCTGCCGCGCTGATCAACTTCATCACCAACAGTCCCGAGGTCGGCGCGATCTTCGGTACCTCTCGCGGTGTGCCGGCCACCGAGTCTGCTCGTTCCGAGCTCGACCTCGACGGCGTTGACGCGCAGATGGTGGAGTACGCCGACAGCGTGGAGGAGGACCTCACTGCCGTGATGCCGACCCTGCCGGAAGGGTTCGGCACTCTCGAGTCCGCCTGGCTGCGGCTCGGGGAGAGTCTGGGCTACGGCGAGATCACCGAGGAGGAGTTCATCGAGCAGTGGTTCGCCGAGGCGAGCAGCGCGCTGTCCTGAGCGCGAAGCCCAGGGCTCTGTGCTGACCACGAAGCCCAGGGCTCGTCGTGCGCGCGAGCCCTGGGCGCCCGTCCCAGCCCATCGCAGGTGCCCAGCGGTGCCCGGCGGTGTGCCTTGACGGGCTCGGAGGGGTTCGCTAGCGTCGGCGGATAACGCTTACCGACCGGCCGGGGGACATATTCGAGCCGGCCTCAGCAAGGTTTCGGGGCGATGTGCCCTGCCGTCCGTCGATGAATCGATTCATTCTCGGTCGATGACGATCGCTCGGTGCAGTCCAACGCCTTCTGGAACCGTGACCACGGAAGGTTGTTGCCTATGTCTTCTGCACCTGACATGTCTCGCCGTACCTTCGGCAGGCTCGCTGGCGTCGCCGCCTGCGCCCTCCTACCGCTGTCGTTGCCTGCTCGGGCAGAGGCGCAGGAAGCGCCCGCTGTCACCGAGACCGACGAGGAGATCGTCGTCGACAACGGGCAGGTGGTGCTGACCATCGACAAGTCCAACGGCAGGGCGACCTCGCTGGTCTACGGCGGGCGGAACCTGGTCGGGCGCGGGAACTTCGACATGAACACCACCCGGGAAGGAGGTGGACTCCCGCTACCGCCCGGTGAGCTGACGTTCGAGGTCCGGCAGGAGGCGGACTTCGTCGATGTGGCGTTCCGTCATCCACCGACCGGTGACCTGCCCTGCTGGCTCACTCGGCACCACATCGTGCGAACTGGCGAGTCGGGAATCCACCTCGCCAACACTTTCGAGCACCCCGAAGAGCTGCACGGGTTCCGTACCGATCAGCACCGTTACGTGGTCTACACCGCCGGGGACACCTTCACCCACGCCTGGGTGGAGGACGACCCGATCGGAGAACCCTGGCGCAGCGAGGCCGCGAAGATGCCCACACCTGGAGAGATGAGCCAGGCGGCCGTGGTGATGGACGCCACCTACGACCTGGAGGGCACTGGGACCGACTACCCGCGTCGCTACTACACCAAGTACGACTGGGCGGTGTACATGAAGGAACATGCGCTGCACGGGCTGTACGGCAACGGCTACGGCATGTGGGCGGCACTGCCGAACCTGGAGGCGTTCAGCGGCGGACCGGTACGCCAGGACCTGATCCTGCACCAGCGCACCGGTGGGCCCGTGCTGCTCGTGGAGCCCCATGCCACGCACTACGGCGCTCCGCCGGTGCGGGTGAGCGCAGGGCAGGAGTGGCAGAAGACCTACGGCCCCTACTACGTGCACCTCAACCGCGGTGACGACCCGCAGCAGCTCTACGAGGATGCCGCACAGTATGCGGTGTTCGATGCGCATGCCGAGTTCTACGACCGCCTCGCGCTGCCCGGCTGGACGCCCCGGGCGGATCGCTCCACCGTGAGCGGGATCGCGCGGATCCCCGGGGTGCACCGCTGGGACGGTGCCGTCGCGGTGCTCTCGGACAACCGCACTCCGATGCAAGACACCGTCCTGGGCTACAACTACTGGAGCGACATCGAGCGCGGCGGCCGGTTCGAGATCGACCATGTACGTCCCGGCACCTACCGCCTCACGCTCTATGGCGACGGGATCTGGGGCGAGCACGTGATCGACGACGTCGAGATTGGCGCCGGACAGCACGTTCGACTCGGTGCGATGCAGTGGGAGACGGAGGAGCACGGTCAGACCGTCTTCCAGATCGGCAGTCCGAACCGGACCTCGGTGGAGTTCCGCAACGGTGCGCAGTTCCGGCAGTACGGCCTCTACCAGCAGTTCCACGAGGACTTCCCCGACGGGGTCACCTACACTGTGGGGGAGAGCGACGAGTCGGACTGGAACTACATCCAGTACCAGCGCGCCTATCGGATCGAAGCGCCGGACGGCACAGTGGTCCCGGACGGGGCAGAAGGCGTGCACCTGTTCGACTTCGGTAGTGCGAGCAGCCCGCTCGCGCCGGGCTACCAGCGGGTGGCCGACGACCTGCTCTACTCGGCAGGCGAGGGATACGGGCTGGACCAGGTCGTGGACTCGCGTTCCCGCGATGATGGTGGCCCGTTGCTGCAGGACTTCACCGTCGGGGCGGACTACGCCTTTGTGGTGGATCTGCCGGATGGGGAGTACGAGGTCACCGTGCACTCCGGAGATGCGATCGCAGCCAACAACACCCAGCTCTCCATCGACGGCGGACCGACGGTGGACCTGTCCGCCGCCTCTGGCGAGTATGCGTCGCACACCACGACCGTCCAGGTGGACAGCGGACGGCTAGAGCTGACCACTGGTGGCGACGGGCGTATCAACGCGGTGGAGATCCTCGCCGCCGACGCGGCGGTGCCGGTGCTTGAGGCCCTCAGCATCGATGGCACCGAGCTGGTGCCCGAGTTCAGCGCCTTCCGTTCGGACTTCGCGGCCGATGTCGCGCACGACGTCGAGGCCGTGACAGTTCGAGCGGAGGGGCGTGCAGGCGCGGAGGTGACCGTGGCCGGCCAGGTGGTCCCCGAGGAGGGCCTGGTGGTCCCGCTCACCGGTCGGCGCACCGAGATCGAGCTCGAGGTGGCCGGCGACGGTGAGCCCACCACCTACCGGCTGCACGTGACCACGCAGGAGAGCCCTTGGCGAATTCTCTTCGACCTGCCGCACGCCCCCGCCCCGGAAGCGCAGGTGACCCTCTCTGTCTGGTTGGCCGCCTGGGCCATGGGGGCTGCACTGCCGGTGCCTCCCGAAGAGAGCAACCTGACCATCGAGGTGAACCAGACCTCGTTCACCTGGACCTTCCAACCGGACGACGCCCGTGGCGCGACCTACCGCAGCGGCTGCGGGGGCGAGGTGTTCCGGCGGGAGATCACCTTCGACGGTGCTGTGCTGCGCCGCGGTCGAAACGAGATCTCCCTGCAGATCAACAAGGACGCTGCGCACCTGTACAACGAGGCAGCCTACGACGCGATCCGGCTGCAGATCGCCGACTGAGGTGAGCCGCGGTGGATCCGGTACGGGCCGGATCCACCGCAGCCTCAGCCCTGCGGCAGAGCCACCACTGTGACCGGGCGGCCGTCCCGCGTTCGTACGTCCACATCGTCCCGGGCGGCCACGACGACGATCTGGTCAGCACAGTGCCAGGCACGCCACCAGTCGGTGCCGCGGACGGTCACGTCCTCAGCGGCCAGAGCTCGCCGCGTGGTGGTCAGGGGCTTGACTGTGGCCATGAACTCGGCGATGCCCGTCAACGTGCGGCGTTGGACGTCGGGGATGCGCCCGGAGGCCTCCGGCCCGACGTTCAGCAGCAGCCGGCCGCCGCGGGAGACGATGTCCGCGTACAGCTGCGCCAGCTCGCGCGCCGACATCGTCAGCGCGGCATCCTCTACCTGGTTGTAGCCGAAGGAGAAGCCCAGCCCGCGGGTGTGCTCCCAGGTGCTGCCCGACTCGTTCGCGACGTCGTGCGCATACTCGCTGGTGCGGTAGTCCCAGACCGGTGCGCCCCAGCGGTCGTTGACGATCCCGTCGGGCACAGCTCGGCGGTAGCGGGTGAGCAGCGCCTCGAGGGAGCCGTTCTCCTTGGCCGCATCCGGCCAGTTGATGTCGTTCCAGAGCACGGAGGGGCGGTATCGCTCGATCAGGTCGTCCACGTGCGCAGTTGCGTAGGCGGCATAGTCGGCGCCGATCGGTCGCCGGTGCTCGAGATCGGCGCTGGAGGTGATCGGTGGGTGGTCGGCGAACGCCCAGTCCAGCCCACCGGAATAGTAGACGCCGAAGCGTAGCCCGGCCTCCCGGGTCGCTTGGGCGAGCGGTTCGAGCAGGTCGCGCTGCGGGCCCGTGCTGAGGGTGGTCGGCGTCCCGTCGCCGGGAGCGTCCCACAGGCAGATCCCGTCATGGTGCTTGGTCACCGGGACCACGTAGTCCGCCCCGGCCGTTCGGAACAGGTCGACCCACTCCGCCGGGTCGTAGCTCTCCGCCCGCCAGTCCTGCAAGAACGACAGGTACGGCCGGTCCTCGTGCACGTCGGCGTGGTGCGCAGCGGCAGGAGAGCCGGCGATCCGGATCGTGTTCGCGTACCACTCGGCATAGGCGTTGTGAGCGAACCACTCCTCGTCCGGCACCGTCCCTAGCGCTCCGGTGGGCTCTGCCCACGCGGGCACAGAGTACGCGCCCCAGTGGACGAAGATCCCGAGGGTCGCTTCGTGGGCCCAGGTCGGCAACGGACGTGACTGCGGCATCGATCGGCTCCTGTGGAACATGCTGTGGCTCTCGCCGGAGAGAACGGCCCTGTGGAGAGAGTCGTCTCCGGCGCAGAACAGGTCCTGGCTATCCCATCACACCCTGAGCTGGTGGTGGCGTGCGCTGTCGACGCGGGGGCCGAGCAGTGCCCGGGGTCCTTCGGTGACGAGCCCGCCGGGGACAACTCCGTGCCCGTGGTGCCCGCCGAGTGGGACGTTGCTTGCCGCGATTAAATCGATCCATCCCTGACCTGCGACGATGCTCCGACGAAGCGTTGCCACGACCCTCCGGCGCGCACCGCGGCTGTGACCAAATCGTGACCATCTCAGGGGGATGGCGCTTTCCAGGGTTTGCATCGCAGTGTTCCGCATGTCATCATCTGTAACGATTCATTTTATCGACGACGAGGCCCGCACCGCCGATGGCGTACCTGCGCGGGCCGGGCAGAGAGGCTCCTCCGTATGACACCAAGGATCCGGCGCTCCACCCGGCGACTTCTTCCGCTGGCCGCGGCCACCACCGCCGCTGCGCTCGCTCTGACCGCCTGCTCCGGAGGCAGCAGCAACGACGGCGGTGAACCCGGCAGCGGTGGCACCGTAGACCCAGACGAGCAGATCTCCCTGACCATGTACTGGTGGGGGAACGAGGACCGTGCCGACAGGTACAACCAGGCGATCGAGCTGTTCGAGGAGGAGTACCCGAACATCGAGGTGCAGTCGAACTTCTCCGCCTGGGACGACTACTGGCCGGCCCGGGCCACCGAGGCAGCCGGGTCCTCGTTGCCGGACGTCTTCCAGATGGACCTGGCCTACCTCAGCCAGTACGGCGGCCGGAACCAGCTGCTGGACCTGACCCCCTACCTCGAGGGTGAGCTGGACGCGACCGGTATGCCCGACGAGCTGCTCGACTCAGGTCGTGTGAGCGAGGGCCTGTACGGGATCCCGCAGGGGACGAACACGCTCGCGATGTTCGCCAACCCCGCCATCCTGGACGAGATCGGTATCGAGGCACCTACCAGTGAGATGTCCTGGAGCGACTACGCCCAGTGGATGGCCGAGGCTGCCGATGCTGGGGCCGACCACGACCCGGCACTGTACGGTTCCTACGACTTCACCGGCGTCTTCTGGCTGTTCATCCAGTACATGGTGCAGAACGGCAACGAGGTGTTCACCGAGGATGGGGACCTGGCGTTCACCGAGGAGGACGTGCTCGGATGGCTCGAGCTGGCGGCCGACCTGCGAGAGTCCGGCCAGGTGCACCCGGCTGAGCGGGCGGCCCAGCTGGACCCGCTCGACGGCTTCAGCGCGGAGGAGGTCGCGACCTCCGGGACCTGGGACAACTTCCTGGCGATGTACTACGCCGACACCGGAGCCGACCAGCTCGACATCCTCCCGGTGCCCACGCTGGACGGCAGCACAGACCGCGGTCTGTTCCAGAAGCCGGCGATGCTGTTGTCGGCTTCCGGGACCACTGACCACCCGGAAGCAGCCGCTGCGCTGATCAACTTCATCACCAACGACCCGGAGGTCGGGGCGATCTTCGGCACCTCTCGTGGCGTGCCGGCCACCGAGTCCGCACGTTCGGAGATGGATACCGACGGGACCGACGAGCAGGTCATCACCTTCGAGGAGGAGATGGCCGACGAGATCACCCAACCGGTGCCGACCCTGCCGGAAGGGTTCGGCACCATCGAGGCTGCGTGGCTCCGGTTCGCCGAGAGCCTGGGCTATGGCGAGATCACCGAGGAGGAGTTCGTCGAGCAGTGGTTCGCTGAGGCGAACAGCGCCCTGTCCTGAGCCGTTGCCCCACAGCCGGAGATCGAAGGAGGTCTCGTGACGACCGACACCCACGTCGGCCCTGTCGCCGCCCCGGGTCGGCGGCCCCGTCAGGGGCTGCGGACCCGGGCGGAGGCTCGAGCCGGATACCTGTTCCTGCTGCCCTGGCTCGTCGGCTTCTTCGTCCTGACCGTGGGGCCGATGATCGCCTCGCTGTACCTGTCCTTCACCGACTACGACCTGTTCGGGATGCCGGAGTTCATCGGCGCGGAGAACTACCAGAACCTGTTCGCTGATCCACGGTTCCGCAAGTCGGCCCAGGTGACCGGTCTGTACGTGGTGCTGGGCGTACCGATCAAGCTGGCCGCTGCCCTCGCAGTGGCGATGCTGCTGAACGCCAAACGCAAGGGCCTGGGCTTCTATCGCTCCGCCTTCTACGCACCATCCCTGGTGGCGGTCAGTGTCTCGATCGCCATCGTGTGGCGTGCGATGTTCATGGACGACGGGGCGGTGGACCGGGCGCTGTCCGTCTTCGGCATCCACCTCGGCGGGTGGGTCGGCAACACCAGCATGATCATGCCGATGTTCATCCTGCTGGCGGTGTGGGCGTTCGGTGCGCCGATGGTGATCTTCCTGGCAGGTCTGAAGCAGGTGCCCGGGGAGCTGTACGAGGCTGCCGACATGGACGGGGCCGGCCGGTGGCGGAAGTTCGTGAACATCACCTTGCCGATGCTCTCCCCGGTGATCTTCTTCAACCTGCTGATGGAGACCATCAACTCGTTCCAGGTGTTCGCCTCGGCGTTCATCATCTCCAGTGGCACTGGCGGCCCGGCCGACTCGTCCCTGTTCTACACCCTGTATCTGTACATCAAGGGCTTCAACGAGTTCCGGATGGGCTACGCCTCGGCGATGGCCTGGATCTTGGTGATCGTGGTCGGCATCCTGACCTTGATCTTCTTCCGGACCTCCAAGTTCTGGGTCCACTACGCGGGGGAGGAGTGAGATGAGCACCAGCCGAATCACCGACGAGGTGGCCGAACCTGTGCCAGCGGACCAGACTCCCGCAGCCCCCAGCCGCGAGGACAGCATCCGGCTGCGCAAACAGGCTCAGCAGCGTTCCCGAGTGGGCAGCATCCTCTACCACGTGGTGATGCTCATCCTGGTCGCGATCGTGCTCTATCCGGTGCTGTGGATGCTGATGAGCTCGTTGCGGCCCAGCTCGGAGATCGTCGGCAACGTGTCGCTGCTCCCACGTCAGGGCACGATCCAGAACTACATCACGATCATGGACGGCATCGGCGGGGTCTCCACCTGGACCTTCTTCGCCAACTCGATGTTCCTGGCCGTGTTCAGCGTCGTGGGAGTGGTGGTGTCCTCGGCGCTGACGGCTTACGCTTTCGCACGGCTGCGGTTCAAGGGACGCGATCTGTGGTTCGGGGTGATGATCGGCACGATGCTGCTGCCGTTCCACGTGGTGATCATTCCGCAGTACATCCTGTTCAACAGCGTGGACATGATCAACACGTTCTGGCCGCTGCTGCTGGGCAAGTTCCTGGCCGCTGAGGCATTCTTCGTGTTCCTCGTGGTGCAGTTCATGCGCGGCATCCCGAAGGATCTGGACGAAGCAGCATCGATCGACGGCGCCGGCCACTTCCGGGTGTTCGCCACGGTGATCCTGCCGCTGACCCGGCCCGCGCTGCTGACCGCTGGGATCTTCACGTTCATCAATGCCTGGAACGACTTCCTCGGTCCCTTGCTCTACCTGAAGCAGCCGGACCTGTACACGTTGCCGGTGGCGATGCGGCTGTTCGTGGACCAGACCACCAGCAGCGACTACGGTGCACAGATCGCGATGGCCGTCTTTGCCCTGATCCCGGTGCTGATCTTCTTCTTCATCTTCCAGCGCTACCTGGTCGAGGGTGTCTCCACCTCGGGGCTGAAGGGCTGAGCAGTGCAACCCTCCGACGCCAGAGCCGCCACCTGGTCGTACGAGGCGGTAGCCGCTCACCGGCCCAAGCGGTTCGCGCTGTTCGGCGAGGTGCTCTCCGTGGCACTGGTGACGTTGCTGCTCTGGTTGCCGGTAGTGACCGTCCTGCCTGCGCTCGCGGCAGGCACCGGGCACCTGCGCCGGTACCTGGAGGGCAGGGCTGACCCGGTGCGCCAGATCTTCTCCGACTTCGGTGTCTGCTGCCGCGGGGTCTGGGGGTACGGGATCGCCCTGCCGGTGCTGGCGTTCCTCCTGGTGCTGAACGTGGACATCGCCACCTACACCGAGCTGCCCGGTGGCCCCGTGCTGCGGCTGCTGAGCTACGTCGTCGGCGCCGCGGTCGCGGTCGTGGCGCTACGCGCGGCGGGCCGGCATGCCGCGGCGCTGCAGAGTGGCCGCCACACCACCTGGACGGACAGTGTCCGGGCTGCGGCCGAGGTGAGCCGGAAAGATCCGGCGGGAACCGCCCTGCTGGTGGCCGCCGCGCTGGTCTGCCTCGTGATCGTCTGGATGCTCCCAGCCCTGGTGATCCTGGTGCCCGGGCTGCTCGCCCTGGCGATCCTGGGCGTCGACTACCGCTACGAGCTGCACGCCGGCCGTAGCGCCTGAACCAGCCCGCTGTCCCAGAGGAGAGAACGATGAGCACGCCGCGCCGCCGGTGTGCGGTGATCGGCACCGGAGCCCGCGCCGGGATGTACCGGCCCGCGATCACCGAGACGTTCGCGCACGCCAGTGAGCTCACCGCCGTCTGCCAACCGAACCCGAGCCGTGCGGCCCACTACGCGAACCAGCTCGGTGCGCAGCAGAACACGTCCCTGGTCAGCGGCCAGCCGGTGACCGTCGCTGAGCTGGACCTCAGCGTAGATCTGATCACGACCGATGCCGTTGCCCAGGCAGACGAGGCCGCGAACGAGGAGGTCGACTGATGCCCCGCTACTGCTTCATCAACCGCGTCCGCTCCGACCGGCTGGAGGAGTACACCGCGGCACACGCCGCTGTCTGGCCGGAGATGCTCGAAGCGCTGCGAGAGGCCGGATGGCGCAACTACCGCCTCTACCTCAGCCCGGACGGCCTGCTGGTGGGGCACTTCGAGGCCGACGACTACGACGCTGCCCAGGCCGCCATGGCGCGCACCCAGGTGAACGCCCGCTGGCAGGCCAGCATGGAGAAGTACTTCGTGGACCCCGGCAACCCGGACGAAGGCTTCGAGGTGCTGCCGGAGATCTTCAGCCTGGAGGACCAGCTCCAGGCCGCTGGACTGCCCACCACGCCGAACGGCTGACACCTGACCCACCGCCGTCACCGGCATGACACCCTGCCCGGCCTGCAGCGCTGGGCCCGGCCGGAGAGGGCGACCCGCGAGCAGCAGGAGATGTGATGAGCAGTGAGCTGACCTGGCACAGCCTCGGTGAACCCCGAGGGCGGGGCTGGCCCGCCGAGGCGATGGACCGCCGCTACGACCGGTTGCCCACCCACGCGCGCGACCTGGTGCCCGAGCTGGTCTGGGGCCTGAGCCGGCACTCCTCGAGCCTGTTCCACGAGTTCGAGACCGACGCCACCGAGCTGCACGCCCGCTGGGAGATCCGCGGTCCGGAGATGGAGCTGGGACACATGCCGGCCACCGCGACCGCCGGGCTCGACCTGTACGCTCAGAGCTCCGAAGGCATGCTGCGCTGGGTCGGTTCGGCGGCGCCGGACGGTCTGCACGGGGAGGCTGTGCTCGCCGAGGACCTGGCTCCTGGCCACCGCCGCTACCGGCTCTACCTGCCGCTGGTCAACCAGCTCGCCGACCTCACCCTCGGCGTGCCAGCCGGCGCCGAGCTCAGCCCGGTGGAACCGGAGCCGCAGCCGCCGATCGTGTACTACGGCACCTCGATCGTCCACGGCATCGCCGCCTCCCGGGCCGGGATGAGCCTGCCGGCGATCCTCAGCCGACGGCTCGGCCGGGACGTGGTGGGCCTCGGCTTCTCCGGCAACGGGAAGATGGAGACCGCGCTGGCCGAGCTGCTCCCTGAGATCGATGCGGGCGTGTACGTGGTGGACTGCCTGCCGAACATGGACGCCGACCTGGTGCGCGAGCGCGCGCTGCCGTTCTTGCGCACGCTGCGCGCGGCCCGGCCGCACACGCCGGTGCTGCTGGTGGAGGACCGTTCGTACACGAACGCCTGGCTCCGGCCCGCTCGGCACGAGGCGCACCTGGCCTCCCGCCAAGAGCTGCGCACCGCCCTCGAGGTGCTGCTGGCCGAGGGAGAGACGAACCTGCACCTGCTGGAGCACACCGGGCTGCTCGGCGAGGACGAGGAGGGCACAGTGGACGGCTCCCACCCGACCGACCTCGGCTTCATGCGGATGGCCGACCGGGTGGTGCCGGTGCTGGCGGGCCTGCTGCCGGCGCTCTAGCGACTCACTCCTGCCCGAGCCCGCGGGCGAGGTAGCCCAGCTGCGCCGCGGTGTCTGCAGGCACCCACCGCTTCTCCGCCGCACGGTCCAGCGCCCGGACGAACCGGTCCACCGACCGGATGGCCTGCTCCTGCCGTCCGGCCTCCAGGTGGCGCTGGGCACCCGAGACAGCCCGGCCCAGCTGCGACGCGGCGGGCCGGTCCACCTCGCCGGCCTCGATCGCCTCGTCCAGGGCGGCCGCCAGGTCGTCCAGTGCGCCCGGCAGCCACACCGCCGGCGTGGGCACGTCCCGCACATCCATGTCCGAGGCGAGGTAGTAGCTCGTCCAGGACGGCTGGTTGTAGGCGGTCTGCTGGCGGGCGACCTCTGCCCGGTACTGCACGTCGTGCATCAGCGTGGTCAGTGCCATATCGGTCACCTCGGTGGCCAGGTAGATGCGGATCGCCTCCGAGTCCTCTGTCCGCACCAGCAGCTCCTCGCGCCAGTCGCCGAAGACGTCCGCGACCAGACTCGGGTTGCCCTTGGTGTCGTTGTTCGTCCGAGTGCCCTCGGCCACCAGCAGGGTGCCGTTCTCCCGGTCCTCGATCGTCGGCGTCTCCTCCTGGGCGCCGTGCACCTGCTGGGTGCTGGCATCGGCTGCCCAGTGGATGGACTGGTTCGTGCCCGGTGCCGAATCAGCCAGCAGCTCCCCGTCGGCGCTGCGCAGGTCCCAGGCCCAGGTCTCCAGTCCGGGAGTCGACCTGTCCACGTCGCCGATCATCCCGCGTCCGGTGTCCCGCCCGGAGTAGGCGCCGTAGAGCACCTCGCCGGTGGCGGCATCGCGCAGAGCGTAGCCGTACGGGGCCCACTCGCCGCCCTCGTGCACCGTGTAGATCTCCAGCCCGGGACGGTCCGGGTCGATGTCGGTGACGTGCATCGCGTCGCCGTGCCCGAGCCGAGCCTCCGCACCGGGGTCGGCGCTCCCTTCCGGCAACGTGTCGAACGAGCTGTACAGCAGGCTGCCGTCGTCATCGATCGTCGCCGAACCGTAGACGATCTCCTGCCGCCCGTCGCCGTCGACGTCCGCTGCGGACAAGGAGTGGAACCCCTGCGTGGTGATCGACCCGAACTCCGGATCGGTGCCGTCCACACCGTGCGGACTGTCGTCGAACGGGTTGGACATCGGGGTCCACCCGGAATCGACCAGCCACTGCTGCTGGATGCTCTCGCCGTCCCAGTCGTAGGTGGCGATCGTGCTGCGGGTGTAGTAGCCGCGGGCGAAGATCGCCGACGGGTGCTCGCCATCGAGGTAGGCGACCCCGGACAGGAACCGGTCCACCCGGTTGCCCGGTTCGATCCGGGACATGGCGTAGTCGCCCCACATCAGCCCGTCGTCGTGCCGGCCCGGCTGGTAAAGCACCGTGTCCAGCTCCGCACCGCTGGCACCGTCGAACACGGTGAGGTACTCCGGCCCGGACAGCACGAAGCCCTCGAAGTCCCGCAGCTGGTTCCGCTCGCTGCGGCCGGGGGCGTAGACGTCGATGAAGTAGTCCGCCAGCTCGCGCGCATCGGCCTCGGAGAGCGGGTAGTCGTAGCGGGCCTCGATCCCGAACGCCTCCTCCAGCGTCTCCGGCCAGCTGCCCGCCACCACCTCCGGATGCTCCGTCCAGCCCTGGAACATCTGGACCATGTGCTCGTAGTAGTCCTCAGCGCTCATCCGGTAGTCGTCGTCGTGGGAGTAGCCTGCCTGGACATCCTCGGCAGGCATGGTGATGTACTCCGCCTGACCTGCGCCGTCGGCAGTGTAGGAGGTGCTGGACGTGCCAGGTGCGGTCTTGAGCATCACCTCCGAACGTCCGTCCCCGTCGAAGTCGTAGACCAGGAACTGGGTGTAGTGCGCACCGGCGCGGATGTTCGGCCCCAGGTCCAGGCGCCACAGCTGGGTGCCGTCCAGCTCGTAGGCGTCCAGGTAGACCGGCCCGGTGTACCCCACCTGCGAGACGTCCTTGCTGTTGGAGGGATCCCACTTGACGATGTACTCGTACTCGCCGTCGCCGTCCACATCCCCCACGCTGATGTCGTTCGCGGAGTAGGTGTAGGACTCTCCGGCCGGCGTGACGCCTCCCTCGGGGCGGTTCAGCGGCAGGTCGTAGTAGTCCTGCGACCAGGGTGTCACTTCCTCGCTGGTGTCCACCGTGTGGCCGTCGACGACGGTGCTCACCGTGTACGTGGAGGTGTCCGTGCCGTCGGGGTCGAGCAGGTTCGTGCTGTCGGTCACCGTGGCGATCGGCTCGCCGTCGCGGGCGACCACGAACTCGGGGCCGTGCTGCCGCTGCGCGTCGGCACCGGTGACCTCGGTGGCGAGCAGGCGCCAGGAGAGGAAGACCCCCTCATCGGTGGTAGTGGCGACCAGGCCGCGGTCCAGGTGCTCTAGCTGTGGCACCGGTACCGGCTCAGCCGGGGCGGGGGAGGCAGTCGCGCCGGTGCCGACCAGGGCGGTGAGCAACAGGGTGCTGCAGATTCCGCCGGTGAACAGGCGACGGGACATGCTGGGACTCATCATCGATTCGCTCGGCTCCCCGGATTAAAACGATCCAAAACGATCGGTCCATCGTACGGAGGCGTCTGCGGCAAATCAACCGCGTTCGCGAATGCCCAGCGCACCGTCTCCGGCCTACGCTGGCAGCGTGACCCCGGACCGCATCCTCACGCTCGGCCACGGCACCCTCTCGGTCGAGGACTTCCTCGAGCTTGTGCGTGGTGCCGGCGTGACGCGGATCGTCGATGTGCGCTCCTTCCCGGGCTCGCGGCGCAACCCGCAGTTCGGCCGGGAGGTGATGGCCGACTGGCTCAGCGAAGCGGGTCTGGGCTACGTGTGGGAGAAACGTCTCGGCGGCCGACGGCGCGGCATGGGCGAGGACTCGGTCCACATCGGACTGCGCCACCCGGCGTTCCGGTCCTATGCCGACTGGATGGAGACAGAGGAGTTCCGCGAAGGCCTGAGTACTCTGACCGACTCCCTGCCAGGGCTGACCGCCGTGATGTGTTCGGAGTCGCTGTGGTGGCGCTGTCACCGCCGGCTGCTCGCCGACCATCTGGCGCTCGTCGAACAGATCCCGGTGTGGGACCTGATGCACGACGGCTCGCTGCGTGAGCACCCGGTGACCCCGGAGGCCAGGTTCGTAGCGTCGCCGGAGTCTCCCAGCGGGCAGCCGATGGTGCTCTACGACGGCGGCGCTCTCCCGATGCCGGACTCCTCGCCCGAGTAGGTGGTTCGGTCCGCGGCGACAGCGCGGCACCGGTAGCAGAGAGCGAGATGGCTGATGGACCGCTCGCGTGGAAGGTTGCTGGTGCCGGGACACCAGCAACCTTCCACACGAGGGACCACGCCCCGTCGGAAAGCGCTTGCCCGTTGCGGGTGTGATCAGGCATGATGGGGCCGTCGGCGGGGCGCGCCGCGCCTATGAGCCGGCGCTACGTCCCCGGCCTGTCACCCACACCTACCTTCAGGGAGTCACCCGTGCCCAAGGTCGCACTCGTCACTGGCGGAAACCGCGGAATCGGTCTGGGTATCACCCAGGCGCTGCTGGCTGAGGGCTACGCCGTCGCGATCCTGGCCACTCGCCCCGAGCCCAGCGAGCTGATCGCCGAGCTGAGCCGCTCCGGTGAGGTCAGCTACGTCCAGGGCTCGGTGGCCGAGCTGTCCGACCACGCCCGGTACGTCGATGCCGCGCTGGACCGTTGGGGCCGGATCGACCTGCTGGTGAACAACGCCGGGGTGGCGCCGTCGGTGCGCGCGGACATCCTGGAGGCTGAGCCGGACAGCTTCGACCGCGTGCTGGGCATCAACCTGCGCGGCCCGTACTTCCTCACCCAGCGGGTGGCGAACGTGATGATCGAGCAGCAGGAGCCCGGGGCGACCACAGCGCAGAGCGCGCCCGGCGTGCCCAGCGAGGCTGCCCCGTCGATCCGCGGAACGATCGTGAACGTCTCCTCCACCTCGGCGGTGACCGTCTCGACCAACCGCGGCGAGTACTGCATCTCCAAGGCCGGGGTGGGGATGGCGACCCAGCTGTGGGCGGCGCGCCTGGCCCCGGAAGGGGTGCTCGTCTACGAGGTGCGGCCCGGGGTGATCGCCACCGACATGACCGCCGGGGTGAAGGAGAAGTACGACGAGCAGTTCGCCGGCGGCCTGGCCCCGATGCCCCGGTGGGGCACCCCCGCCGACGTGGCTGGTGCCGTCGTGCAGCTTGCCGCCGGCCGGATGCCCTACTCCACCGGAGAGATCATCAACGTCGACGGCGGGATGCACATCCCCCGGCTCTGAGACCCACCCCCGTCCCGAGTCGTCCTGCCCAGCGTGCCCTGTACGCGCACTCTCACCATGACGACTGCGAAGCCAGCCAGCAGAGGAGATCTTCGATGACCACCGCCCAGGACCTTCCCGGCGCCGAGCCGCTGACCATCGACGGCCTCGAGGTGCCGGTGGTGAGTGCTAACACCGTGGTGGTGGGCACCGGCTCGGCCGGGTTCTGCGCCGCTGACCGGCTCTGGGAGCTCGGCCAGGAGGACGTGGTGATGGTCACCGACAAGGTCGGTGCCGGTGCCAGCCGCAACGCCGGCTCGGACAAGCAGACCTACTACAAGCTCACCCTCTCCGGCCCGGACGGTGACTCGGTGCACGAGATGGCCCAGACGCTGTTCTCCGGTGGGGCGATGGACGGCGACAACGCCCTGGCCGAGGCCGCCCTGTCCGCGCGCGCGTTCCTGCGACTGTGCGACCTGGGCGTGCCGTTCCCGCAGAACCGATACGGGGAGTTCATCGGCTACAAGACCGACCACGACCCACGCCGCCGGGCCACCTCGGTGGGCCCCTACACCTCCCGCTCGATGGTGCAGCAGCTGGAGAAGAAGGTCGCCCGGAACGGCACCCCGGTGTATGACAACTGCCGGGTGATCGACCTGATCGTGCGCGGTGAGGACGCCGGGGCCGAGATCGCCGGGCTGCTCGTGCTGCGCACCGACGTGCCGCACGACGGCAAGCGCTCCCCGTACCTGCTGCTGCGGTGCGCGAACATCGTCTACGCCACCGGCGGGCCGGCCGGCATCTACGCCACCCGGGTGTTCCCGAACGGGCAGTGGGGCGCCTCCGGGGCCGCCTACCGGGCGGGGGTGCACGGCAAGGGCGTCACCGAGTGGCAGTTCGGGCTCGCCTCGATCAAGCCACGCTGGAACGTCTCCGGCACCTACATGCAGGTGGTTCCTCGGTTCGTCTCCACCGACGAAGACGGCAACGACGAGCGGGAGTTCCTCACCGAGTCGATTCCCGACTACGGCCGGCTGATGTCCCTGGTGTTCCTCAAGGGCTACCAGTGGCCGTTCGACGTGCGCAAGGCCCGGGACGGCTCCAGCCTGATCGACCTGCTCGTCTACCGGGAGACCGTGCTGCGCGGGCGGCGGGTGTTCCTCGACTTCCGGTCCAACCCGGTGCGCGAGGAGTTCGACCCGAGTGCGCTGGACCCGGAGGCCTATGAGTACCTGGAGAAGGCCGGCGTGCTGTTCGGCACCCCGATCGAGCGGCTGCGGGCGATGAACGAGCCCGCCTACCAGTTCTACCTGGAGCGCAACCCTTATGTGGACCTGGAGCAGGAGATGCTCGAGGTGGACGTGTGCGCCCAGCACAACAACGGCGGCCTGCTGGTGGACCGCTGGTGGCAGTCGAACGTGTCCGGGTTCTTCCCGGTCGGGGAGGCCGGCGGTGCGCACGGCGTGTACCGGCCCGGCGGGTCCGCGCTGAACTCCGGCCAGGTGGGCGCCACCCGCGCGGCCCAGTTCATCGCTGCCCGGCGCAGGCAGGAGCCGCTGGGCACCGAGGAGTTCGCCGCGGTGGCCGCCCCGGTGCTCGCCGGGGCGCGGTCGCTCGCACAGGTGGCCGCCGACCGGGCCGCCTCCGGCACGGCGGACAACACCGGGGAGCTGCTCACCCAGGTGCAGGAGCTGATGAGCGCCAAGGCCGGCCCGGTGCGCTCGGCCGACTCGATCGCCGAGGCGCTGGCACAGGTGCACACCTGGCTGACCGGGTACACCGACCTGGTCAGCGCGGATGCCACCTCTCGCCGGTCGATGAACCGCACCTTCCTGGTCCGGGACATCCTCACCACCGCCTACATCTACCTGAGTGCGATGGCCGACTACGTGGCCCACGGCGGCAAGTCCCGCGGCTCGGTGCTGTACACCGACCCTGCCGGCGGGTTGCCGCTGGTCGGCTACGGCCCAGACGCTGCACAGGAGCTCGACCTGCCGGAGCTGTTCCGGTTCAGCCTGGACGGCGGCGACCTGGCTGGGCAGGTGCAGGAGACCGCATGGCTCTCGCCGACCGGCGCTCCCGGCGCAGCGGTCGGGGCGCAGGCGCCGAGCGAGGCGCCGCTGGTCGACCCACCGTTCGCGCCGGTGTCCGAGCGGGAGGCCACCGACCCGGCCGGTCAGCCGGTGTTCCGGTGGCGGCCGGTGCGCCCGATCCCGGCTGATGACGACTTCTTCGAGAACGTGTGGCGAGAGTACCGCGAGCACGGCAACGTCTACTGAGCCCACCGGCGACCCCGCACAACGTCAATAGGAACCGGGCACCGGTGCCCGGTTCCTATTGACGTTGCGGGGTGGGCGTCAGCCCAGCCGGAAGCCCGCCAGCTGGCCAGGGGCGACCAGGACCAGGTGCTCCCCGTCGGTGACGATCTGCATCATCGGCGACGGCGCCTCCACCTGCCACAGCTGCTCGCCGGACTCGACGTCGACACCGACCACCGGACCTTCGCCGGCGAACCCTCCGCCCGGAGCAAGCTCGCGGATCTGACCGGCGAGCGTGGACCGGTCACCGACGCACGGGCACATCATCCAGGTGTCCTCCTTCTGCCAGAGCACCTCCCCGGAGGAGATGCGCAGCCCCTGCAGAGTCGCCGAGTCCCCGGTAGAGACGAGGTGGAGCAGCACCCCGTCGATCCGCGCGATCGGGAACGCCGGCCGCTCGCTGACCCAACGGCGCTCCCCGGTCTGCCGGTCCTGCACGGACAGCACGCCCTCGTCGCTGGTCACGATGAGGTCGTCGCTGTGCCACTCGTCGTCGTACTGCAGCCGCTGGCCGGCCCCGTCGGGCAACGGCTCCTCCTCCCCGCGGACGTACAGGGTGCTGGCATCGACCTCCAGCGACGCCCACACCCCTGGACCCAGCTGCACCACATGGATCGGCTCCGCGGAGAGCTGCTCGCCGGTCTGGCCATCGAAGACGGCACCTGCGCCGCCGAGCTCCGCCGAGTCCGTCACCAGCGGGGTGAGCACGTGCCCGGCGATCACGGCCATCGGTTCGCGGTAGGCCGAGGAGTCCTGCCCGAGCACCACCGGGGTGGACCAGACCACCTCGCCCTCGGAGATCCGTTGCAGATGGCCGCCGGTGAAGGGCCGCTGCTCATCGCGGGTGATCGCGAACAGGTCGCCGTCCGACTCGGCCACGGCGAGCGCATCGGTGATCCCCAGGTCGGTGCTGGTGCCGGTGGCGGGGTCGATCCGCACCGCGCCACCGTCCCCATCGGTGCAGAGCAGGGTGCTGGTGTCGCTGGTGCACTGGCCGCCGAAGCCGCTCACCAGCCACAGCTCCTCGCCGCTGGCCGGGTCGAGGCCGCGGACCGTCTGCTCGCCGGTGGTGACCACCACACCCCCGACCATGCTCGCGGAGCGGACGTCCTCGGTGGTCTCCAGGCTCCACGCCTGCTCCGGTGGGCTGGTCACGTCGGCGATCTGGCCCCAGGGGCCCACCGGGCTTCGTAGCGGTCCGGCCAGGGCCATCCCGCCCAGCAGGATCACGACGGCGCAGCCCACCCAGGGCAGCGGCCCGCGCCATGGTCGTCGGTTCCGTGGGCGTGGCTGGTCAGCGCCGGCGGTGCGGTAGGGACCACCGGGGTCGTCCGGGTCGTCGGGCCCGCCACCTGCGACGGTGAACTCCTCGACCGACCCCTTCGACACCCCTCCATCATGCCGCAGTGGTGCGCCGCCCGCGGGTGCGCTCGTCAGCCGAGCCGGAAACCGGTGATCGCCTGGGGCGTGACCACGATGAGGTGCTCGCCGTCGGTGAGCACCTGCGGGATCCTGGTGAGCTCGTCCAGCTGCCAGTGCACTGCCCCGGTGCGAGCATCCAGAGCGGTCAGCCGCGGCCGGTCCACTGCGAATCCCTGCTCGCCCGCGGTGACGGAGCTGGTGACGAGGACCAGGGTGTGCTCGTCGGCCAGGCACGGGCACTCGCCGGTGGTGTGCTCGTGCTGCCAGAGCAGCTCCCCGGTAGCGGCGTCCTGGGCCCGCAGGTGCGGCGCCGGCTCAAAACCCAGCCCGACGAGCACGCCGTCCAGCCGAGCCAGGGCGACACCCGGGCCGTCGGTCTGCCAGCGCCAGGAATCGCTGGTCGTGTCGAAGACGGCTACGTTGCCGTCGGGCCCGGTCCGCAGGTCGTCGGTGCCCTGCCAGTCCTCGTCGTAGCCGACCGAGCGGGCCGCCGGGTCGATCGGTGCGGGACGCTCCTCCTCGCGCAGGTACCGGGAACCGGTGGCCGTCGTGGTGGCGGTCCACGCACCCGGCGCCACCTGGTGCACCAGCAACGGGTCGTCGGCGCTGCCCACCGACGTGCCGGTCTGAGCATCGAGTGCGGCCGCAGCGGCGTAGGTCGGCTGATCGGCCACCGACGACCAGTCGGTGAGCACGGTCCCGGCGATCACGGCCAGCTGGTCCCCGTGCGTGATGGAGAGGGACGGTTCGGCCAGCCTGGTGGACCACACCTGCTCCCCGGCGGTCAGCCGGTGGAGCTCGAGGGAGCCGTCGTCGGTGATGACGTACAGGTCCTCACCCTGCCGGGTGGCGAGCTGGGCGTCGGCGACAGTCTGCTCAGCCACGGTCGCGCCGGTGGCCGGATCCAGGTCCAGCACAGTGGACCCGCGCGGCACGCAGACGAGGTCCTCCCCGTCGCTGGTGCAGCGCGGCCAGGCCAGGGCGTGGCTCCACCGCTGAGCACCGGAGGCGGGGTCGAGGCCGACCAGGCCGTGCGTCGTCGAGACCACCAGCCTGCCACCAGCAAGTAGCGCGGAGCGCAGTCCGCCCTCCTCGGGCCGGTAGGTCCACACCTGCTCCGGAGGTGTGGTCACGTCCGCGAGCCGCTGCCACGGTGAGACCTCCGGTGCCCGTGCCGGTGCGGCCAGCACACCGAGCAGCACCAGCACGACGGCGGCACTCGCCCAGGGCAGAGCCTCTCGCCAGAGCGCAGCTCGGCCTGCTCTGGACCGGTGTGCCGGTCCTGACCCAGGTGCTGTTCCTGTCCCGTGCACTGCTCCGGGCCCGCGACGGGAGGACCTGCCCGGGGCGCGCCCCAGTCCCGGTGCGCCGGACTGGGACAGGTGAGCTCCGCCGTCGCCGGCGACCGGGAACTCCTGCTCCTCGCCGGACCTCACCTGACCATCTTGGCCCAACGGCGGGCGCTGCGTCCCGCAGACCGGCGGCCGGTGCCTGGTCAGCGGTCCGCGTAGGCGGTGAGCGTGCCGCCGGTGAGCAGGAACACCTGGTCATCGGCTGCGGCCAGCGCATCTGGTGGAGCGTCGATCGGTTGGCGCCAGCGCAGTTGGCCGGTGCGGAGGTCCACGCCGAGGAGCGCGGCCGGGACCGGGGTGAACTGCTCCCGGTCGAAGGATGACGCGAAGAGCACCACGTTGTCCTCCGTGCGCGTGCACGGGCAGCTGGGCCGGTTCTCGACGGACAAGCGCCAGCGCTGCTGGCCGGTGAGTGCGTGCACCCGTTGGAGCCAGACGTCAGGGGTCGGGGTCTCGCCCTGCCACGGTTCCGACCCGGCGGCCAGCACGTCCTCGCCGAGGGAGTACAGCGCGAGCGCGCGGTGCTCGTGCAGCAGCGTCTGCGTCGGCAGGTCGACCAGTCCGTTCGCGGTGAAACCCGCCTGCGGGTAGCCGTCGACCACGAGGTCCTCACCGGGGAGCGGCAGCACTTCCGGCGCGTCGTCCTGCTCGTCGCCCGGCCCGTGGAAGATGGTCACCCCCATGACGCGTACCACCGCCGGCCGGGTGTCGCCGGAGGCGGCGTCGGCGGCGAACGCGAGCGGCAGCGTGGGCCGGTCCTCGCGAGGTTCGGGGGCCGTGCGCACGGTGACTACACCCTGGCTGATGGTGATCCCGGTGAACCGCGTGCCGGTGCCGGGAAGCTCGGGCTGGTGGCGCCAGGTCGGTTCGTCGGCCCCGCCGGGGATCCGCACCAGCCAGGGCTGCTCCTCGGTGGTGCCGCCGGCGACGAGAAGATCGGTGCCGATCCGGGCAGCGACGTCGGCGTCTGGGAACTCGTGCTCCGTAGTCCCGCCGCTCGCATCGACGTCCACGACCACAGCGTCCTCGCCCTGACCGGCGACGCAGGTGAGCGAGCTCTCGGCGGCCGCGCAGGCGGGATCGTCCAGCGGCAGCTGCCACATCTGCTCACCGGTGCTCGGGTCGACCGCGCGCAGACTGTCGGCCTCGGCGACCACGGCGTGCCCGCCGAGCACCCAGAGACCAGGGGAACGGCCGGTGTCCACCTGGGCGGTCCAGAGCGCGGCCGGCGGTCGGGCGTGCTGGGGCCCGCCCTGCGGGGAGACCGCAGCGCCGGCGACCACGAGCAGCACCGCCAGGATGACCACCGGCCAGGGTGAGGTGCGCCATCCCGGGGAGCTCCGCCGTCGACGATCGGGACTCGAGGAGCCATCGCGACTCTCTGGACCCGCCGGACCATTCGACCGGGTGGCATCAGCAGGGCTCGAGGCGCCGAGGGTGAACTCGTGCACCGGCTCCTTCGACATCGACTCCATGATGCCGTACGGCTCGGGCGAGGGTGTGGTTGTGGTCGCTCAGAGCCCTGTTGGCGACCACAACCACACACTCGCGGGTGGCGGAGTGGGCGGAGTGGTCAGAGGTAGGGCTGCACCAGCTGCAGGTAGCGCTCGGCCATGGTGGCCACGGTCTGGTCCCCGGGGGCGTCCCAGATCTCCTGGTTGAAGATCTCCACCTCGATGTCTCCGGTGTAGCCGGCCTCGGCCACCCAGGAGGTGATCGTGGGGAAGTCGACGTACCCGTCGCCCATGAACCCGCGGGAGAGCAGGGAGTCCTCAGCCAGCGGCAGGTTCCAGTCGCACACCTGGTAGCCGGCCAGGCGGCCCTCGGTGGCGGCGCGGTGAATCAGCTCGCGCAGCTTCGGATCCCACCACACGTGGTAGGTGTCCACCACCACCCCTACCTGCTCGGCCGGGAAGTCGGCGGCCAGGTCCAGGCACTGCTCCAGGGTGGAGAGCACCGCGCGGTCGGCGGCGAAGATCGGGTGCAGCGGCTCGAGCACCAGCCGCACCCCGTGCTCGGCGGCGAACGGGGCGAGCTCA
>DATGRZ010000336.1:0-3081 GCA_035303065.1 Ruania sp.
TGCCGATCTCCTCGATCACGCGACCGTCGCGCTTGGTGCGCGAGGCGGCGACGACAACTCGGTAGTACGGCGCCCGGATCTTGCCGAGGCGCTTGAGACGGATCTTGACTGCCACTGTGGTGGACACTCCTGAGCTTGTTCGGTGTGGACACGCGCGCGAGACCTGGTGGGGTGTGGCACCGGCACTGTCCGGGGGTCCAGTCCGGGCAGGTGAGAGGGGCCCGCCTGGGCTGAGTACAGCAGCACATTATGCCAGGTCCGCGGCCGTGGCCCCAACCGGGTCGGGACGTGCGCTCGGACACGTCCCCACCGTCGACGCCGGAGCTGGGCGCGGGACGGGCAGCCCGAGGCACCAGCAGCGCCGTCACCCACGGCCGCCCTTGGTCACCTCGAAGACGAAGTAGCGCAGCGGCCACCAGCCGGCCTGGCCGCGCATCTGCACCAGGTGGCCGTCACGTTCGGCCCAGAGCGGGATCTCCATGGGGGCGAACCGGTCCCTGCTCCAGATCTCCAGCACGGTACCCGGCGCCAGATCGCGGATCGTCTCGTCCGCCCGGATCAGCCCGACAGCGCACGGGGTGCGCCGGTTGTCCAGCAGCACCCGCGCCCCGGTCACGGCGCCGCCCTGTCCGGGTGGTCCAGGTCCTCCACGTTGCACACGCCTTGCACCGGCGAACAGTGCCGGAACAGCGGGCAGGTGATGAACACCACCACCAGGGCGACGATCGCGAGCACCTTGAGCGGGATCAGCACACCCGGGAAGGACGTCCACCAGTCCAGGCCCAGGGAGCGGAACCCGCCGGCCATCACCAGCCCGGTGATGATGATCGTCGGCAGCGCGAACCGCACCACCCAGCGGAACCGGTCCAGCTGCTTGGCCCCGGCGAGCACGGCCGGCACGTTGGCGTGCTGCCGCCCGGCCGGCATGGCCACTGCGATGTTCCACAGCGCACCGCCCAGCCAGAGCGTGAAGGCGGACAGGTGCAGCACCCGCAGCAGCAGGGGCCAGCCAGTTCCGGCGTCGGTGGCCGACCAGCCGAGCAGGAGGAGCGCGACGACGGTCACGGCGGCCGTTGTTGCACCGCGCCCCTGCACGCCAAGAGCCAGCAGCGCCGCCAGCGCGAGGGACCCGGCCACCAGCAGTCCGCGCTGCAGCGGGGCACCCTCCAGGTGCGGCACCACGAACGCGCCGGCCGCACCGGCGAACACGCTCACGGCGACCACCCGCGCCACCCGGTCCGCCCGCGCCAGTGCAGTGTGGTTCAGCGCCTCCAGCGGCGCCTGGTCCACCCCCGGCTCGCGGCTGCGCAGGTAGACCAGCCGCCAGAGGAGGAACCCTCCCGCCAGCGCGATCGACCACAAGGTCAGCCAGCGCAGCCCGAGCCCGGCGGGCGCCACGCCCAGGCCCAGACCGGTGAACACCGCCCCGCCGAGCGAAGCCAGGGAGATCAGCACGAACGCGACCTTCGGCAGGAACGGGGTCTCCTCCCTGACCACCACCTGCAACGTCTGCACCCGGGCGCCGTCCCGCAGCCCGAGGTGCTCGATCGACTCGCTCACCGACCTACCTCCCGCTTATTCACAACTCCTTGTTATAAAATAGCGGGTCGGTGCTGCCGGCGGTAGTCCCGCGCGCAGCAGCCAGCCAGGTCGGTCAATCCAGCCGGGCCCGACCGTGGTCGCCGGGCCCGGTCCGGATGATTCAGCTCCAGCGGAACAGCCGGGCGGCGACAGCGATCCCGAGCACGGCATACCCGGCGGTCACCGCCAGCTGCAGCCACGGGACCTCGCCGCCGAGCCAGCCGGCCGAGATCGCCTGGCTGATCGCGCCGAGTGGGGTCCAGCTGGCCACGGTGGCGACCGCATCGGGCATCACCGGCCCCGGCGTCCACATCCCGGCGAAGAACAGCATCGGGAAGTACACCAGCATGCCGATCCCCTGGGCGGTGGAGGCCTTGGTGGCCCGGGCAGCGATGATCATCCCGAGCGCGAACATCGCGACCGCGCCGAGCACCACCGAGGCGATCACCACGCCCACCTCCCGCGGCATCGGCACGGTGAACACGAGTGCGCCGACCACCAGCGCCAGCACAGTGGCCGCCAGGAAGCAGGCGACGCCGACGACCAGCTGGGCAAGCAGCAGCCCGACGGGCCGCATCGGAGTGGTGGACAGCCGGGTGAGGACGCCCTGCTCGCGGTAGCCGGCGATCGTGGACGGCACAGTGGACAGCGCGGGGGTGGCCATCGCCGCGGCGAGCACGGGCGGGAGCATCAGTGCGATGGTCGGCAGACCGGCACCCGGTCCGGCCGGCAACGGCTCATCCATCCCGGGGATGACCAGGCCGACACCGACCAGCACGACGGCCGGGAAGGCGAGCGCGAAGAACAGTGCGCCGCCCTCGCGCAGGAACAGGCGCGCCTCACTGCGGAGCAGCGATCCGGTGCCTCGGGAGAGCAGAGTCAGGGTGGTCATGATGCGTGCACCTCATCGGTGAGCTGGACGAACACGTCCTCCAGCGATCGGTTCAGGGTGTGGATGTCGGTCGGGATCCGCTCGGCATGCCCGAGTCGGCCGATGACGGCGGGCAGCGCCGCGGGTAGTCCGGTCACCGTCCAGGTGTGGTCGGCTGTGGCCAGGCTGGTGACCTCTGGCAGCTCGCGAAGCGCGCCCGCGAGGTCGGCAGGCAGCTCCTCGGCGAAGCGCATCTGGAATGCGTACTGTCCGCCTGCCCGGGCGGTGAGCCCGGCGGGAGTACCGGCGGCGACCACGCGACCGTCGTCGATGATCACCACCTCGTCGGCGAGGCGCTCTGCCTCGTCCATGAAGTGGGTGACCAGCAGAATGCTCACGCCCGAGTCGCGCACCGACTCGATCAGCTGCCACACCTCGCGGCGGGCATGCGGATCCAGGCCGGTGGTGAGCTCGTCGAGGATAGCCACCTTCGGCTTCCCCACCAGGGCGAGCGCGATGGACAGGCGTTGCTGCTGCCCACCGGAGAGGTCCTTGAACGCGGTGCGTGCCTTCGCCGCCAGCCCGAGCCGTTCGAGCAGCTCGGTCGGGTCGGCAGGATCGGCGTAGAA
>DATGRZ010000337.1:0-3386 GCA_035303065.1 Ruania sp.
CGACATCCCGCGCGAGGCGGAGGCCTACGTGCACCGCATCGGCCGCACCGGCCGGGCCGGCCGCGAGGGTCGGGCGCTGACCTTCTTCACTCCGCGGGAGCGCACCCGGCTGCGGATGATCGAGCGGCACACCGGTGCCACCATGACCGAGGCCGCCATCCCCACCCCGGCGCAGGTCAGCGAGCACCGCGCCCGCCGGGTGCTGGCGTCGGTGCCGGAGCGGGTGGGTGCCGGCCGGCTGGACCTCTACCGGGAGCTGCTCACCGCGCAGACCGGCGACGGTGACCTGCTGGATGTCGCGGCCGCTCTGCTCGCCCAGAGCGTGGGTGACCAGGGTCCGCAGCGCGCCCGGGACGACGAAGAGATCCCCACCCAGGGCTTCGAGGCAGACTCCGGAAGGTTCGGCGACCGCGAGCAACGCCGCAACGGCCCCCGTGGCGGGGCGCGCTCCGGCGGCCCGGCGCAGTTCTCCGGACCGGGGACGGTCTACCGGGTGGCGGTCGGGCACACCCACGGAGCACGCCCGCAGGACATCGTCGGTGCGATCACCGGTGAGGGCGGGCTGCGCGGCAGCGACCTGGGCAAGATCTCCATCTTCTCCCGGTTCTCCCTGGTGCAGATCACCATCGACGTGGGGCCGGAGGCGCTGCGCCGCATCGGCTCGGCCCGGGTGGCCGGTCAGCAGCTGCGGATCCGGCCGGACGAAGGCCCGGGCGGTCGCACTGGCGGCGACAAGCCGCGACGGGACTCCCACCGGCCGGACCGGCGCCGTGGACCGGACTCCCGCCGTGGACCGAGCGCCCGCCGGGACGGCTTCCGCCGCAAGGACCGCGCCGGCCGCTGAGGCCCGCACCAGGCGGGCCCGCCGGCTGCCGGATCAGCCGACGACGCGGGCAGTCGCCGACGCACCCGCGGGCTGCCGGGTCAGCCGCCGGTGGGTACCACCCGTGGCCACAGGTCCTCGGCCGGTGGGGTCCAGGTAGCCGGATCGGCCGGCACCTGCTCCCCGGAGCGGATGTCCTTGACCTCGTGCCCGCTCTCGGTCTGGAACCAGACGAACGGGATCGAGCGGCGGTCGGCGAACCGGATCTGCTTGCCGAACTTGGCGGCGGTCGGTGCCACGTCGGTGGGGATCCCGCGGGAGCGCAGCGCGTGGGCCACCTGGTTGCTGGCCTCCCGGTGCTCCTCGTCGGCGACCGCCACCAGCACCGCGGTCGGTACCGGCCGGGTGGCCTGGGCCAGGTCCCCGGCGAGGATGCGCGAGACCAGTCGGGAGACCCCGATGCTCAGCCCCACCCCGGGATAGGTGGTGGCGCCGTCGGAGGCGAGCGAGTCGTACCGGCCACCGGAGCAGATGGACCCGAGCGACTCGTGTCCCACCAGCACTGTCTCGTACACGGTTCCGGTGTAGTAGTCCAGACCGCGGGCGATCCGTAGGTCGGCGACCACCACACCGGGCAGACGCTTCTCGGCGGCCTCGATCAGCGCCATCAGCTCGCCCAGCCCCTCCTCGAGCAGCTCGGAGGTGACGCCGAGACCGCGTACCTGTTCGGCCACGGTGTGGTCGGTCCCGGAGATACCGGCCAGGTCCAGGCACGCCTGCGCCTGGTCCGCAGTGGCGCCGTTCTCCTGCTGCAGAGCCTCGCGCACACCGTCCGGCCCGATCTTGTCCAGCTTGTCGATCGTGCGCAGCACACCTTCGACGTCCTCGATGCCCAGACCTTCGTAGAAGCCCTGCGCCACCTTGCGGTTGTTCACCAGGATCTGCACCGGCGGCAGGCCCAGCTCGGCCAGTGCCGTGAACACCTCGGCGATCACCAGCGGAAGCTCCACCTCGTAGTGGAACGGCAGGCTGCCGGAGCCGACCACGTCGATGTCCGCCTGGGTGAACTCCCGGAACCGGCCCTCCTGCGGGCGTTCACCGCGCCAGACCTTCTGGATCTGGTACCGCTTGAACGGAAAGACCAGGTGCCCGGCGTTCTCCAGCACGTACCGGGCGAACGGCACGGTCAGGTCGAAGTGCAGCCCGAGCGACCGGGCGGTGTGCTCCTCGTCCTCCTGTTTCTCAGCCTGCAGGCGGCGCAGCAGGTAGACCTCCTTGGACGTCTCCCCCTTGCTGAGCAGCCGGTCCAGCGGCTCCACAGCGCGGGTCTCGATCCCGGCGAACCCGTGCAGCTCGAACACCCGGCGGATCTGCTCCAGGATGGACGTCTCCACGATCCGCCCGGCGGGCAGCCACTCGGGGAATCCGGACAGGGGTGCGATTCGTGCCATGACGCCATCTTCCCACCGGTTCGACCTGGCTCCGGACACCGCCCGGTTGCCCAGTTGTGACCATCCCGTGACCCGGCCCGCGGCACCGAGGGGCCCAGCGGTGTGGCAGCCTTGCCTAGTATTGGCCAGGCCAGCACGTTCGTGCTGCGATCTGAAGAGCCAGGTGGAGCCGGTCCGGCTGCGCTGCTCGACGATGATCGATGACGAAGGAGGCGGGGTGTCCCCGAGCAAGCGCGAACGTGAGTATGCGCGCCGTCGATACCAGAAGCGACTCGCTCGCCAGGAACGGGCCCGCCGGATCGCCCGGCGCAACCGCATCATCGCCGCGGTAGTGGTTGCCGTGGTGGTGGTCGCGGGTGCGGTGACCCTGATCCTCACCCAGGGCGAGGAGCCCGCGCCGGAGGCGGGTAGCCCGTCTGCTGCCACCGACCCGGCGACCGAGCCAGCCACACCTGGCGAGCAGGACGGATCGGACTCGCTGCCGACCACCGACCCGCGCACCTACGAGGCTCCGCCACCGGAGACCGATGCCCTGGACACCGAGTGGCAGGCCACCATCCACACGAACATGGGGGACATCGACCTCACCCTGGACGGTGTGGACGCACCGCAGGCGGTGTCCTCGTTCCTGATGCTCGCCGGGGACGGCTTCTTCGACGGTACGGCTTGCCACCGGCTGCTGCCCGACTCTTTGCTGCAGTGCGGTGACCCGACCGCGACCGGCACCGGCGGCCCCGGGTACTCGTTCGGTCCGGTCGAGAACGCGCCGAGCGACGACGTCTACCCGGCTGGGACGTTGGCGATGGCGCGGCAGGGCAACGACGGCGAGAGCATGGGGTCGCAGTTCTTCCTGGTCTTCGACGACGTCACCCTGCCCAGCGACAGCGCCGGCGGCTACACGGTGTTCGGTCAGATCACCGGCGGCCTGGACATCCTCCAGCAGATCGGCGCTGCTGGGACCGCAGACGACGGCAGTGAGCACCCCGCCGAGAACGTCATCATCGAGAGTGTGGACATCCAGTGACCGATCAGCAGCACCCTGACCAGGACCCGGCCACCGAGACGAGTGAGAACGCCGTGAACGAGCAGAATCTGTCCGACTCCCCCGCGCC
>DATGRZ010000338.1:0-12925 GCA_035303065.1 Ruania sp.
CGCTCGCCCACGGTCAGCCGGCTGGTGCGGATCTGCAGCGGCTCGACCTGCTGCACCCCGGGCGTGTCTGCCCACAGGTCAGCGGCGCCGTCGGGAATCTGCGACTCGGCGAACGACGGCGACTGCCCCTCGGCAGGAGCAGCGAAGACCACCTCGTCCCCTGGCAGCGCGAGCACGGCGGAGGTGTTCTCCCGGGCGAGTCCCGCCGTCAGGCCGGAGAGCAGCACCACGAGCAGGGTGATCAGGGCGACCACCCCGCCCATCAGGGCGAAACGGCCACGGGCGAAGACCAGGTCACGGACGGCGACGAACACGGGCACTCCTCACAGTGGGCAGCTCGATCGGTCGGTGCGGATCGGGCAGGTTCCACTCTCCTCAGCCGGGGACGGCGCAGCATCGCCTGCGCGGTCGGGCTTTCCTGGCCGTTCGGTCCAGGTGGGTATCGATCGTTCGATCGATGCCGGAGCGCCGCTGGCCGCCTAGGCTGGTCGACACCATGACCGAGCGCGCCCTCACCCCGGTGCCGCGGCTGTTGAGCGCGTGCCTGCACCTGCTGGTGCTCGCGCTGCTGGTGCTGGTCATCGTGCGCGCGTTCCTCGGCGCTGCGGACCACCCGGGCGGGGTGCTGGCCGCGGCGGTGGTGGTCGGCGGGGTTTACCTGGCCGGTCCGCTGCTGCCCGGTGTGCGCCGGTCGGCTGCCGGGGCCGGGCTGTGGCTCGCCGTGCTGCTGCTGGCCTGGGTGGTGCTGCTGGTGCTCACCCCGGACGCGGTCTGGCTGGCGTTCGCCTGGTACTTCCTGCTGCTGCACCTGCTGCCCTGGCGGGTGGGGCTGATGCTGGTCGGGCTCACCGCGGCGGTGGCGGTCGCGGGGTTCGCCTGGCACCAGAGCGAGTTCCTGGTGGCGATGGCGATCGGCCCGGTGCTCGGTGCCGCAGTGGTGATCGCCACCGTGTGGGGCTTCCAGCAGCTGCACGCCGAGTCCGAACGCCGCCGGGCGCTGATCGCCGAGCTGACCGCCACCCGGGCCGAGCTCGCGGCGGCAGAACGGGAGCAGGGGGTGCTCGCCGAGCGGGAGCGCCTGGCCCGGGAGATCCACGACACCCTCACCCAGGGGTTCTCCTCGGTGAACCTGCTGCTCACCGCTGCCGGCCGGCAGCTCGGCGAGCACCCCGGTCTCGAGGGGCCGGCCGGCTACGTGGAACAGGCCCGGCAGGTGGCGTTGGACAACCTCGGCGAGGCGCGCAGCCTGGTGCGGGCGCTCGCGCCGCCGGACCTGCGCGCCACCTCCCTGGTCGATGCGCTGCGCCGGCTGGCCGACCGGACCAGCACGCCGGAGGTGACGCTGCGCACCGAGGGTGAGCCGTTCGCCGTGCCGACCGCCTGGGAGGTGGCGCTGCTGCGGATCGCCCAGGCGGCACTGGCGAACACCGTGGCACACGCCGGTGCCACCCGGGCCACGATCACGCTCACCTTCCTGCACGGCGAGGTACACCTGGACCTGGTGGACGACGGCAGCGGCTTCGACCCGGCCGACCTGCCGGACGGGCCCGGACCAGAGGGCGGCTTCGGCCTGGCGTCGATGCGTTCGCGGGCGGCCGAGCTGGGTGGCACGCTGGTGGTGGAGTCCGCACCCGGGGCCGGGACCGCGGTGAGCGTCCGGTTCGCTGGAAAAGAGGAGCACCAGCACTGATGATCGACCTGCTGCTCGCCGATGACCACCCGGTGGTGCGTGCTGGCCTGCGTGCGGTCCTGGAGCTGGCCGAGGACGTGCAGGTCCGCGCGGAGGCGGACACTGCGGCCGAAGCGGTGCACTGTGCGACCGAGCTGCGCGCGGCAGGCACCTTGGACGTGGTGCTGATGGACCTGCAGTTCGGCTCCGAGCTCGCCGGGATCGGCGCCACCGAGCAGATCACCGCCCTGCCGGACCCGCCGCGGGTGCTCATCCTGACCACCTATGACACCGATGCGGACATCCTTGCCGCAGTGGAGGCCGGGGCAGCCGGCTACCTGCTCAAGGACGCTCCGCCCGAGGAGCTGCTGGCGGCGGTGCGCACCGCCGCCGCCGGCCAGTCAGCGCTCGCCCCGGCGGTCGCGCTGCGGATGATGGACCGGATGCGCGCCCCGGGCCGGGCGCTCTCCGCCCGGGAGATCGACGTGCTCACCCAGGTGGCAGCCGGGCTGTCGAACCAGCAGATCGCCCGGGCGCTGTTCATCTCCGAAGCCACAGTGAAGTCCCACCTGGTGCACATCTACACCAAGCTGGATGTGGACTCCCGTACTGCAGCCGCAGCAGAAGCGGCCAAGCAGGGCCTGATCCGGCGCTGATCGCACCTCATCGCTCGGTGGCCAGCATCCGGTGCAGCAGGTCGAGCTGGGCTGTGGTCAGGTTCGCCGCGGCACCGGCGCCCTGCTGCTCCTGATGCGCCACGGACCACTCGTCCAGCGTGCGCAGCACGGCCGCGACCAATGCCAGCTGCAGGTCCGCCGGCAGCTCCGTGCGTACCTGGCCGGTCTCCCGGCCGATCGCCAGCACCCGGCCCACCCAGCCTTCGATCCGGTCGATCGCCGCCGCACCGGGAGCACCTCCGGCGTAGACCATCCGACCCAGCAGCAGCGCATCTTCGTTGCCCACCAGCACTGCGGTCAGCTGCTCGACCAGCTCACCGGCACGCGGCCAGAACGCCGACCCGGCGAAGGTCTCCGGTGCCGGCGGGTGCAGGTCGGCGGCGACCTCGGCGGCCAGGTCGGCGACTGCGAGCTGGTAGAGCTCCTGCTTGGAGGACAGCAGGTGGTAGAAGGAGCTCTTGCTCATCGGCATCCCGGCGATGATCCGGTTCAGCGACGCCGCCGCGAACCCGGCCGAGGCGAACTCCTCGGCGGCCAGGCGCACCAGCCGACGACGCCGGTGCGGGGCGAGCCGCTCAAGTGCTGTGGTCACCCTTCGAGCCTACCGCCTCCGCACCGCTCTGGACCAGATGGTCCACGCGCGCCTAGACTGATCTGGACCACCTAGTCCAATCCTGTTGGGAGGCTGTTATGCCGCTCCTGCCCACTTCACTTGCCGACCAGGCCGAGGCGGCGGCCGGCGACCCGTTACGGGTGCTGGTGGTCGGCGCCGGGATGGCGGGCCTGACCACCGCCCAGCTGCTCCGCGGCGCGGGGCTGCACCCGATCCTGCTGGACCGCCTCGCTGACGAGTCGCACCCGGGCTACATGCTCGCGCTGATGCCGATGGTCGACCCGGTGCTCACCGAGCTGGACGCCTGGGCGCCCTACCGCGAGCGCAGCATCGGGCTCACCCACTACCGTGCGCGCACGCACACCGGACGGGTGCTGCGCACCGACTCGATGGCCGAGGTGCTGCACCGGTTCGGCGACTACCGCGGTATCGAGCGCGGTGAGCTGATCGAGACGCTCAGCCACGACGGCGCCCCGGTGAGCCTGGCCACCACGGTGACCGACCTGCGCGAGCAGGCGCACGCCGTCGAGGTAACCTGCCGCCAGGGCGAGACGAGCACCAGGCTGACCGTCGACGTCGTGGTGGTGGCGGACGGCATCGGGTCGCGGACTCGCGACCTGGTTCCCGGCGGTCGGGAGACCACCGGCACCGACACCGGCTGGGGCGGCTGGGTGGTGTGGTCCGCCGAGGACGACCAGGGCGAGCTTGCCGAGGAGCTCTGGGGGGCCGGGTTCTTCCTCGGCATCTATCCGGTGCTCTGTCGGCGTGGGGTGTTCCTCGGCGGCCCGGGTGCGGCCACCGCCGCCGGACCGGAGGCGTTCGTGTCCCGGGTGCGCTCTCGGCTGCGTACGATCGACCCTCGGGTGGCACGAGCGCTGCAGGCGGTGATCGACGAGCCCGACCCGTTCTACTGGGCACTGAAGGATGCGCGTGCGCCCCGGTGGACCACTCGCCGCACTGTGCTGCTCGGCGATGCGGCCGCCGGGTTCCTGCCCACCGCCGGCATCGGAGCGGGGATGGCGATGGAGTCGGCCTGGGTGCTGGCCACCATGCTGCGCAGCCTGCTGCCGACGGCGGAGGCCGGCCTGGTCACCGACGTCACCGCTGCACGGCCCGACCAGGCGAACCGGGTGGCCGCAGACGAGCTGGCGGCCACGCTCGCCCGGTACGAGCAGGAGCAGCGGCCGCGGGTGGAGACGGCGCAGGACACCTCCCGCAGCCTGGCCCGCTGGATGTTCTCCGAGAGCACAGCGTTGGCGGTGCTGCGGGACCTGACCTTCCGGGTGCTCAGCGTGCAGTCCGCGATCGCCCCGATCACCCGACTGCTCGCCCATCCCCCGGACCCGGGGCGGGTCGCCGCGGCAGAGAGCGTGGTACGCAGCAGATGACGAATCTCCTGTACCGCAACGCTCTCAACCCCGACGGCGGCCTCGGGCGTCCTGCCACACGAAGTCGGGCACCAGTGCTGCCAGGTCGGCCAGCAGCGCGAGCATCGGCTCGATCTGGTCCACCGCCAGGAAACCGTGACGCATCGCGACCAGGTTCGCACCGTCGACGAGGATCGTGGTCTCGGCGGCGTCAGGTTCCAGCAGCCGCGCCATCATCCGCGGGTGCAGGAAGTCGTGCGGCGCGCGGCCGTGGGGTCCGTGCACCGTCCAGCGCTCGTTGAAGCGGGCGGACTCGAGCTCGACCGTCTGCGCGACGACGAACCAGTCCGCCGGGGAGTCCCGCCCTGCTGGTGCCAGTGTCAGCCACGGCAGCGCCGCCGGCAGAGCGAGCGCTGTGACATGTTCCCGGTGCACGACCGGGCCGCGGCCGAGCGTCTCCCACTCATACCGGAAAGAGACTGCTGGCACACCGTTCCAGGAGCCGAGGAGCACGTCCTCGGTGCGGGGTGTGCCACTGTCACCCACGGGCAGCAGCCGGAGCTGCCGGAGCAACGCCGGGTCGGTGGGCCGAAACTCCCAGCCGTGCTGGTGGGCCCACTGCGGCGGGGAGGGCAGCCTCCGCCCGAGGCCCTTGCCGCGCACGGTGATCAGGGCGATCCCGGTCCCCAGGGCACCGACCAGCAGCAGCAGGGTCAGCAGCTGGTCATCCATCGGCACGAGGGTCGATCATCGGGCCGCGCCGGTGGCCTCGGGGTCGTAGCCCATCTTCAACCAGAGGAAGCGGGGGATGTGCTCCACGATGTCGGAGAGCAGCTGCAGCGACGGCTGGATCACCGCCAGCTCCTGCTTGCCGGACCGGTAGAGGTAGACGTCGCTGCCCTCCACTGTGATCGATGCACCGGAGACGTCCGGGCCCAGCAACCGCTGCATCATCCGCGGGTGCAGGAAGTCGTAGGGGAACTGGCCCTCGGGACCCTTCACCCGCCAGGCGTCGTTGAACTGGGAGGACTCGAACTCGATGTCCTGCCCGCCGAAGAACTTGGCGATGGAGTCGCCCAGGCCTTCTGGCTCCAGCTGCAGCCAGGGCAGGTGGGCAGGCAGCGAGTAGGCCACCACGTGGTGGAAGTGCGTGGTGCGGTTCTTCCCGCTACCGGTGGTGTAGCTGTACTGGAAGGACGTGGCCGGGCGACCGTTCCAGGTGCCGGTCAGGACATTCCGGGCCGATCGGCTCTTGCCCCGCCGGAACGGCGGTGAGGACCACCGGTCCGGCAGCAGCCGGTCGGAGGCCGCCCAGGACCAGTGGTGCGCAGCGGCCCACTGCTGCGCGGCCTGGCGGGCCCGCTTGGCGATCGCGGCGCTGATGACCGCGGCGACGATCGCGAAGACGACGAAGAAGCCGAAGAACACGATCTGGACGTCCACGGTCTGCACTCTCCTTCGCCCGGCCGATCAGTATGGAGACTAACAAGCCGTCGTCCCGGGAGATCCGGGACGTGATGGGCACTACTCCCCCTGGCTGCCGCCACGCTGCTCGGCGGCCCGGTGCCCGTCTCAGCGGGTAGCGCCGTAGCTGCGCAGCACGTGCTCCGGGATGAGCCCTGCCACGTCGCTCAGCAGCCGCAGCGAGGGGTCGATCCGGTCCAGCTCGGTGCGGCCGCGGCGCATGGTGAACAGCTGGTTCCCGCTGACGAACAGCTCTACCCCGTTGACCACCGCGTCCGCGCGGAGCAACCGCTGCATCATCCGCGGGTGCAGGAAGTCGCTGACGAACCGGTGGTCGCTACCGTGCACTGTCCAGGTGCGGTTGAACTCGGCGGACTCCAGCTTCAGATCCGGTGCTGGCCCCGGAGCGTAGATCGCAGTGGCCGGCCCCTTGGGTGCCAGGGCGACCAGGGGCAGGCTGACCGGCAGAGTGAGCGCGACCACGTGGAACTGCGGCTCGTCGTGCGGCGTCTTGTACCCGTACATGAACGACATCGCGTCCCGGTCCTGCCACCGGCCGCGCAGCACCTGCATCGTCCAGGGGCGGGAGATCTGCCGGTTGGCGGGGTTGAACCAAGACCTGGCGAGCGTGTCCTCCACCTGGTGGTCGGTGACGCGTTCCCAGCCGTTCTCCTGCACCCAGTCTGCGATCTGGGCGTCCGTCTTCTTCAGCTGTTTGATGGCGATCGGGATCAGGACCGCAACCAGGCCGACGATGCCGATGATGATCCAGACCGCTGGCTCCATCTCAGTGGACACACTCTCTCTTCAGCAACAGGAACGTGCTTACGATAGCGGCTGCGCCGCCTCGACCTGACATCTGCCAGTGGGCAGTGCTGCCCGGCGGGTGTGCCCACCTCGAGGAGGTGTGGTGACTGCACCGGGCGGGTCCTGCGAAACAGCCCGATCGGCGCTGGAGCCCCTGCCAGGGTCGGTGGCGTGACCACCTCGACCTTCGCCGTCGGCCGCTCCTGCACCGCCCGCACAGTGCGCGCGATGGGCCAGCTGCTCCACTTCGCCTGGCTGGAGCTGCAGTGCTGCTTCTTCCCCCTGGCGATCTTCGCGGGACTGGCACTCAGTGCAGTGCTGCCGCTGCCGGTCGCCCGGTATGACGCCCTGCTGGTGTACGCACTGGCAGTGACGGCTGTCTTCTACCTGCTTGGGCTGGAGACCCGGCGGGAGCTGGCGATCATCGGGGTGTTCCACCTGGTCGGGCTGGTGCTGGAGATCTTCAAGGTGCACGTCGGGTCGTGGTCCTACCCGGACGCCGGGGTGCTGCGCCTGGGCGGTGTGCCGCTGTACTCCGGGTTCATGTACGCCGCCGTGGCCTCCTACATCTGCCAGGCGTTCCGCAGGTTGCGCCTGCGGGTGGTGGGGCTGCGGGTGGTCCCGACGGCGGTGCTCGCCGCAGCTGCCTACGTCAACTTCTTCACCCATCACCTCATCTGGGACCTGCGCTGGGTGATCGCGGCCGGGTTCGTGGTCACCCTGTGGGGGTGCACAGTGGGGTTCACCGTGGGCCGGCGGCGCTACCGGATGCCGCTGGTGGTGAGCCTCGTGCTGATCGGGTTCTTCCTCTGGCTGGCGGAGAACGCCGGCACCCTGCTCGGGGCGTGGCAGTACCCGAACCAGGAACAGATCTGGGAGATGGTGCACGCCGGCAAGTGGGGGTCCTGGGCACTGCTGGTGAGCCTGAGCTTCATGCTGGTGGCAGTGCTGAAGACCCGGGACGGGTCGGTCCGGCCACGACGGCGCAGCACTGAGGTCAAGATTGCTCGTCGATCTGGCCCCTGCGGGCAACCAGATCAACGAGCAGATTCACCCTGGGACTCGTAGATCTGGTCGGCGATCTTGTCCCGCAGCTCGACGAACTCCGGGGTGGAGCGCAGCTCCTTGCCGGGCAGGATCCGACCGTAGGTCTCTGAGATGCGCACGTCCTCGTCGAGCACCACCCGGCCGGGCCGGGCGCTCATCACCAGCACCCGGTCGCCGAGGAACACCGCCTCCTCCACGCTGTGCGTGATGAAGAAGACGGTCTTGCGACGTTCCCGGGAGATCTTCAGCAGGTCCATCTGCAGCCGTTCCCGGGTGAGCGCGTCCAGTGCCCCGAACGGCTCGTCCATCAGGATGATCTCCGGGTCGTTGGCCAGCACCCGGGCGATCTGCGTACGCTGCTGCATCCCGCCGGAGAGCTCGTAGGTCTTCTTGTCCTCGAACCCGGCCAGGCCGACGAGGTCCAGACACTCCTCGGCGACCTTGCGGCGCTCGGCTGCGGCGACCTTGCGGAACTTCAGGCCGAGCTCGACGTTCTTGCGCACCGTCAGCCACGGGTAGAGGTTCGCGTGCTGGAACACCACCCCCCGCTTCCAGGACGGACCGAGGATCGGTTCGCCGTCGACCGCGGCGATCCCGCCGGTGGGCTTGAGGAAGCCGGCAAGGATCTTCAGCAGCGTGGTCTTCCCGCAGCCGGACGGTCCCACCACGCAGACGAACGACCCCGTCTGCACGCTCAGCGTGGTGTCCGCCAGAGCGTGCACCACCTCACCGCTGTCGGTGATGTACCGCTGGGAGACCGCCTCGAGAGAGAAGCTCACTGACCGGCCACCGCGTCGATCGCGTCGGTGTAGATGGCGTTCTCGTAGTCCTCGGGCGGGTTGACCTCGTCGATCTCCTCCTGGGTGACCAGGAAGTCGGCAGTGTTGATCAGGTCCTGGCCGAGCGCCCCACCGAAGTAGTCCTCGCCGGCCTGCTCACTGGCGTCCAGGTAGATGTAGCCCTCGAACTGGCTGAGCACCTGGTCCGGCTCGATGCCGAGCTGCACGGCGACCGAGGCGGCCGCGTTCTCCGGGTCGTCCTTGATCATGGTCACCGCCTCGTTCTGTGCCGCGGTCCAGATCTCCATGAACTCCGGGTTCTCCTCCACGAACGGGGTCGTGGCGGCGGCCAGGTCGTAGGTGGGCGCCACATCAGCGGTGTCTTCTGCGGACAGGATGATCGAGCCGGTGTCCAGGAGCTCGGGCAGGGTCGGGGCCCACACCCAGGCGGCGTCGATCTCCTCGCGCTCCCAGGCGGCGAGCATCGCATCCGGGGAGAGATTGGTGAGGTTGATGTCGCTGGGGGTCATCTCCTCCCGGTCCAGGGCAGCGAGCAGGGAGTAGTGCGCAGTGGAGGCGAACGGCACCGCCACCCGCTTCCCGTCCAGCTCCGCCAGGCTGGTCGCGTCCACGCTGTCCTGCACCACGAGCGACTCGGCCTCACCGATCACTGTGTGGATCCAGACGACCTGCAGGTCGTCGCTGATCGGCGGGGAGAGTGCCTTGGTGCCCGGGCTGGAGCCGATCAGGGCGAGGTCCACCGAGTCCGAACCGAAGGCCTGCACCACTTCACCACCGGAGTTGAACTGCTCCCAGGTGATGTCCGCGTTCGGCATGCACGCCTCCAACCAGCCGAGGTCTCGGACCACCAGGTCGCCGTTCGGGATCGGCTGGTAGGCGATCACCGCCGAGGTGGTGATGTCCTCGTTCACCTCGACCGGGCACTCCGTGCTCGCGCTCTCCTGCTCGCTGTCCGGGTTGCTGGTCCGGCCGGAGTCCACACAGGCGGACAGGGTCAGCGCCGTGGCACCGGCGAGCGCGATGACGCCCAGGGTGCGGGGACGGGACTGGGTCATAGTTCTCCTTCGATCAGGCTTTCCCGTACCACGGCACCGCAAGGTTGCCGAGGTACTTGATCAGTGCGTCCAGCGCTACGGCGGCCAGGCCGATCACGATGATGCAGGCGATGGTCAGCGGTGTCTGCAGCTGCTGACCGGAGGTGTAGGCCAGGCCGCCGATGCCGGGGATGCCGGCGTTCAGCTCGGCGGCGACCACGCAGGTCCAGGCGAATCCGGTGGCGATCCGGATGCCAGCGATGATCTCCGGCAGCGCCGAGGGCAGGATCACCGACGTGCCCACCTGCCACCAGTTGGCGCCCATCGAGCGGGCGGCGTGCATGCTGTCCTGCTTCACCCCGCGCACCCCGTTGATCGTGGCGATCACGATCGGCGGGAACGCGGCCAGGAACAGCAGCCAGTGCTTCGAGGTGTCGCCGATGCCGAACCACACGATCAGCAGACCGATGTAGCCCAGCGGGGGCAGGGAGCGCAGGAAGTTCAGGTACGGCTCCAAGGCCGTGTTCAGCACCTTGACCGCCCCCATCAGGAAGCCGACCAGCGGGCCGAGGATCACCGCGATCCCGACACCGATCCCTATCCGCTGCAGGGAGGCGACCAGGTGCTCCCACATGTAGTAGCTCTGCTCACCGCAGACGGTGCGGGTCTCGCTGATCGCACGACAGGAGTTGGACTGGATGAAGGCATCCCACACTGCTCCGGGTGAAGGCAGGTAGAGCGGGTTGACCAGCTGCAGTCTGGCGATCAGCCACCAGACCGCGAAGAACACGAGCAGCACGCTGAACTGGAGTGCGAACCGGCCGAGGCGACCGACCCGGACCGACCTGCGGTGGTCGGAGGCGACCTTGAGCGTCTGGCCGAGGTGCTCGTCGGCGGGCGCTGTGCTGGTCGAGTCGCTCGGGCTCTGGTTGATCGTCACGCTCTGTCCTGGTCCATCGGCTTGGTGCCTGGTGCTCCGTTGCAGAGGGTAACCCACATCACCTGGCGCCGGTTCGTCCACAAGGGCAGGCCACGAGAATACACGTGCCAGGTGAGGGTGGTGCACTACGTTCGACCGCGCCGGGATGTGCCCCGATCGCCGTTCAGTGCTGAGTGTTCAGTGTTCAGTGTTCAGTGCTGAGTGTTCAGTGCTCAGTGCCTTCCCCGGCCGGCGCCGCCTCGGCCGGCAGCGGGGCCGGGGACCGGCCCCGGGCGGCTGCGGTGGAAGCGTCGAACTCGGTACGGATCTCCTCGTCCGGCTTGACGGTCAGCAGGCTGACCACCACGGCCACGACCAGGTTGGCCACGAACCCCGGCACGATCTCATACAGGGTGTCGGACAAGAACGACTGGCCCCAGGCGTAGGCCACCACGGCACCGGCGACCAGCCCGGACAGCGCGCCCCAGTTGCTCAGTCGCTTCCAGAACAGGCAGAGCAGCACGATCGGGCCGAAGGACGCTCCGAAACCGGCCCAGGCGAAGGCGACCAGGTTAAGGATGCTGTCCGAGGGGTGGATGGCCAGGACCGCTGCGACGACGGCGACCACCAGGACGCCGCCCCGGCCGAGCAGCACGTAGGTCTTGTCCGTCAGCTGTGCCACCCCGCCGGTCTTCTCGGCGATGATCTTGAACAGATCCTCCACCAGCGCTGAGGAGGTGACCACCAGCTGGGAGGAGATCGTGGACATGATGGCCGCGAGCACCGCTGCGAGCACGAGGCCGGCGATGAATGGGTGGAAGAGGATCTGCGCCAGGTCGAGGAACACGGTCTCACCGGTCTCGGCATCGGTGGGAGAGCCTCCGGTGCGGTGGAAGTAGGCGATGCCGATGAGCGCGGTGCAGATCGAACCGACCACGGTCAGGATCATCCAGCCGATGCCGATCCGGCGGGCCGCGTGCGCCTGCTGCGGGTTCCGCAGCGCCATGAACCGCACGATGATGTGCGGTTGGCCGAAGTAGCCCAATCCCCACGCTGCAGCAGAGATGATGCCGAGCGCGGTACCGCCGGCGAACAGGCTGAACAGGTTGGGGTCGACCTCCTGGATCGAGGCGATGGTCTCCGACGGGCCACCGGCGCTGAACACGGCGACCAGTGGCACGGCGATCAGGGCGGCCAGCATCAGCAACCCCTGGGCCACATCGGTGAGCGTTGCACCGAGGAATCCGCCGAAGAACGTGTACAGGATGGTGATGGCCGCCACGAGCAGCATCCCGAACAGGTAGGGGGCGTCGAAGCTGGAGGTGAAGAACTTGCCTGCGGCGACCATCCCGCTGGAGACGTAGAAGGTGAAGAACACCAGGATGATCAGCCCGCAGACGACTCGGATCGCACGCGTGGTGTCCTTGAGCCGGTGCTCGAAGAAGCTCGGGATCGTGATCGAGTTGCCGGCCACCTCGGTGTAGGCCCGCAGCCGTGGCGCCACGAACTTCCAGTTCAGCCAGGCGCCGATGGTCAGACCGATAGCGATCCACGCCTCGATCAGTCCGGACATGTAGATCGCCCCGGGCAGCCCCATCAGCAGCCAGCCGGACATGTCCGAGGCTCCGGCGCTCAGCGCGGCCACGCCCGGACGCAGGCCACGGTCGGCGAGCATGTAACCGTCGAGGTTGTTCTTCGTGCGGCGGTAGGCGAAATAGCCGATGGTCAGCATCCCCGCGAAGTACAAGACGATCGCGATGGTCTGGAACGTGGAGTCGGGCATGGCCCTCGCCGCCTTCTTACGTCTGTGTAAGCCCATCGACACCATACACGCGTCCGGGCCGAGTGTCAGCAGGAGCGGCGGCGCGGTGCAGTTGCGTGGAACGAAGCCACCAATCCGCGGCGCCATGTCACCGGCCCGTGGTACTCCTTTGAGATCCCGTTGTACACCCGGACTGTTTCCAAAGAAGGACTGAGATGGATTTCACCGAGCGCCTGCATGCGATGGCCACAAAGGTCGCCAACCAGAAGGGCGCGATCCAGAACGAGGAAGCGACGAAGACTGCCTTCGTGATGCCCTTCATCTCGACGGTGCTCGGCTACGACGTCTTCGACCCGCTCGAGGTAGCGCCGGAGTTCACCGCAGACGTGGGCCTGAAGCGGGGCGAGAAAATCGACTATGCGGTGCTACGAGACGGAGAGGTGCAGCTCCTCATCGAGTGCAAGCCCACGGGCACACCGTTAAGCCTGGAGCACGCCTCGCAGCTGTTCCGATACTTCGCCGTCACGAACGCCCGCATCGCAGTCCTCACCAACGGCGAGCAGTACCAGTTCTACACCGACCTCGATGCCCCGAACCGTATGGACTCCAAGCCGTTCCTGGTACTGGACCTCAATGACGTCGACGGGTCTCTCGTCCCCGAGCTGCGAAAGCTCACCAAAGACAACTTCGACCTGGAGTCGATCATCAATGCGGCCGAAGAGCTGAAATATGTCGGCGCGATCAAGCGGGCGATCGTCGAGGAGTT
>DATGRZ010000339.1:0-4886 GCA_035303065.1 Ruania sp.
TAGGCGCCCACGTCCCGTGGGTGACCGGCCGCGACCGCGGTGCCGAGCTGGACGCGCACGTCCGCACCGTTGCTCACCTCTGCGGACATGGTGCGCAGCGAGTTCCAGGTACCGGCATAGGTGGCGGCCAGCGTGGCCACCCCGGAGGCGAGCACGATCAGGATCACCGGCACCGCCATCAGCTGGATTCGCCGGGAGGACTGCCGCAGCGCCGCCACCGCGGCATACCCGGGCCGGCGGGCCGCCCGAGCGGCCAGCACGCGCAGCACCGGACCAGCCACAGTCACCGCGAGCAGTGCGCACGCCAGCAGCGCCAGCCCCGGCCCGGACACCGCCAACGGGTCCACTGCCGGGGTGCCCGGTACCAGCGGCGAGGCGTTCCGGGCGAACCGCCACAAGGTGAAGGCCGCAGCCAGGGCGAGCAGCACCAGCACACCCGAGGCCATCAGCTGCGCCGACCGGCCGGACTCGCTGGTGGGCTCCAGCGCCCGCATGATCGCCCGGGCGTTCACCGCGGTCAGGATCGCCGCGGTCACCACGGCCACCGCCACTGCCAGCAGCGCCACCAGCAGCGGTTGCACCCCGGGCCGGCTCGCGAAGCCGAGCAGCACCACGGCCACTCCGACCAGCGCGCCCAGGCCCATCACCACACCGGCCTCGGCGGCTCCGGTACCGATCAGCTGCCGGTAGGAGCCGCCCCGGGAGCGCAGCAACCGGTTCTCCCGCTCCCGCACCGTGGCCAGCAGCCGGGCGATCTGCCAGGTGGCCACCAGGGACACCAGCGCCACGATCACCAACGGCACCGTCGCGGCCGCACTGACCGAGGCCAGCCCGGAGGACATGTGCGCCAGAGTGGCCGGCAGCGTGCCGTTGATGGTCAGCCCGCGCACAGTGACATCGGCATCGTCCAGAGCGCCCGGCAGGGCATCCAGCCCGGTGATCCAGGTGTTCACCTGGTCGGGTTCCAGCGGTGTCGGCGGGGCGATCACCCAGCGGGCGAACGGGTCCAGGTCCAGGGCGGTGATGTCCTCGGCAGGCACCAGCAGCGGACCGTAGGTGGCCGGCAGCAGCGGGTTCGTGCCGTGCTCCACCATCAGCTCTCCACCCCAGTGCGGATCCTGCGGGTCGTCCGGCTGCCACAGCCCGGTGATCTGCACCGCCTGCTCGGCCGAGCCGATGGTCAGCTCGTCCCCGACGCCCACCTCCAGCTCCTCGGCCGCCTCGGCGTGCAGGGCACCCTGACCGGAGCCGGTGGGCCAGTCGCCGTCGGTGAGCGTGGCCACCTCCGGCAGACCGGCATCGGCGAGCAGCACCATGTCGGCATCCGCGTCCGCGACCGCCAGCGGTGGAGTGTGCACAGTGCCGGTGATCGCCGCCTCGGGCAGGTGCTCGGCGACGACGGAGCGGACCGTGTCGTCCTGAGCCGGGCCGTCCTCGGCGACCCGGGTCTGCACCGTGCTGGTGGCCTCAGACCCCTCGCTGTCGGCGAGCACGCTCTGCACCGCTGATGCCGAGGAGGTGGACAGGTAGGTGACCGTGCCGGCCAGCGCGATCGTGATCAGTGCCGCCATCGCGCACAGCACCGCCACCAACGGCAGGTGCGCGCGCGTTCGCGCCACTGCGAATCTCAGGCGTTGCACCAGTTCCCCTCAGCCCCGAGTCGTGAGTCGATGCAGTCTAACCCGGAAGACCTGAGAGCCTGTCAATCCTTGACACCAGACACGTCAGGCCCGTCAGCGGTTGCCGGTGCTGCCAGCAGTCGCTGCACGTGCTTGGCGAGCACATCGGTCTCCAGGTTCACCCGCTCACCTACCGTCCGTGCGCCGAGCGTCGTGGCGGCCAGCGTCGCCGGGATCAACGAGACCTCCAGGTAGCCTTCGCCGAGCGCGGACACGGTCAGGGAGACCCCGTCCAGGGCGATCGACCCTTTCAGCACCACCTGTGGCGCCGCCTGCGCTGGCAGCTCGAACCGGACCACCTCCCAGGCCTCGCCCGGACGCCGGTCCAGCACAGCGGCCGTGGTGTCCACATGGCCAAGCACGATGTGCCCACCGAACCGGCCGTCCGCACGCATCGCCCGCTCGATGTTCACCTGTGTCCCGGCGGCGAGTCTGCCCAGCGTGCTGCGGTCCAAGGTCTCGGCCATCACATCGGCGCTGAACGTCTCCCCGGCCAGCTCGGTCACGGTCAGGCAGACACCGTTCACCGCGATCGAGTCCCCGGGCCGGGCGTCCGAGCAGCCCAGCGGTGCCCGCACGGTCAGCACCGCCGACTCCCGTCCGCGCCGCAGGTCCGCCACAGTGCCGAGTTCTTCGACGATGCCGGTGAACATGGCTCCTGATCCTACGGCTGACTTGCGCCGAACTGACGCTAACGCACCACTCGCGGCGGCCGGCCGGTGCGCTGGCGTCAAGTCGCGCGGCTGTGAGTGCCGCCAAGTGCGGCAACTGCCGCCAGCAGCCGCTCGCGTAGCGCGTTCGCGCGCACGGTGAACTCCCGCTGGGCGGCCACGTAGGTCGCCTTGCCCGCAGCGGTCTCGACCGGCACCGGCTCGTACCCCCAGTCGCGCAGGTCGTAGGGGGAGGCGCGCATGTCCAGCTCGCGGATGTCCCGGGCCAGCTCGAAGCAGTCCAGCAGCAGCTCGCCGGGCACCGCCGGACCCAGCTTCATAGCAACACGGTAGGTGTCCATGTTCGCGTGCAAGCAGCCCGGCTGCTCCAGCTCCAGCTGGGAGGCCCGGTCCAGGTGCCGCTCGTTGCGCGGCACCGCGTCCTCGGTGAAGAACCGGAACGCGTCGAAGTGGGTGCAGCGCAGCGGGTGGGCGCGCACCACCTCGTCGGTGCCCTCCGCGCCGAGCCGCAGCGGCACCTGCTGGTGGCGCACCTGCCGGGTGCGGTACACCATCGCCCACTCGTGCATCCCGAAGCAGGTGTACCGGCCCGGGCGCTCCAGGGTGCGGGAGAGCAGCTCGCGCGCCCAGGCCACCCCCTCGCCCCGGTCGGCCAGGAACGCCCCCACGTCCAGCCACGCCCGGCCTGCTCCGTCCACCCCGTCCACGCGGTACCAGCGCCAGCCGGCTCGGTCCGCCCCTCCGGCGAGGAGCACGCCGGCGCCCGGGTGCCAGCGGCGCAGCTGCGCCGGCCTGGTGGGGTAGTAGGTGTACAGGAAGTCCTCCACCGGGTGTGGCTGACCGGTCTGCCGGCGCTCGCGGTGGGCACGGGTGAGGGCGTCGGCCCGCTCCGCGTGGGCAGCCTCCTGCTCGCGCCAGGTCGCCTCCTCCAGCACGACGGCGGAGCTCACCGGGGCGGTCATCGTCGCCCCAGGGCGTGCGGGTCAGGCCAGCGGCCGGCCGGTGCAGCGACTGCACCGGCGGCAGGTCCGGTGGCCGGGCGGCTGGAGGGGGCAGGCGGGCCGGCCGCAGGCGGAACCACCGTCCCCGGGCGAGGTGGGCTGGGCCAGGTGGGCTGCGCCGTCGGGCCCTGCCCGGGTGTGCCAGGGGCAGGGTGAGGCGGGCTGGTCCAGGTGGGCTGCGCCGTCGGCGGCCTGCTCCGGATCAGGGCGTGCATCGCCCGCTCGAACGGTCCCTGCCCCCAGAGCAGCTGCCAGGCGGTGGCCAGCACGAACGTGGCCAGCACCAGTGCGATCAGCGGCCAGTTCGACGTCGGGTACCAGACCGCATCGTCGCCGAGGAACCGGATGTAGACGATGTGCAGGCTGTACACGGTCAACGACATCGCCCCGCTCGCGCTCACCGGGGTGAGCAGCACCCGCGGCACCGGCACCCGGGTGACCAGCAGGCACAGGGCGATCACCGCCACCGCCACCCCGGTGTTGCCGACCATCTCCACGGCCGAGTCGGTGTGCGGCTGCGTGCTGACCAGCAGCTCGCCGAAGCTGTCCGGCGTCGGTCGCAGCGCCCGGGTGAGCAGCGCGCCCGCACCGTAGCCGACCACTGCCGCAGCCACCCCAGCCCCGAGCAGCACCAGCTGGGTGCGCACCGACCGCAGCGCCGTCCGGCCCACCGCCAGGCCCACCAGCAGGTAGGCGATCCAGCTGATCGCCGGGTAGTAGCCGGTGAGCAGCTCACCGATCCCGGGCACGATCCGCCACGGCGACGACTCGCCGATCTCCTGCCGCACCGCCACCACCGGAAGCTGGGCCACCAGCAGGATGCCGGCCGCCCAGGCCAGCAGCGCCGGGGTACGCAGCTTCAGGAAGGGCAGCATGAGCAGGAACATCACCGCATACGCGGGCAGGATCACCGCCACCGGGGTGCCCACGAACGTCAACGCCCAGCCGAGCAGGTAGAGCACCAGGGAACGCTTCACGATCCGGATCCGCTGCCGCTGCCACTCCACCTCGTCCCCGGAGGCGAGGGCACGGCGGGTCATGAACGCCAGCCCCACCCCGGCGAGCAGCGCGAACAGCGCCGACGGGCGGCCGTCGGTCACGAAGAACCAGCCGGTCGGGGTGAGCAGACCAGTGTGCCGCTGCATCCCCAGGTGCGCGACGAACATGCCGAGGATCGCCAGTCCTCGCGCCGTGTCCACCCCTACGATCCGCTGCACCGCACCAGGCTAGACGACGCCGCCCGGCTGCAGCGCTCCAGCCTCTCCCCGGCACCTGCCCGCCGTACTCTCGGCGTAGCTCCCCGGGTGCGCGGAAGAAGCCCCGCACTACACTCTCGATATGGCACGCGACGGCAGCTACCCCCACGGGCACCACCCGAGCGTGCTGGCCTCGCACGGCTGGCGCACCGCGGAGAACTCCGCCGCCTATCTGCTGCCGCACCTGAACGAGGGCTCGGACCTGCTGGACGTGGGCTGCGGCCCGGGCACCATCACGGTGGGCCTGGCCCAGCGGGTGGCCCCCGGTCGGGCGGTCGG
>DATGRZ010000340.1:0-3564 GCA_035303065.1 Ruania sp.
CTGAACGGCCCGGCCCCAGATGCTGCGGCCGGCGGTGACCGGCTGCGGGGACCGGCGTACGATGGGCCCATGGTGGCCTCGCCGCGGTGGCACACCGAGCTGCAGGCGCTGGAGCCGGCCCAGTGGCCCGCCTACCTGCACGAGCACTCCGGTCTGCCCGGGCCGCGGGCGAACACCGCACTGGTCGCCGCAGCGGCCACCCTCGCGGGCGCGGAGGTGATCGACCTGCTGCTCGCCGACGCCCAGGAGTACACCGCGATGTGCGCGGCAGCCGCGCTCGGTCGCCGCAGCGAGGATCCTCGGGCGCGAGAGCGGGCCCGCCTGCTCGCCCGGGACCAGCGGTGGCGCGTGCGCGAAGGCGTGGCCATCGGGCTGCAGCTGCTCGCCGACGAGGCCCCGGCAGCACTCGCGCCGACCGTGCTCGCCTGGGCCGACGACCCCGACCCGCTGGTGCAACGCGCCGCGGCGGCAGCGGTGTGCGAACCGCGGCTGCTGCGCACGGCAGAGGCCGCTGCTCTGGCCGTGGAGGTGTGCCGACGTTGCACCGCTGGGCTTCTCCGGGTGCCGGCACTCGAACGGCGCGACCGGGACGTGCGCACGTTGCGCCAGGCGCTGGGGTACTGCTGGAGCGTGGCCGTGGCCGCCGATCCCGATCCCGGTCTGCTGGCGTTCCGAGCGCTGGATGCCACCGACCCGGACGTCGCCTGGATCCTCGCGCAGAACCTGCGGAAGAAGCGTATGGCTCGCCTCGGCTGACAGCCACCGGCTGCCTCCTGGTTCGGGGCAGGCCGAGACCGCCTAGCGCCGCAACGCCCGGCACTCCACCCAGCAGCGCTCGCCGGCACGTTCCAGCACCCCGAGCTGACGTCCGGAGGCCAGCATCGGCCCGGCCCGGAAGTACCACTGGCCGCGCAGCTTGCGCAGACTGGTGGGTACGGGGGCCTTGCCGGGGGCAGCGTGGAGCACCGGTACCGCCCACATCGGTGGAGCGACACCTTCCGCGGGCGACGCCGGGCGGAACGGGAAGCCGAGCTTCCTGCTCCGGTTCTCCCCGGCAAGCACCGGGACCGGCGGCAGCAGCGGCGTATCGGCAGTCAACAGCAACCGGCGCCGCCGGCGGGCGGGCGGGATCAGGATGCCGGCACCGGTACCGATCGTCACCAGCGCGAGAGCGAGGCCGATCCCAGCGACGGCCAGCCGGACCTCGGTGGGCGACTCCAGCTGGACGTAGCCGTCCGCATCCACCCAGGCCGAGATGTTCTCCCCCACACCGGGTGCACTGTTGCAGACCAGGTAGCCGCCGTGCCCGGGCGGCGGTCCCGCGGTCCAGCTCAGCTCGATCCGGAACTGCTCCCGCGACTCCGACGGCCTACCGCAGTACCCCACATGCTGCACCGCGTCCACCCGAGCAGTGACCTGCTCGGTGCGGCCGAGCAGGTGCCCCAGGCGATCGCCGCCGAGCGAGTGCTTACCGTCGGCAACGACGTACAGCACCGCCGGCAGCGCCAGCAGCAGCACGGCCAGCGCAGCCACCAGCACCCACCAGCGCGAGCCCCTAGCGGCGGGCGCCCGGAGCGCGGCCACAGCGGCAGCATCGAGCAGTGGTTCAGGTTCTGCGGCGGGCATCGCGCACCGAGCCTACCCAGTCCCATCGCGCACCCACGCCTGGCAGACTGCCCCTCGTGACCTCCTCCCCCGGTATGGCCGCCGATGCCCCGGCAGGCCGCCGCAACGTCTGGGGCTTCGGCCTGGGCACCCTGGGCCGGGACATGGTCGCCACGCTGGTGACGATGTACCTGCTGGTCTACCTCACCGAGGTGGTGCAGGTCTCCGACGCCACCCTGGGCGCGATCACCGTGGTGCTGGTGGTGATGCGGCTGTTCGACGCGGTCAACGACCCGGTGATGGGCTACGTGGTGGACAACACCCGCACCCGCTGGGGGAAGTTCAAGCCGTGGATCGCCGGCGGGGCGCTCGCCTGGGCGGGGGCGACGCTGCTGATGTTCTCCGACTGGGGCGTGAGCGGGCCGGCGTTCGTGGTGGTGTTCGTGGGCGTCTACCTGCTCTGGGAGGTCGCCTACACGATCAACGACATCTCCTACTACGGGATGCTGCCCTCGCTGTCCCGGCAGCAGGGTGAGCGGGAGCGGATCGGCGTGGTGGCGCGCGTGTGCGCGAACGTGGGCGTGTTCACCGTGGTGGTGGCGCTGGTGCCGGTGACCGAGGCACTGACGACCACGCTCGGCTCGGCGCAGCGGGCCTGGTTCGTGCTCGCCCTGGCAGTGGCGGTGCTGATGCTCGCCTTCCAGGTGATCACGCTGCTGGCCACCCGGCAGCAGGTGGCCGCACCGACGGAGCAGACGCCGCTGCGGGAGCTGCTGAAGGTGATCGTGGGCAACGACCAGCTGCTCTGGGTCACGCTGGCGATGGTGGCGTTCATGACCGGGTACACGATCACCACCAGCCTGGGCCTGTACTACTTCACCTACGCCTACGGCGACGCGGGCATGTACCCGGTGTTCGCCGCGATCCTCGGCGTCACCCAGATCGGTGGGCTGCTGGCGTTCCCGCTGGTGTCCAAGCACCTGGTCCGCCGGCGGGTGCACCTGCTGGCGACGTTGTCCTGCGTGGCCGGGTATGCGGTGTTCCTGGTGGCGGGCTCCTCGATGGTGGTGATCGGCGTGGCCGGGGTGCTGCTGTTCGCCGGGCAGGCGTTCATCCAGCTGCTGATGATGATGTTCATCGCCGACTCGGTGGAGTACGGGCAGTGGAAGCTGGGCCGGCGCAACGAGTCGGTGACGTTCTCCCTGCAGCCGTTCATCTACAAGGCCGCCAGTGCGTTGGCCGCCGGAGCTGTGGGGCTGACGCTGATCGTCTCCGGGATCAACGAGGCGCAGACGCCGGCGGAGGTGACCGACGGCGGTATCGCGGTGCTGAAGGTGGCGATGATGGTGCTGCCGATGCTGCTGGTGGCGCTCAGCTGGCTGGTGCTGGCGCGCACGTATCGCCTGGACGAGGCGACCTATGCCGGCATCGTCGCGGACCTGCGTGCTCGGGAGGCGGCCCTGGGCGCTCAGCCGGAGGGCGCCATCGATCCCCGTCCGATGCCGAGCCGGGGCGGCGAGGATGGTTGATGCGCGCAGCCGGCTCGAGGAGGTCTACGCACATCCGGTCGGCCGGGACGCGATCGACAAGGTGCTGCTGCAGCTGGGCCGGTCCCGGGGCTGGGTGGGCAACCCGGTGGTGGCGAACCTGCGCCTGGGCACGGTGGCGCGGCTGGCGCGCCCCGTGCTCGGGGACGGTTTCGTCAGCTCGCTGGTCACCGTGCTCGCCGATCACGACGACGGCGCAGCACGCCTGGACCAGGTCGGTACGCCCGCCCAGCATGCTCCGGACGGCGCAGCCGCACCGGGCGGTGCGGTCCTCGCCGGGGAGGAGTGGTGGCGGGAGGCGGTGTTCTACCAGGTGTACCCGCGCTCGTTCGCGGACTCCGATTCCGACGGCATCGGGGACCTGCGTGGGATCACCTCCCGGCTGGACCATCTGGCCGACCTGGGCGTGGAC
>DATGRZ010000341.1:0-3535 GCA_035303065.1 Ruania sp.
CCGCGGCGTTCCAACCAGCGGCAGGCGAGCTCTTCCCCGGTGCGGCCGAGGTCGTCCTTGGCGGCCATCGGATCACCTCCTGTGGTGATCCTGCGCCCGGACCGCCCGCCCCTGCTGGAGCGGGTGGGGCCCCCTGTGGAAACCGGGGCATGACGGCGGTCCTCACCCGCCATAGGAGCCGGCACGGTGGGCTGGGCGGGCCGGGCGGGCTGGGCTGGCCGGGCTGACCGGGCGGGCCGGGCGGGCCGGGCTAACTGAATGGGCCGGGCTGGCCGGGTAGGCCCAGAGGCGTCAGCCGGGCAGGTCGAGCTCCGGTTTGGCCAGCTCCTCCACGTTCACGTCCTTGAACGTCACCACGCGCACCGACTTCACGAACCGGGCGGAGCGGTAGACGTCCCACACCCAGGCGTCGGCCAAGGTGAGCTCGAAGAACACCTCTCCTCCGGCCGAGCGCACCTGCAGGTCGACATGGTTGGCCAGGTAGAAGCGGCGCTCGGTCTCCACCACGTAGGAGAACAGGCTGACCACGTCGCGGTACTCGCGGTACAGCGCGAGCTCCATGTCGGTCTCGTAGTTCTCCAGGTCCTCACTGCTCACCCCTCCATCATGCACCGCGTGCGCCGGTGCGGGCAGCAGGTCAGGCCTCGAACAGGACCTCGGCAGGTTCTCCGGGCTCGACCGGCAGGGCCCAGCTGCGCCGGTGCAGCTCGCACGGGCCGTGCTCGCGCAGCGCGGCGAGGTGCTCCGGCGCCGAGTAGCCCTTGTTCTGCGCCCAGCCGAAGTTTGGGTACTCCTCGTGCCGGGCGACCATCATCGCGTCCCGCTCGCACTTGGCCAGCACGCTCGCAGCGGCCACCACTGCACAACGCAGGTCGCCCTTCACCTGGGTGCGAACTACGGGCGGCAACGGTCCTTCGAACAGGCCGGGCGCCGTCGTCGGCGATCCTGCCGCGGGACCGGGTGGGGTGAGCCAGTCGTGGGAGCCGTCCAGGATGACCACCGGCGGCACCAGCCCGTTCTCGGAGAGCGCGGTCAGAGCCCGGGTACCGGCCAGCCGCAGTGCGGCGATGATACCCAGCCGGTCGATCTCGGCCGGATCGGCGTGCCCGACGGCGCCACCGACGCACCAGCGGCGGATCGGTGCCTGCAGCTTCTCCCGCACCTCCGGCGTGAGCAGCTTGGAGTCCCGCAGACCGGCCGGCATCCGACCGGTGCCGGCGTCCACGACCACCACGCCCACGCTCACCGGTCCGGCCAGCGCCCCACGCCCGACCTCGTCCATCCCGGCCACCAGCGGGTGCCCGGCGGCCAGCAGCTCACGCTCCAGCGCGCGGGTGGGGGCGGCCGACCTCACGGGTCGGGGACGCCGGCGAACGTGTCCGAGGGGTTGCTCAGCCATGTGATGCGGTCCAGGGGCCAGGTGATGACGAATGCTCTGCCCACCACATTACGCACTGGGACGAACCCGCCGCCCACCGCGCCGCCGTGCGCCCGGGAATCGGCCGAGCGCGGGCGGTTGTCACCGAGCACGAACAGGTGGTCCTCGGGCACCACCACGTCGAACGGTCTCTCGCTCGGCACCGCCCCGGGCGCCACGTAGGGCTCTTCTATCGGTTCGCCGTTGACGGTCACCAGCCCCTCCGCGGTGCAGCAGGCCACCTGATCGCCACCGGTGCCGATCACCCGCTTGATCACGTGCTCGTCGGCGTGCTCGGGCAGCAGCCCGATCCAGGTGAGCACCTGCTCGGCGGCGTTCAGCTGGTGCGGCGGTGTGTCCAGCCAGCCGCCGGGGTCCAGGAACACCACCACGTCCCCGCGGTCGATGTCCATCACGTGCGGCACCAGCTTGTTCACTACCAGGCGGTCCCCGACCATCAGGGTCGGTTCCATCGAGACGCTCGGGATGTAGAAGGCCTGGGCCAGGAACGTCTTGATGACCAGGGAGAGCACCAGCGCGGAGACCACCACGATGGCGGACTCGCGCAGGAAGGAACGCACCGGGTGCCGGTGCTTGCGGCCCTTGCCGCTGGCGGCGGACTCGCTGGCGCTCTCCTCGTCGTCCGCCGCCGAGCTGTTGTCCGCCGCCGAGCTGTTGTCCGCGGCCGAAGACTCCGGCGCTGCCCCGTCCTCGGACTGTGCTGGGTGCTCGCCGGTCTCGGTGCTCAGGTCGTCGTCGGCCTGGTGGGCGGGGGTGGGCCGGCCGTCCTCGTGCTCCTCGGCAGCCGCCATGTCACCCCGTCCTCGTCGCGCAGGCCTGCGCCCTGTGCTCACCTCGTGCCCGGGGCCGCTGCGCCACCGAGCCGACGGTCACTTCGAGGCAGTCTCGCGGCGCTCGCGGATCTTCGCGGCCTTGCCGTGCCGGTCACGCAGGTAGTACAGCTTGGCGCGGCGCACCACACCACGGCTGGCGACCTCGATGTGGTCCACAGTCGGGGAGTGCAGCGGGAAGGTACGCTCCACACCCACGCCGAAGGAGGCCTTGCGCACGGTGAACGTCTCCCGCACGCCCGCACCGGAGCGGGCCAGGACGACACCCTGGAAGATCTGGATACGGGACCGGTTGCCCTCGATCACCTTCACGTGCACCTTGACGGTGTCGCCGGGGCGAAAGTCCGGGATGTCCTCCCGCAGCGAAGCGGCGTCGACAGTGTCCAGGATGTTCATCGTGCACCTTCCCACGGCTGCCACAGGTCACCCGCGCTAGTCCGGGCGGCACCAGCCGCCTCCGAGTCGAGAGTCAGGCCGGGACTGTAGATCCCGCTCCCCTGTGGCAGAGGCGGTGAGCGCCCGGCATGACTGGCCTAGTCTGCCACACCGGCGCGGGCCGGTGAAATCAACGCCCCTGGAGTGTGTGCGCCATCACGTAGTCGTGCTCGGTCTGCGAGCCCACGGTGAAGGTCCGCTCTCCGACCCGCTCGAAGCCGTGCTTGCGGTAGAACCGTTGGGCGCGCTCGTTCGCCTGGTTCACCCCGAGCCAGAGTCCCTGCAGCCCGATCCGGGCCGCCAGCGTGAGCGTCTCGGCCATCAGCGCCGCGGACACCCCACGGCCGTGGAATCCTTCCAGCGTGTAGCACTTGCTCAGCTCCGCACCGGCGTCCGGGGCGGCTGCGCGCACCTGCTCGTCCTGCGGGGTACCCACCACCAGGAGCGTGTACCCGACGATCGCACCGCCTGTCTCGGCCACCAGGACGTGCTGGCGCCGATCGCGCAGGTAGCGGCGGAACTTCTCCGCGCTCAGGTGCTCGGCCACGAATGCCTCGACGTCCGCCGGAGGCACCGAGGGCGGGCAGGCCAGCGGGAAGGTGCGTCCAGCCACCTCGGCCAGCGCCTCGGCGTCGGCGGCCCGGGCGGGGCGCACCTGCGCCGGGCCGAGCGCGTCGATCAGGTCGGGGCGCTGCGCCGCTGTGCGGTCCACGGCGCGGCGGCGGCGCCAGCGAGCGATCCGGCCGTGGTCACCGGAGAGCAGCACCTCCGGCACGTCCAGTCCGCGCCAGGCCGGTGGTTTGGTGTACACCGGGTACTCCAGCAGCCCGGC
>DATGRZ010000342.1:0-12491 GCA_035303065.1 Ruania sp.
GCCGGCCACCACCGCCCCACCGGAGGACTTCCGCGCCGGATTCGTCTGCGTGGTCGGGCGCCCGAACGCCGGCAAGTCGACGCTGACCAACGCGCTGGTCGGCCAGAAGGTGGCGATCACCTCCGGCCGGCCGCAGACCACCCGGCACGCGATCCGTGGCATCGTGCACCGCCCGGACGTCCAGCTGATCCTGGTGGACACCCCCGGGGTGCACCGGCCCCGGACGCTGCTCGGGGAACGGCTGAACGACCTGGTGATCGGCACGCTCACCGAGGTGGACGCGATCGCGTTGTGTCTGCCCGCCGACCAGAAGATCGGCCCCGGGGACCGGTTCGTCGCCGCCACCGTGGCTGAGGCGCGCACCCCCGTGGTGGCCCTGGCCACGAAGGCAGACACTGTGTCCAAGGAACGCCTCGCCGAGCACCTGCTGGCCATCGCCGACCTGGGCGACTGGGCGGACATCGTGCCGGTCTCCGCTGTCTCCGGCTACCAGCTGGAAGAGCTGGTGGCTGTGCTCCGCTCGCACATGCCGCTCTCCCCGCCCCTGTACCCGGACGGGGAGCTCACCGACGAGCCGGAGCACGTGATGGTTGCCGAGCTGGTCCGGGAGGCTGCCCTGGAGGGGGTGCGCGAGGAGCTACCGCACTCCCTGGCGGTGGTGGTCGAGGAGATCGTCGAACGGGACCGACCCGCCAAGGACGGCCGGCCGATGCTGGACGTGCGGGTGCACCTGTTCGTGGAGCGGGACTCCCAGAAGGGCATCGTCATCGGCGCCAAGGGCGCCCGGCTGCGTGAGGTGGGCACCACCGCCCGGCGCGGGATCGAGGCCCTCCTGGGTGCCGCCGTCTACCTGGACCTGCACGTGAAGGTGGCCAAGGACTGGCAACGCGACCCCAAGCACCTGCAACGACTCGGGTTCTGAGCCGGATAGCCTGACCCGGTGAGATACCGGAAGCTCGCGATGGTCCTGGCCATCGTCATCGGCTTCGGTGTGATCGGGTCGCTGGCGGGGCCGCGGTGGACGCCGCAGCCGATGGAGAGCGCGATCGTGCCCGAGACGCCGGACGTGGCGATCGGGTCCGATGCTGTCACCGACCCGGTGGGCACCTACGAGGTCGCGAGCGAGACGTTCGACGTGGAGCTGGACGGTGCCACTGTCGCCGCCACCCTCACCTACCCGGTGGACGCCCCCGGAGAGCGGCCCGGGATGCTGTTCATGCACGGGGCAGGCACGGCGAGCAACGACAACTTCGCCGACCAGGCCAGCGCCCTGGCCAGTGCCGGGGTGTACGTGCTGGTGCCGGCGAAGCGGATGGACACCTACACCACCACCAGCCGGAGCTATCCGGCGATGGCTGAGGACTACCTGGTCTCCTGGCACGTGCTGCGGGACTGGCCCGGGGTGGACCCCACCCAGGTGGGCATCTACGGGGAGAGCGAGGGCGCCTGGATCGCCCCGATCGCGGCGGTGGAGGAACCTGGCGTGGCGTACCTGGTGCTGGTGTCCGCACCGATCGTGCCACCGCGGGAGCAGTTCGCCTTCGCCACCGACTCCTACCTGCGCAACGTCGGTGTCCCCGAGGCGCTGCTGCGGGCCATCCCGCGCGGGCTGGGCGCAGACGTGCCCGGAGGTGGTTTCGACTACGTGGACTTCGACGTGACGCCCTGGCAGCGTCAGCTCACCCAACCGGTGCTGATGGTCTACGGCACCGACGACGCCGCCATGCCCACCATCCAGGGACCGCTCACCCTCATCGACGACATCCGCCACGCCGGCAACCAGTCCTACACCGTGCGCTACTTCGCCGATGCCAACCACGGCATCCGGGTGGACGGTGAGCTGGCCGACGGGTTCGTCGGCGTCCTGGCGCGCTGGACACAGGGGCTGCCAGCCACGGCGATGGCAGAACCCAGGATCGCCGGTGCCCAGCCGGAGCAGGCGTTCCGGGCCGCGCCGGTGGACCATCCCCGGTGGTACGCCAACGGCGACATGCTGGTGTTCAGCCTGCTCGGTGCGTGCGCGCTGGTGCTGCTCGGTCCAGCGGTCTGGCTGGGCAGCAGGCTGCTGCGCCGGCCCACCCGGGCGCTGCCGCCGCCGCTGGCCCGGTTCAGCGCCGCGACTGCGATGAGCGCGCTGGCGGTGCTGGTGGTGTTCGCCGCCTACATCGCCTATGTGGCCACCCTGGCGCTGAACTACCGCACCGACGACCTGGTGGTCGACGGCGGGTGGATCGTGCTGCACGCACTCGGCATCCTGGCGGTGGCGGTCGCGGTACGTTCGGTCGCCGCCGGCTGGAACGCCTGGCGCACGCTCGGGCGGCGGGCGATGAGCATCGGTTCGGCGGTCATCTGGGGCAGCGCCCACCTCGGCGCGGCGGCGCTGCTGCTGATCGCCGCGTACTGGGGAGTGTTCCCCACCCTGTTCTAGGCTGGCTCGACGCGGCTGCCGCTAGGATCGGCAGGTCGATGTGCGCCCGGAGGGAAGGAAGGCAACGCGTGCAGGTTGCATGGGGTGCGGCCACCGACGCCGGCGGCCGTCGCCCGGTCAACGAGGACGCGGTGCTCGCTCAGCCACCGGTGTTCCTGGTCGCTGACGGCATGGGGGGCCATGTGCACGGGGCGATGGCCTCCAGCATCGTGGTGCGCACGTTTGCGGAGTTCTCCGACGCCTGGCACCCGGACGTGGAGGTCCGTGGTGAGCACGTGCTGGCAGCGATCCACAGTGCGCAGGCGCGGATCCGCGCCGAGCTCGAGCAGCTCGGTGGCGGGGGCATCACCGCCGGCAGCACGGTGGCCGGTGCGGTGCTCACCGCGCACGAAGAGAAGACCTACTGGCTGGTGTTCAACGTGGGGGACTCCCGGGTGTACCGGTTCTCCGGCGGCGAGCTGACCCAGGTGAGCGTGGACCACTCGGTGGTGCAGGAGATGCTCGAGGCCGGGGCGCTGCGACCGGAGCAGGCGCGGGACTCCCGGCACCGGCACGTGATCACCCGGGCGGTGGACTCCGGACCGGACACCATCGCCGACTTCTGGCTGCTGTCCGCCGGCAGCCAGGACCGTCTGCTGATGTGCAGCGACGGTCTGCTGGACGAGCTCAGCGAGGAGCAGGTCGCGAGCGTGCTGGCTGAGCAGGAGCTGGCGTCTGCAGCGGCCGAGGTCCTGCTGCAGGACGCGATCAGCGGCGGAGCGCGCGACAATGTCTCAGTAGTGGTGGTGGACCTGGCCGGTGATGCGGACCTGGCGCACACCGCCCCGAGGATGGAACCTGGTGGTCAGGACACCTCGTCAGTGGGCACGACCGTGCCCCGCGAGCAGATTCGGTCCACGGAGGGATGACGATGGCAGGGAGTACGGCGGCCCGGTACGTCCGGGGCGGATGGACAGCGTTGGTGACCGGGCAGGGCACGGCACTGCTGCACCCCTCGATCGGTGCGGACCAGGTCCGCGGGGTGTGGTCGGCACTGAGCGAGGGCACGGGGGTGAGCGGCTGCCTGGAGGTGCTCGCGGCCGACGGGTTTGCCGGTCTGCCCTCGTTCGCGCTGGTGCAGCACGGGGAGGGCGAGCTGCGGGTGCTGGTCCGTGGGGAGGTGCAGGTCGCGGCGGGGGAGCAGGTGGTCGGCGCCGCCGGGATCGCCACCTGGCGGGAGGCTCTCGTGCCTGCCGAGACCTACCGGATCCTCGTTGCTGACGACGGCGCAGCCGGGCCGGGGTGGCCGATCTCGGCTGGTGTGGTGCTCGCCTCCGAGATCGAGTGGTTGGGTTCCGGTCGGGACGTCACCGGGGCGGCCGAGGTCGGGCTGGAGGCGGCTGATGCCGCCGAGCGCGAGGTGCTCCAGGAGGGGGACCCGGACGAGCCGGCGAGGACGTCGGAGGCGGACGTGCCGGTGCCGGCTCCGGTCCCGCACGGCGAGGGTGACGGTGCAGCAGGTCCTGCAGCAGAAGACGAGCGGACCCCAGATGAGGACGCCGACCAGACCGAGGTGAGTGACGCCGTCGAGGTGAGTGACGCCGTCGAGCCTGGCGACGAGGCTGAGATCGAGGCGGTGGCCGAGGATGCGGTGCAGGCGGCCGAGGGGGCCGAGGTGGATGAGGCGGATGCGGCTGCAGAGCAGGTCTCGGAGGAGACCCAGGTGGGGCACCTGCCCGACCAGCCGCAGGAGGCTGCAGCACCGTCCCTGAACGCCGAGGGCAACGAGATCATCGACTCCCTGCCCTGGGCGGTCAGCACGGCCGAGCGGGAGCAGGCCGGCCAGGCTCCGGCCCCGGCACAGTCCGAGGGACAGTCGGCAGCAGCACCCGACCCGGCGGGACCAGGTGCTCCGGACCCGTCCGCCTCGGAGCCACTGCCCGCGCCCGCGGACGACCTGCCCGAGCACACAGTGCTCTCCCCGCACGGTCCGAACGCCGCTGCCCAGGCGGCAACCCCCGGTACCGCCACCCCCGTGCCACCGTGGCAGCCGCCGGTGGACAAGCCCCAAGCCGACGGACCGGTACCGTCCTACGGCCAGGGTGATGTGGACATCGACGGCGACCACGACGGGCACACCGTCATGGTCTCCGAGCTGCCCAAGGACCGGGACATGACGATCGTGCCCGGGCTGGGCGACACCGACCTGTACGACGAACCCGGTCAGCCGCACGCCGGTGCGCCCGCGCTCAGCCTGAGCGTCTCCACCGGGGCGGAGGTGCCGCTGGACCGACCGGTGCTGATCGGGCGCGCCCCGGAGTCGGCCCGGTTCAGCGCCGGGGTGCAGCCCCGGTTGGTCACGGTGCCCAGCCCGCAGCAGGACATCTCCCGGACGCACGTGGAGGTTCGTGCGGAAGGAGGCAGCGCCGTCGTGACCGACCTGAACTCCACCAATGGCACTGTGCTGGTGCAGCCGGGGGCCGCGACCCGCCGGCTGCACGCCGGTGAAGGAGCCTCGGTGCCGGCCGGGACGCTCATCGACCTCGGGGACGGGGTGACGGTGAGCGTGCACCCGACCGACCAGGCCGCCAGGTGACCCGGCGACCGCCGTCGCGGCCGCCGGAGATCCCGGGGTTCGGCTACGAGCGGCTGCTCGGCAGCGGCGGCTTCGCTGACGTGTTCCTCTACCAGCAGGAGCTGCCACGGCGCAGGGTGGCGGTCAAGGCGCTGCTCGCCGACGCCATCACCCCCGCCGGGCTGGCCCAGTTCGTGGACGAGGCCAACCTGATGGCCCAGCTGTCCACGCACCCCTCGATCGTCACCATCTACCAGGCGGCCACCACTGCCGACGGGCGCCCGTACCTGGTGATGGAATACTGCCCCCGACCGAACCTGTCCGTGCGGTACCGCAACGAACGCATCGGGGTGGCCGAGTCGCTGCGGATCGCGGTCCGGCTGGCTGGTGCGGTGGAGACCGCGCACCGGGCCGGCATCCTGCACCGGGACATCAAGCCCGCCAACGTGCTGACCACCGACTACGGCTGGCCGGCGCTGACCGACTTCGGCATCTCGGTGGCCACTGCCGCTGCCGACGACACCGACCAGGCCGGCATGTCCATCCCCTGGGCCGCACCGGAGTTCTTCTCCGACGACACACCGCGTGGTGCCGGCGGCGACGTGTACGCCCTCACCGCCACCATCTACACGCTGCTGGCCGGCCGGTCCCCGTTCGAGCAGGGCCGCGGCTCGAACTCGGCGTTGGACCTGATCACCCGCATCGAGCGGGACCCGGTGCCACCGACCGGACGGGACGACGTACCACCCTCGCTGGAGGAGCTGTTCCGCCGGGGCATGGCCAAACGCCCGGAGGCGCGGTTCTCCTCAGCGGCAGCCTTCGCCCGCGCCGTGCAGCGGGTGGAGCAGGAGCTGCACCTGACCCCGACCGCGCTGGACGTGCCGGACACCTCCTGGGTGGAGACCGATGAGGACGCCGAGGACCAGCGCACCCGGGTGCGCTCGATCAGCACGGTGCAGGTCAACCGGGACCCCGGTGCCACCCGGCACCGACCTGCGATCATCGACCCGGCGGCCCGTGCGCACCCGGCCCCGGCGGCCGAGCAGGGCGTGCGCGAGGGGCGTGACGCGGCGGCCGGGCAGGGAGCGGAAGAGGCCGGGGCAGGCGCACCGGTGCAGGAACGGTCCGTACGCCGCCGCAACGCCTGGATCGCCCTCGGTGCGGCACTGGTGGTGGTGGCGGCGGTGACGGCGATGGCGATCGGCGCGCTGAACCAGCCCGATGGGATCGAGGAGCCGACCACGTCCGAGTCCGTGGCCACAGCGGACGAGCCGACCGCGCAGCCCACCCCGCCGCCGCCGGTGGCGGACCTCAGCCTGGACCGCACCGGTGACGACGTGGACGTCACCTGGACGGCACCGAAGTACGACGGGGAACTAGAGTTCGTCATAGTCGTCACCTCCGGTGGGGACAGCTGGGACCTCAGCACCGGTGCACGGACGTCGGGCACGATCGAGGACCGGGCCGGTGAGGTCTGTGTCACCGTGAAGAGCATCGATGCCACAACCAGGAAGGTGTCCAGCGATAATGGCAATCCGACGGCATGTGCGTGACGGGGAGGGGCGAGGCGATCGATGAGCATCCAGGTGGAGTTCTGCGGTGAATGGTTCGACGTCAGCGATGAGGAGACGTTCCTCATCGGCAGGGAAGGGGACCTGGAGATCGATGACAACCCCTACCTGCACCGTCGGTTCCTGACCATCACCTACCACGACGACCTGTGGTGGTTGGAGAACGTGGGCAGTCGGCTCTCGGCCACAGTGGCCGACTCCGACGGGAACATGCAGGCCTGGCTCGCCCCGGGAGCTCGGCTGCCGCTGGTGTTCGCGCACACCTCGGTGCTGTTCACCGCCGGACCGACCACCTACGAGATCGGCATCGTGGGTGACTCGCCGCACTTCGAGCCGTCCGCACCCGAGCGCACCCAGGTGGGTGAGACCACGATCGGCCCGGTCACCCTCACCGAGACGCAGAAGCTGCTGATCATCGCCCTGGCCGAACCGGTGCTCCGCGGCCGCGGCTCGACCGCCTCCATCCCCACCTCCGCCCAGGCCGCCGCCCGGCTCGGGTGGGCGATCACCCGGTTCAACCGCAAGCTGGACAACGTCTGCGACAAGCTGTCCCGGTTCGGTGTGCGCGGGCTGCGCGGCGGCCCTCGCCAGCTCGCAGTGAACCGCCGCGCCCGCCTGGTCGAGCACGCCGTGGCCTCCCGGCTGGTGGTTCCTGCCGACCTGGAGCTGCTCGAGGAGAACGCACGCGCGGTCGCCGAGTCCGCCGAGTCCTGACAGCTGCCCCGGCGCCCCGGCAGATGTGATGGGGACCTCTTCCCGTTGGCTTCCTCAGGTCGTCACCGTAGACTGCCCGGCGGACCGCAGGTGGATCGGACAGGGGCATGGTGAGGATTCGAACTCTGCTGCGCCGACACAAGCGTGGCGTCGCCAGCGCGACGATCATGTCCTTGGTGCTCGGCACCGTCGTCGCGCTCAGCCTCAACTACGAGGGTGTGGCCACAGCGGACGTCGACCTGAACGACGGTGGGGTCTGGGTCTCGAACAACTCCTCGATCATGGTCGGCCGGCTGAACTACCCGATCGGTGAGATCGACGCCACGCTGGCCGCACAGAGCCAGGACGTGGACCTGCTGCAGCGTCAGGACGTCGTGTTCGTCCGCGACCGGGCGGCCAACGGCATCCAACGACTCGACCCGGCCTCGGTGGCCGTGCAGGGCATGGTCCCGCTGCCGGGCCAGTCCGACGTGCAGCTCGGCCAGGACACCCTGGGGGTGCTCGTCGGCGAGACGGGCGAGTGGCGGGTGCTCGGCCTGAACGATCTCGACGTGCTCAAGGAGTCCAGCGAGGATCCGCAGGCCGTGCTCGGTGAGGGCGCCGCGCAGGCGATCGCCGACGACGGCACCGCCTACGGGCTGAACACTCAGGACGGTCAGCTGCTTACCTTCCCACCCGGGCAGCGCACCGAGCCCGAGGTGACCGAGCTGGACCCCGGCCTGCTGACCGACGACACCCAGCTGACCGCCGTCGGCCATGAGGTGGTGGCGCTCAGCTACGACGAGGAAGACGACAGCCTCACCCTGCTCCGGCCGGAGGAGGAACCGGTCGATCTGAGCGACCTGGACATCGACCGCGCCAGTGCACGGCTGCAACCGTCCTCCGCGGACGGTGACGTGGTGGCACTGGCCACCTCTGATGCCCTGGTGCAGGTGCCGTTGGACGGTGGTGAGGCCCGGGTCGAGCAGCCCAGCTCACCCGGGGAGCCGGCCCAACCGGTGCAGGTGGCAGGCTGCGTGCACAGTGCCTGGACCTCCGAGAGCTCGGAGTACCTCCGGGTCTGCGGCGACTCCGAGGCTGTGCCGCTGCCGGTGCCCGAGGGTGCCAGCGGTGAGCTGAAGTTCCGCACGAACCGCAACTACGTGGTGCTCAACGAGCTGTCCACCGGCAACTCCTGGATGATCGAGGACGCGCTGATCCTGGTGGACAACTGGGACGACCTCACCCCGCCCACCGAGGAGGAGGAAGAGGAGGAAGAGGACTCCGAGGACCTGGAGGAGCGCGAGCTGGAGCTGGACCGGGAGGCGGAGAACCGCGACCCGGTCGCCGAACCTGACTCCTTCGGCGTGCGGGCCGGGCGCACAGTGCTGCTCCCAGTGCTGGACAACGACTCCGACGCCGATGGCGACCTGCTCACTGTGGGCGCCTTCGAGGACGTCCCGGAGTCGTTCGGCTCCGTGGAACCGATCCTGGGTGGCAGGGCGTTGCAGATCCAGGTGGCCCCCGGGGCCAGCGGCACGACGAGCTTCCAGTACACCGCAGACGACGGCCGGGGCGGCACCGACGACGCGACGGTGGACCTGACTGTGCGCGGGGCGGCCGAGAACAGCCCGCCCGAGCAGCAGCGCGACATCGAGGCGACGATCACCAGCGGAGCCAGCACCGAGGTGAACCTGCTCGATGACATGCAAGATCCTGACGGTGACCCGATGTACGTCGTCGACACCGTCGATGCCGGCGGTCTGAACGTGGTCGCCAACCCGAACGGGATGATCAACATCACCGATCCGGGGGTGCAACCGGGCATGCACCAGGTCCGCATCGAGGTCAGCGACGGGCAGGACAGCGCCGAGGCAGTCATCGACGTGGAGGTGCTGCCCCAGTCCGCACAGCCGCCCACCGCCGTCTTCGACTTCGAGACCGCGTTCGTGGGGCAGGCGATCACGATCGACCCGATCGCCAACGATGTGGACCCGAACGGCGAACCTCTCCGGCTGGCCAACATCAGTGGGGCTGAAGGCGCCAGCATCTCGCAGAACAGTGACAGCACCACCTTCCAGTTCCAGGCAGAGTCGGCCGGTGACTACTACGTGACCTACGTGGTCGCCGACGACGACGGGTTGTCGGCGACCGGTCTGGTCCGAGTGAACGTGCGGGCGGCCGAGGACGACAAGCCGATCGCCGTGGCCGACACTGCGTTGCTGCCGCCGGCCGGCACAGTGCTGGTGGACGTGCTGGAGAACGACTTCGACCCGGCCGGCGGTGTGCTGGCGGTGCAGCAGATCGACGTTCCGCAGGGCCAGGGGCTGCAGGTGGCGATCCTGGACCACCGCATCCTGCGGATCAGCTCGGAACGTGCCCTGCCCGGACCGGTGACGATCACCTACACCGTCTCCAACGGAACCTCCAGCGCCGAGGGCGAGGTGCTGGTGCTGCCGATGGACGACGAGGCCCAGACCCAGGGGCCGGTCGCCGTGGCTGACACGGTGCGAGTGCGTGCCGGGGACCATGTGACCATCCCCGTGCTGGCGAACGACTCGCACCCGAACGGGTTGCCGTTCACCCTGGACGATGAGCTCGTGGAGGAGCCGGAGGAAGGCCTCATCTTCACCGCTGGGGACATGGTGCGGTTCCAGGCGCCCGACGAGGCGAGCACTGTGCACGCCGTCTACTCGATCACTGACGACAACGGCCGCACCGACTCGGCACGCATCACCATCAACGTGCAAGCCCGGGCGGACGACGCCAACACGCCGCCGGAGCCGCGAGACGAGCAGACCCGCGCCTTCGCGGGGGAACGTATCCGGATCCCGATCCAGACCTACGGCATCGACCCGGACGGAGACTCCGTGCAGCTCCTCGGCACCGAGTCCGCGCCCTCTCTCGGGCGGATCGTGGAGGTGGGACCCAGCTACATCGACTACCAGGCCTACACCGACTCCGCAGGTGCGGACGAGTTCACCTACGCAGTGCGGGACCGGCTCGGGGCGATGGCGACAGCCTCGGTCACCGTCGGGGTGATCCCGCCGCCGGCAACCAACCGGGACCCGGTGACCGTCAACGACCAGCTCAGCGTGCGGCCGGGCCGGGACGTGACCGTGGACGTGCTGGAGAACGACACCGACCCGGATGGCGACCAGCTCGCGCTGGACGATCCACCCTTCGGTGAGACCGACGGTATCGAGGCTGGTGTCCAGGACGGGAACGTCGCCTTCACCGCACCGGAGGAGGCCGGCACCTACCTGGTGGAGTACAACGTCACCGACCTGCACGGTGGCACTGCGCAGGGCCTGCTCACCGTGGATGTCGATCCGGACGCCACGCCGCAGGCACCGGTCGCCGTCGATGACGTCGTGCCGCCGAACGAGATCGTGGACCGCACCGAGGTGCGCGTCGAGGTGCTCGCCAACGACTACGACCCGGACGGCAGCCGCGAAGCGCTCGAGGTCTCTGTCCCCGGCGACCAGGACGGGGTGCGGGCCGTGGACAACCAGGTGGAGGTCCAGCTGACCGACAACCGCCAGGTGGTCACCTACAAGATCACTGACGAGGACGGCCTGTCCTCGTACGCTTTCATCGACGTGCCCGGTCTGACCGACACCGGGCCGGTGCTGCGCCCGGACCTGGAGCCGATCCAGGTCGAGGCCGGGGTGAGCGAGACGATCGAGCTGAACGACTACGTCATCTCCCTCAGCGGGGACCCGGTGCAGCTGGCGGACACCACCTCGGTACGGGCGAGCAACTCCGACGGTTCGAACCCGGTGGTGGACACCGACACCCTGCAGTTCACCTCTGACCCCGACTATGTGGGCCCGGCGACCGTCACGTTCGAGGTCACTGATGCCGAGGACATCAACTCTGATGACATCCTCACCTCGGTGCTCACCCTGGACATCGAGGTCTACTCCGAGGAGAACAAGCCGCCGCGGATGCGGAACGGCTCGCTGTCGGCTGAGGTCGGCGGGGACGCGGTCACTCTGGACCTGGCCCGTCTGGCCGAGGACCCGGACGGTCAGTCCACCGACCTGGAGTACGCGATCGCAGAGCAGGCCCCCGGGTTCACCGCATCTCTGGACGGCTACATCCTGACCGTGCAGGCGGACAACGACACCGCCACCGGCAGTGTGGAGGACCTGCCCATCACGGTGACCGACGGCGAGTCCGACCCGGTCAGCGCGGTGGTGGAGCTGACCGCCACTTCCAGCAACCGGCCACTGATCAGCACGAACCCGGACGACGCCGGTGAGCTGCACCAGGGCCGCAGCACCACTGTGGACGTGCTGGAGAACGACTCCAACCCGTTCCCTGGTGAGCCGCGGGAGATCACCGACGTGCAGGTCGATGCGGAACAAGGCACTGCCTCGATCGACGGTGACTCGGTCACGTTGACCCCAGCCAGCGACTATGTCGGCCGGATGAACGTGGTGTACACGGTCGTCGACGTCACCGGGGACCCTGAACGCGAGGTGCAGGGCCAGGTGACTGCCGCCGTGCTCGGGGCTCCGGAGGCGCCGACCATCCCACTGGTGGAGCAGGTCGGCAACGGCCAGGTGGCGCTGAGCTGGACGGCACCGGAGGACAACGGTTCGCCGATCACCGGGTACACCGTCAACTACAACGGTGGCAGCCAGCAGTGTCCGTCGACCACCTGCACGATCAGCGGACTGTCGAACGGCACCACCTACACCTTCACAGCCGTGGCGCAGAACGAGGTCGGCGACTCCGAGGAGAGCCCGGCCTCGGCGGAGGCGACTCCGGACGTGCGGCCGGAGGCACCCGGGGCACCGACAGTCGAGTTCGGCGACGGTGAGCTCACCCTGGACTGGAACACCCCGGAGAACGAGGGCACGCCGATCACCTCCTACGACGTGCAGATCAACCCTGCCAGCGGCCGCAGCCAGCAGTCGGTGAACGGCACACAGATGACCTGGACCGGGCTGACGAACGGGCAGAACTACACCTTCCGGGTGCGCGCGATCAACGACGCACCGGACCCGGGGCAGTGGAGCGAGTGGTCCGCCGCCGAGCACCCGTCCGGTCCGCCGGCCCAGCCGGCAGCACCACAGACCACCCGCATCGACGACGCGGACGGTGGTCGCCTGATGGTCGAGTGGCGTGCCCCGGACAACAACGGTGATCCGATCTCCTCCTACGAGCTGCGGATGTACCAGGACGGCGACCGGGTGCAGACCTTCACCCCCGGGGGCGGGCAGACCTCCCGGGA
>DATGRZ010000343.1:0-17627 GCA_035303065.1 Ruania sp.
CTGGTTCGTGGCCAGGAGACCGACCTGGTGGAGATCCCGGCGAGCTGGTACCTGGACGACCTGCCCCCGATGCTGTTCATCAAGACCAGCCCGAACAGCCACGGTTTCGTCAACCCCCGGGACATCGGGCAGATGTGGCAGGACCAGTTCGACTGGGTCTACCGGGAGATGGACTACGCCACGTTCACCATGACCGTGCACCCGGACGTCTCCGGCCGGCCGCAGGTGCTGCTCATGCTGGAACGGCTGATCGAGCACATCAGCGGCCACGACGGCGTGCAGTGGGCGAACTTCCACACCATCGCCGAGGACTTCAAGCAGCGCCGCCCGCGTCGGTGATCGTGCTCTGCCGGCCGTGGGCCTAGAGTTGGATCCTCGGTGTTCGGCCGGCCTTCTACGTCGACACAGAGGGAGTCAGACTTGCGCGTGACCTCGGTGCTCGGGGCAGGGGTAGGTCTGGGCCTGATCACCTGGGCGATCATCCGTCCGCAGCCGGTGATCTATCTGCTCGGCGTGCTGGTCACCGTCGTCTCGTGCGGTGACCTGTTCGTCCGCTGGCGGCGTACCCGCGCTGAGCAGCGGGAAGGCCAGACGCCCGCCTCCCGCCGGGCGCGGTGGAGGGCAGGGGCACTGGCTGCTGGGCTAGGGGTGGTCGTGGTCGCTGCCCTGGTCGCTGTGCCGCTGCTGGCCCGCTGGCTGCCGACGAACCAGGGCGTGCTCTGGCGCTCTGCGGACTCCTACGGCGGACCGGTGGTGCACGCCGGGGCGCTCTACGCCACCTACTACCCGGAGGAGGGCCCGGGTGGGACCTCGCTCAACCGGCTGGATCTCGACGATGGTTCGCTCAGCCTGTCCATCCCAGGGCACGCCTACCTCACGTCCGAGGGCGACATCGTCGCGCGGGTGGCCGACACGATCCACTACTACGACCACAACGGGCAGCAGCAGTGGACGGCCGAGGTCCCGGGGGACGACGGGACTGCGGGGGTGTACGCGGCCCGGGAGGGGACTGTCGTGGTGGGACGGTGCAGCAGGGACCCCTCCGACGCCGTCGTCCTGGGCTGTCAGTTCGTCGGGATCGGACCGGGTGGGCAGCAGGAGTGGGACCGCGACCTGATGATCAGCGACGGGTTCATCGATGACGAGTTCAGCCGGGAGGCTATCGGCGCCCGCGCCCCGCTGCCTGAGGCCCTGAACCTTCGGCTCCAGGATGCCGACCGCACCTCGCTGATCGACCCCACCTCCGGTGCGGAGCTGGCGCGCTATCCCGGTGACGACCTGCTGCGGCAGCACGTGTACGGGCAGGTGCTGGTGGTCGCCAACGACCGGGACGGAGCCTGCACGCTCGACGGTTACCGGCTCGGCGACGGCACGCGCCTGTGGCACCTGGACCAGGTGTGCACGGACGAGGAGCTGATCTATCCGGTGGCACCCCGGCCGGCCCCGGCAGATCCGTCCATGGCCTATGTGCAGGTAGCGCCGGCCGGCTCGGACTCGATCGCCAGCGTGCTGGCGGTCACGCTGGCCGACGGGCAGGTGCAGGAGGTCGCGCCGCAGGAGCTGGCCGGACTGGGGATGAACGTGCAGGGGGAGCGCTGGTCGATCGAGGACGCCGTGGCCGGTGACCTGGTCTTCCGTTGGAACGGTCCGACCATCACCGCGGCCGAACCGGGCGAGGTGGATGCGCGCTGGCAGGCGGAGGTGCCCGGTACCGCGGTGCGGAACGTCGTCGGCGGCGACTCGACCGTGGCAGTGGTCAGCTACGACCGCGACCCCGGTCACAACCCGCTCCAGCCGCCACCACCGGATGATGCCGCTCTGGGCGAGTGGCCCGCCTACGTGACTGTGATCGATGCCGGCAGCGGTGAGGTGATCTCCGCTACCCGGTTCGACGATGACGTGCGTGACGTCGTGGTTCCCGAACCGGGTCGCGCGTACGTCCAAGTGCACGGGGAGTCGGTGCTGGTCGGCGCGGACCGCCACTGATGCGGGATGGTGCCTCGGACCCCCTGATCGGTGAGCCTCTCGAACCATGTTCCCGGTAACGTCGATCTCGACCGGGTCTGCCACCGCCGGCGCAGTGCGGGTACCGGTCCGCATATGCTGAGCAGCACGGATCGAGGTGGCCGGGACGCCGCAGGCAGGACAAGGAGGGCGACATGACGGCCGGGAGCCCTGAGCGCCTGAATATCCGGCAGGTCGCCCAGATCGCCGGGGTCTCCCACATGACTGTCTCCCGGGTGCTGCGCGGTCAGCCGACCGTCAAGGAGTCCACCCGGCAACGGGTGCTCGAGGTCGTCAACGAGCTCAACTTCCAGCCGAACAGCGCTGCTCGGGCGCTCGCGAGCCGCCGGACCCGACGGATCGGGGTGATGATCGAGAACGGTAGCGCCTACGGTCCGCTCAGCACGCTGCGTTCGGTGGAGGAGGCCGCGCGTGCCGCTGACTTCTCCGTGACGTCCATCGCTCTGCTGGGCAGCGAGACGATGACGCCGGAGGACGCCATCGCGCACCTGACCGCCCAGGGGGTGGAAGCACTGTGCGCGATCGCGCCGCGGTCCTCATCGGTCTCCGCGCTGCGGCGGATCCGGATCGACGTGCCGGTCCTGGTGGTCAAGGCGGACCCCGATCCCACCTTCCTCACCGTGTCCGTGGACCAGCACGCCGGCGCGGAGCTGGTGGTGGACCACCTGGCTGCGCTCGGGCACCGGGATGTGCTGCACGTGGCTGGGCCCCTGGACTGGTTGGACGCCCGGGCGCGGGAACGTGCCTTCCATGTCCGCGCCAAGGAGTGGCGGATGCGCCAGCGTCCGATCGTGGTCGGCGACTGGACCGCCGACTTCGGCTACGACTATGCCCGCCGGCTGGAGGCGTTGCCCCCGTATACCGCGATCTTCGCCGGCAACGACGACATGGCGCTCGGTCTGGTGCACGGACTGTATGAGCGGGGCATCCGCGTTCCTGAGGACATCTCCATCGTGGGATTTGACGACGTCCCCGGGGCGCCACACTTCCTGCCCCCGCTGACCACTGTCCGGCAGGACTTCGATGCGCTCGGCGGGGCCGTCGTCGACGCCCTCAGCGCCGCCGCCGAGGGTCAGGAGATCCCGCAACGCACCCGGCTCAGCGTCGAGCTCAAGGTCCGGGCGTCCACCGCCGCACCCCGGGAGGCATGAAGCATGTCGCTGCGCGAGATCTGGTCCGGTCGGCGCGGGAAGCGCACCGGGGCTGCCTCGCCCACGTCCCGGTCCGGGACCGGCAGGGCGGGCAGCGGCCCAGTGGTGCAGATGACCGGCATCTGCATGGACTTCCCCGGGGGGCGGGCCCTCGATGAGGTCTCCCTGACCCTGCACGCCGGCGAGGTGCACGCCCTGATGGGCGGGAACGGCGCGGGCAAGTCCACCCTGATCAAGGTGCTCACCGGGGTGCACGCCGCTGCGGACGGGCAGATCGTGGTCGATGGCCGCTCCCGCACCTTCTCCGGGCCGGCGGACGCTGAGTCGGCGGGCGTCACCGCCGCCTACCAGGAGACCTTCCTGTGCACGAACCTCAGCATCGGAGAGAACGTGATGCTCGGCCACGAGATCCGTGGCCTGCTCGGCATCGACTGGGTCCGGACCCGACAACGTGCCGGTTCGGTCCTGGCCGAGCTCGGCATCGACGACCTCGATCCGAGACTGCCGCTGTCCGGCCTCTCCCCGGCGAGCCAGCAGCTGGTGTCCATCGCGCGTGCGATGGTCAGTGCGCCGCGGGTGCTGGTGCTGGACGAACCGACCTCGAGCCTGGAGGCCGGTGAGACGGCGCGGCTGTTCCAGGTGCTGGACCGGCTCCGCTCCCAGGGTGTGGCGATCGTCTTCGTCTCCCACTTCCTGGAGCAGGTGTACACGATCAGCGACCGGATGACCGTGCTGCGCGACGGTCGGGTGGTCGGGGAGTTCCTCACCCGGCAGGTGGAGCGGGCCGAGCTGATCTCCACGATGATGGGCAGCAGTCTCCAGGCGTTGCAGGAGATCGGTTCGCAGCGGCGGGACCACCGGGTCGAACCCAGCGACCAGCCGTGGTACCGGGCGATCGCCGTGGCGCAGCAGGGTGCACTCGAGGAGGTGGACCTGGAGATCTACGGCGGTGAGGTGGTCGGACTCGCAGGGCTGCGAGGCTCCGGGCGCTCGACGTTGGGCCGGCTGCTGTCCGGAGCCAGCCGTAGTGACTCCGGCACGGTGGAGATCGGTGGTCAGGCGATCCGCCTGCACAGTCCTGCGCACGGTCTCGCGCACCGGCTGGCCTTCGCCGGCGAGAGGCGCCGTCACGCAGGACTGATCGAAGAGCTCACCGTCCGGCAGAACGTCCTGCTGGCGCTGCAGGCGATGCGCGGCTGGCGCACCCCCGTGGCGCGAGGGGAGGTGGACGCATTGCTGGGGCACCTGCTCGAGCGGCTGGACCTGGACGCCGGAGCCGCAGACGCCACCGTCGGTGAGCTCTCCGGTGGCAACCAGCAGAAGGTGCTGCTGGCACGCTGGCTCGCCATCCGCCCGCGGCTCCTGGTGCTGGACGAACCCACCCGCAGCATGGACGTCGCGGCAAAGGTGCACGTGCAGGCGCAGGTGGCCGCCCTTGCGCGCGAGGGTGTCTCGGTCGTGTTCATCTCCTCCGAGCTCGATGAGGTGGTGCGGCTCAGCGACCGGATCGTCGTGCTGAAGGACCGCGAGGTGATCGGGGAGATCAGCAACGGACCCGGCCTGAGCGTCGACACCATCGTGGAGATGATCGCCGCCGACCGGGACGAGTTCTGACCCGAGCCGCAGCATGGTGGCAGGTCGTCGACAGGTCCTTGCCAGCACAAAATGTTCCCGGTAACATTCCAACACTGGCACTGAGTGGTGCCGCATGTTCATCAGTCACGACGTCAGTCGGGAAGACCTCAAGGAGGAGAGCGCATGACGAAGCGCACATGGCTCGGTCGGGCCATCGGGATCGTCGGGATGGGCGCGTTGGCGCTCGGAATCACGGCTTGTGGCCCGGGGGGCGACGGCGACGGCTCGGCAGGTGGCGGCGCCGGTGGTGACGATGAGCTGGTCACCGTCGGATTCGTCGCTGTGGGGCCGGAGGGCGCCTGGCGGGAGGCGAACGAGCAGAACATCCAGGACACGTTCAGCGAGGATGCCGGGTTCGAGCTGAAGTTCGCACCGGCAGCCAACTTGGACCAGGCCTCGCAGATCCAGGCCTTCAGCTCCTTCATCGACGAGGGTGTGGATGTGATCCTGCTGTCCGCCACGGCCGGTGCCGGCTGGGAGTCCTCGCTGCAGCGGGCCCAGGAGGCAGAGATCCCGGTCATCCTCATCGACCGGGGGATCGAGCCGGACAACACTGACCTGTACGTGACCCGGATCGCCCCGGACAACCTGGAGGTGTCCAGCTCGGTCGCGGAGTGGGCGCTCGAAGAGTTCCCCGACGGCGCGAACTACTTCGTGCTCGAAGGGCCAGCGGGCGTGTCTGTGGTCAACGAGCGCAACGAGGGTTGGGACGCGGTGATGTCCGAGCACCCCGAGTTCGAGAAGATCGGCGCCCAGACGGCGAACTGGTCCCGGGAAGAGGGACGCAGTGTGTTCGAGACCGTGCTCCGGGCGAACAACAACGACATCGACCTGCTCTTCGCGCAGAACGACGAGATGGGACTTGGTGCCGCCCAGGCGGTCGAAGAGGCCGGTCTGGTACCCGGTGAGGACGTGAAGATCGCTACCATCGACGGCACCCGGGCTGCCCTGGAGGCACTCGCGGACGGGCAGCTCACCTTCGTGGCCGAATACAACCCGATGTTCGGCGAGACAGCGCTGGAGACCGTCAACACCGTCCTCGACGGCGGGACCGTGGATCCGTACATCATCGTGCCCAGCGAGACGTTCGACTCGCCGGAGGCCGCGGAAGAGGCGTTGCCGGACCGTCAGTTCTGAGTGCGGTAGCCGGCTGAGGCCGGCCGACCCGCGGGGCACCCGGTCGTCGCCGGGTGCCCCCGGTCCGCCCGGCCGACGGCCGGCGAGCGACGGTGAGCGGGTGTTCGCACCCGTTGCCCACCAGTGAGGAAGACACATGACTGCAGCTGAGCCGATCGTCGAGATGCACGACATCTCGATCTCGTTCCCTGGCGTCAAAGCACTCGACGGCGTCGACTTCCGGATGTTCCCGGGCGAGGTGCACACGTTGATGGGTGAGAACGGTGCCGGGAAATCCACCCTGATCAAGGCCCTCACCGGCGTCTACCAGATCGACTCCGGCAGCATCGTCGTGGGCGGCCAGCGCCGCCAGTTCCAGGGCACCGGGGACGCTCAGGAAGCCGGTGTCGCCACGGTGTACCAAGAAGTCAACCTGTGCCCAAACCTGACCATCGGCGAGAACGTCATGCTCGGCAGGGAGGTGCGCGGGCGGGTGGGAATCAGCTGGAAGGCAACCCACCGGGCCGCAGCCGCAGCGCTGGCCCGGTTGGGCCTGGCCGACCTCGACCCGACCCGGCCGCTGGGTTCGTTGTCGTTGGCGGTGCAGCAGCTGGTCGCGATCACCCGGGGCACCGTCTTCGAACCGACCGTGCTCGTCCTGGACGAACCGACCTCGAGCCTGGACGCCAACGAGGTGGAGCAGCTGTTCGGGGTGATCCGCGGTCTGCGCGACCGCGGGGTGGCGATCCTGTTCGTGTCCCACTTCCTGGACCAGGTCTATGAGATCAGCGACCGGATCACCATCCTGCGCAACGGCCAGTTCCAAGGTGAGCACCTGACCGCCGAGCTGGACCGGTCGACGCTCATCTCCACGATGATCGGTAAAGACCTGGCCACGCTGCGCTCTCTGGACGCCCAGCGTGCCCAGCGTGAGCACGAGGAGGGTGCGCGCCCGGTGGTGCGCGCCCGAGGACTGGGTCGAGCAGGTGGGATCACGCCGACCGACCTGGAGCTGCAGCCCGGCGAGGTGGTCGGGGTCGCTGGCCTGCTGGGTTCTGGGCGCACCGAGCTCGCCCGGCTCCTCTACGGTGCGGACAGGGCTGACCGGGGCACGGTCGAGATCGACGGCCGCCCCGTCACGCTCACCTCACCTGCGGTCGGCCTGCGGCACGGCTTGGCGTACTCCACCGAGAACCGGCGGGACGAGGGAATCATCGCTGACCTCTCCGTGCGGGAGAACATCATTCTGGCGATCCAGGCGCAACGAGGCTGGTTGCGGCCGGTGCCGCGCAAGGAGCAGGACCGGCTCGCAGAGCGATACATCACCACCCTCAACATCCGTCCGGCGGATGCGGACCGGCCGATCAAGAACCTCTCCGGTGGCAACCAGCAGAAGGTGCTGCTGGGCCGCTGGCTTGCGACCAATCCCGACGTGCTGATCCTGGATGAGCCCACTCGCGGGATCGACGTGGGTGCCAAAGCCGAGATCCAGGAGCACGTCCTGGAGCTGGCCGGGGAGGGGATGGCGCTGGTGTTCATCTCCTCCGAGCTGGAGGAGGTCGTCCGGTTGAGCGAACGCATCCTGGTGCTCAAGGACCGGGAGAAGATCGCGGAGATCGAGAACGGTGCCGACGTGACTGCCGAGACGATCGTGGCCACGATCGCCGGCCACGACCAGAACGCGGAGGTAGTGGCATGACGCAGACCTACAGCCGGCTGCGCGCGGGTCTTGGTGCGCTCGCGCACAAACCGTACATCTGGGGCGTCCTGGGGATCGTGGCGCTCCTGATCGTGAACGTCACCCGGGACCCCGGGTACCTGCAGATCAGCGTGAACCCCGCGAACGGCTACCTGGCAGGCAACCTGCTGGACATCCTGCGGGAGAGCGCACCGATCGTGATGATCTCGGTGGGAATGTGCCTGGTGGTGGCCACCAGCGGCATCGACCTGTCCGTCGGGTCGGTGATGGCGGTCTCCGGTGCGGTCGCGATGGAGTTCCTGCAGGCCGCGAGCGCTCCCCAGTCCACGATGAGCGCGGCCATGGCACTGCTGCTGGCGCTGACGGTGAGCAGCCTGCTCGGGCTGGTCAACGGCGTGCTGGTGGCCTACGTGCGGCTGCAACCGTTCATCACCACCCTGATCACCATGCTCGCCGGCCGTGGTCTGGCCAAGGTGATCACCGGCGGGCAGAACACCAGCGCCAGCAGCGATGGCCTGGCGTGGATCGCGAACGGCCGGGTGCTGGGCTTCCCGGTCGTGGTCATCATCGCGATCGCGCTGGCACTCCTGATCGGCTACCTGGTGCGCCGCAGTGCCCTGGGGATGATGATCGAGGCGATCGGCATCAACGAGACCGCGAGCCGGATGGCCGGTATCAAGCCCCACGGCCTGCTGATCACGGTCTACCTGCTGTCCGGCTTGCTCGCCGGTGTGGCTGGCGTCTTCTCCACCGCCACGGTGATGACCGTGGATGTATCGAACACCGGCTACCTGCTCGAGCTGGACGCCATCCTGGCGGTAGTGATCGGCGGGACGGCGCTCAGCGGCGGGAAGTTCTCCCTGGGCGGGGCGGTGGTGGGCGCGCTGCTGATCACCACGCTGGACAAGACCGTGGTGTTCCTCGGCGTGCCCTCGGCTGCCACGCCGGCGTTCAAGGCTGTGGTGATCATCGTGATCTGTCTCGCCCAGTCGTCCCGGGTGCGGGCGCTGTTCCGTGACCGACGTGGACCCGTCCGGATGAAGGAGCGTGTGGCGTGAGCACCACGACCCAGCAGCCGCAGCGCCGGCTCCTGACCTCGCTGGCCGACACCATCCGCTCGTTCGTCTCCGGCAGCCGGCTGCTCCGACTGAACGCGGCGGCCATGCCGACGGCGGCGGCTTTGCTGATCTTCGTGGTGCTGGTCACCTTCGGTCAGGTCCAGTACGGCGGGATCGTGGAGCTTGGCACGATCTCCAGCCTGTTCATCAACAACGCCTATCTGATCATCCTGGCTGTGGGGATGACTTTCGTGATCCTCACTGGCGGGATCGACCTGTCCGTCGGGTCGGTGGTTGCGTTGTCCAGCGTTGCCGGGGTGATGCTGGCCAATGCCGGGGTGAACCCGTGGATCGCTGTCCTGGTGATGATCGCGATCGGGACGGTGATGGGACTCCTCGCCGGCGTCCTGGTGGACCGGTTCGACGTGCAGCCCTTCATCGCCACCCTGGCCACCATGTTCCTGGCGCGCGGTCTTGCCTCCATGCTCAGCACCACGCCGGAACGGTTGGAGGCGGACTCAGCCATTCTCGGGATCGCCACCCGCCTGACCATCTACGACGGTCCCGGCGTGAACGACCTGGTCGTGCCGCCGTCGGTGATGATCGCGATCCTCACCGTGGTGGTGGCCTACGTCGTCCTGCACCGCACCCGCACGGGCCGCACCGCCTATGCCCTGGGCGCCTCCGAGCAGTCCGCCCGACTGATGGGTCTGCCGGTGGCACGCACCAGGGTCCTGGTCTACGTGATCAGTGGATCGCTCGCCGGGTTGGCCGCCGTGACGTACACGGCCAGGCTGGGCAGCGCGCAGAACGTCACCGGCATCGGGTGGGAGCTGAACGCGATCGCCGCGGTGGTGATCGGCGGGACCCTGCTCACCGGTGGTGCCGGCTACGTGCTCGGCTCGCTGATCGGCGCACTGGTGATCGCCCTGATGAACCTGCTGATCATCCGCGACGGGAGCATCCCACCGGAGTCGACGACCATCATCACCGGCGGGATGCTGCTTGTCTTCGTGCTGCTGCAGCGCCTGGTCATCGCCCGTCGACGAAAAGGCTGACGAGGCTGCTCCCCTTCGCCGGTGCGCGCTGCTAGGACCGCCGGGCCAGCAGGCTGAAGCTGTTCGGCACCCGGCCGTCCCAGGCAGCGACCGCATCCAGGTGCTCGGGCTTCCAGAACGGCTCCGGATGCTCGGCGAGGTGCTCGAGCGTGAAACCGGCGGCCAGCACGGCGGTGACGAGCTCGGCCAAGGTGTGCTGGTGCTCGGTGGCGCCTCCGGCGGGGAAGGTGTCGTTCACATGGCTGCGCGCGAAGTAGCTGCGGTCCTCCCGCACCCGGACCTGGCCGGGTTCCCAGGTCCACAACGGCACCAGCGGGTGCGCCTCGTAGACGAACAGCACCCCGCCGGGGCGCAGGATGCGACGCATCTCGGCAAGGAACGCCGCCAGGTCCGGCACCCAGATCAGTGCGCCCTTGCCGGTGTAGACCACGTCGACGCTGGCCGTGTCCAGTCCGCTGTCCGGCAGCTCGGCGGTCAGGTAGCGGCACGGCAGGCCGAGCTCCTCGGCGCGGCGTCGGGCAGAGGTCACCGCGGCCGGGCTGTAGTCCAGTCCGATCACCTCGGCAGCACCGAGGCGAGCCAGCGCTGCGTCGTCCACACCGTGACCGCTCATCGGGTGCGCCACCACCGCTCCTGCTACCGGTCCGGCGAGCAGCTGCTCCTCGACCGGCTCCAGCCGGGCCTCCCGAGCCTGCGCCAAGGTCTCGGCGTACTCCTCGAGGTACTTGCGGGACGCTCGGGCCCAGGCCTGCCGGGTCTGCTCTGCGCTCATGGCGGGAGTGTGCCGTGCCGTGGCTCAGGACGCCAACGTCATATTGCCGCTCCCTCCGGCGCGACCGGCGGGAGAGCATGCTGGTAGGTGAGCAGCAATGACCAGGGGCTTGGTTCGGCATCACCAACCATGTGCACCTGGAGCCGTTGAACGCCCTGTCGCAGCAGGGTGACCAGCTCGCGAGCACGTTGTCCGGCCTCATCCCGTTCGGCTTGGCAGCCCTGACGATCGTGTTCGTCCCGAACGTCTGGCTCGTGCTGTTCTGGACGGGTTATGCGTTCGTGTGGCTGGCCCTTCAGATCGTCACGTGGTGGATCCCGTACCTGTTCGGCGGTTCGGCCGAGCACTGGAGCGGCTACGCGGACACGCTGAGTGTGCTGCCTACCCTGGACGGGCGGCTCGGCCCGGATGTGCAGCACCTGGTGCTGCAGGTCCTGAGCCTGGCGATGGCAGTGATGCTGACCATCCTCACCAGCCGGCTCTGGCGGAACCGGCGCCGGCGGCAGACCGACCGCAGCGCGCCCGAAACCCCAGGCTGACCGGGGCAGCTCACCGGCCCGGGCGGTCGTCGCTCGCCCGCAGCCCGCTGCGCCGGATCAGGGTGGCCGTGGCCGTGCCGGAGAGCACGTAGAAGGTGAGCATCACGACCGAGAGGCTCACCGCCGTCGCACCGACCACACCGAGCAAGGGGGCGGCCAGCGCCCCCGCCAGGCTCATGCTGGCCGTGAGGAACGCCGCGGCGGTGCCGGCCCGCGCCCCGTGCTGCGACAGCGCGATGGACTGGCTGTTCGGGGTGATCAGCTGCTGGCAGGCGAGTGCGCCCCAGATCGGGAGCAGCAGTCCCCACATGCCGCCGGTGCCCGTGGCAGTGAGCACGGTCATCACCGTGCCGCAGGTGATCACCCCGGCCAGACCGAGCACCAGGACCCCACCGGTGCTCAGCCGGCGCAGCAGGACTGGGTTCACCTGGCTCATCCCGATCATCCCGATCGTGCCGGCGGAGAAGAGGAACCCGAACTCACCGGGCGCCAGCCCGAACCCGTCCTGCAGGATGAAGCTCATCCCGGACACGTAGGAGAACGACGCGGAGAACATCAGCGCCTGGGTGAGCAGCGCACCCATGTAGATGCGGTCCCGCAGCAGCCTGCCGACGGTCCCGAGCATCACCCGGGGCCGTGCGGGGATACGAGCCTCGACGGCGAGGGTCTCCGGCAGCGCCCACGCGCAGGCGCTCACCACGGTCAGCGACGTGCCGGCCAGCACCAGGAAGATGCCCCGCCAGCCGGTGACCGACATCAGGAACCCGCCGACGGCGGGCGCCAGCACCGGGGCGATCCCGGTGATCAGCATGAGCCGGGAGAACATCGTGGAGGCGCCCCGACCGGTGAACAGGTCTCGGACGATCGCCATCGCCGTGATCGCACCCGCCGCCGCCCCGAATCCTTGCAGCACGCGCAGCGCCAGCAGCACCTCGATGGAGGGCGAGGCGATCATCGCCAGTGAGGACAGCACGTGCACGCTCACCCCCACCAGCACCGGCCGTCGGCGTCCCAGGGTGTCCGAGAGGGGGCCGATCACCAGCTGTCCGGTGGCCATGCCCAGCAGCGACCCGGTGAGCGTGGCCTGGACCCCGGCGGTGGAGGCATCGAACTCCACCGCCAACGCCGGCAGTGCAGGCAGGTACATGTCGACCGTGGCCGGGCCGAGACCGGTCATGATGCCCAGCAGCAGCATCACCCGGAGCCGCTGCCGCCGGGACAGCTCAGGTCCGCGTTGGAGCAATGGTGGGCGGGGCGTCGGTAGCCTGCGGGAACGGCGGTCTCTCCGCCCCAGCCTGCGCGCATGCCGGCGCGCCGAGGAGGCGGGGGCCATGGTCCGGAGTATGCCAGCGCCCGCGGACAGGACGAAAACGACTGTGCAGCCGGCGGGCGCTGCTCGTGGCGCAGGCGTGGATGCTGGCGATCAGGGCGCCGCGGGGCGACCACCTCCCCGAGGCTGACAGAATCGCTGGATGAGCAGCGGTGGGAGCACTGGGCAGCGGCTCGCACAGTACCGACGGCTCGGCGGACTCACCTGGGCACACTTCCTCAACGACGGCGCCTCCAACTACCTGCCCGGCGTGCTCCCGGCGGTGCTGGTCACGATCGGTCAGCCGGTGCAGATGGCGGCGGTACTGGTGACGGCGCTGACGATCGGGCAGGCCCTGCAACCGGTCGCCGGACGGATCGCCGACCGGCTCGGGGGCAAGGCCCTGGTGGTGCTCGGTCTGGCGCTGGCCTCGGTGGGCGGCGGGCTGATCGGAGTGGTGCGCTCCACCGCGCTGCTGATCGTGTTGCTGGTACTGATCGGCGTGGGCAACGCGTTCTTCCACCCACAGGCAATTGCCAGCGTGCGGCAGCTGTTCAGCGGGCGGCAGGGCCTGCTCACCTCCGCCTTCCTGGTCGGCGGGGAGCTGGGCCGCGGCCTGTGGCCGACGATCGCGAGCGTGATCGTGGCTCACCTGGGCCTGACCTACCTGTGGGTGGTGGCGGTGCCGGGGCTGGTGACGTTGCCGTTCCTGCTCCGCTGGCTGCCCGCGCTGCCGCCGAAGCCGCAGCAGGGCCCGGCGATCCGGCTCAGCGTGCACGCCCGGCCGATGAGCCTGCTGATCGCCTACCAGAGCCTGCGGATGGTGGGGATCTACGCGTTCGCCACATTTGTGCCGGTGCTGTGGGACCAGCGCGGCTACTCGCTGGTCACCGGAGCGTCGCTGATCACCACGATGATGAGCGTGGGCGTGGTAGGAAACCTGTCCGGCGGTTACCTCACCGACCGGATCGGCACCCGTGCCACGCTGCTGATCTCCGCGGTCGGCACCGGGCTGCTCATCGTGCCGACCGCCTACCTGACGGGTCCCGGTGTGTGGGTGGTCTCCGGGCTGCTCGGGGTGATGATGTTCCTCACCGCCTCCACCACGGTGCTGCTTGGGCAGGAGATCTTCGCCGAGAACCCGTCGATGGGTTCAGGGATCGCGATCGGACTGGCCAACGGCATCGGGGCGGTGCTGGTGCTGGGTGTCGGCGCGTGGGTGGGCGACTCGGTGGTGCCGGTGTTCTGGGTGCTTGGCGTGCTCAGCCTCGCCTCGGCCGGTCTGGTGCCACTGTTCGATCGGCGGCTGCTGCGCTGACCCCACTGCCGCCACCCCATCCTCGAAAGTCAATAGAACCCGGGCACCGGTGCCCGATCCTCAGTGACCTTCTCCGACCGGTGTGGTCAGCGCTTCCTGCCGGCGTTCGACAACGGGAGCTTGCCCCGGAGTCGGTCATAACGCCACTCCAGCTGCTGGCTGCGTCGCGGGACGTTCCCGAGCGCACCGGTGGCCGCGATGTACTCCTCGCCGAACCGGGCGAGCAACGTGTCATCCAGCCGGCGCACCCGGGTCACCGCTGTGGCCGTGTCCATCAGGCGGCGTACCTGGTCGCTGTCGACGCCCTCCAGCGCACGAGCCAGTGCCTCGATCGAGGACAGTCCGCACGCGTCGATGAGCTCGCAGGCGAACTGCATGCCCTTCGCGCTGGCCTCGCCGTCATCAGGGAACCGCTCGGCGAGGTAGGTACGCAGCGGTGCCGGCTGCACGGGGGTCTGGGGCCCGGTGGGCGGGCCGGCCGGATCGCCGCTGGGCGGCGCAGCCTCCTCGAGGGCCGCCGGAGGAGAGGACGGCGCGGTCGGGTTGGCCAGCACGCGGTCGATCGCCACGAACAGCTCGTCCAACGCTCGACGGGCGTCAGACGCCGCACCGAACAGCTGGTCGACGGTCGCGCGGTCGTGGTCGCTGATCGCCTGGTATGGCTGGCCCTTGTACCGCCGTGCGTGCTCGAACTCCGCCCAGGAGTGCGCCGCTACTGTCCGGAGCTGGATCTCCAGCCCTCCGAACGTGTCGAAGTACTGCGCGAGCCTGCCGCCGGCGATCAGCCATCCGGGTTCGACCCCTGCCCGCTCCCCGGTCACCACCAGGTGGCTGCAGTCGTAGCCCCGGCGGCTCTGGGGCTTGGCAGCACCGGGATTGTGGTTCTCCGCGATCTGGAACCGGTCGACCAGCAGTCTCTCGGCGCGGTCCCGATCGGTCAGCGAGTAGGTGATGATCCGCACCGCCACAGTGTCCGTGACGTCCTGGAGCGGGTCGGTGTACTGCTTGCGGCGGCACTTCTCCTGGAAGGACTCGATCTTCTTGGCGCGCGCATCGACTGCGTGCGCGCTGATCGCCGCCTCCGCGAGCAGTCGTTCGAGGTAGTGCTCCACCTCTTGTGCCGCCTGCGGGAGCCAGTCCCAGATCGTGACGTCGACAGTGGCCGCTGACTCCCCCATTGCTCCCCTTCGCGCTCTCCCTCACGGTGCGTTCCCACTGTAGGACTTCTCGCGGGCGCGGTCAGGAGAACTAGGGCACCGGTGACCACTGCCCGGTGGCCCTGTGCCCGGCAGCCCACCGGGGGAGCGAGGGTCAGCGACGTTCCAGCAGCACGAGAGTCTCGAAGTGCCCGGTCTGCGGGAACATGTCCAGCACCTGTCCGCGCACCGGGCGCAGGGACCGCATCCGCGCCAGGTCGCGGCCGAGGGAGTCCACGTTGCAGCTGGAGTACAGCACGTGCTGCACCCCGGACTGCTCCAGGTGGCTGGCGAGCTTCTCGCCGATCCCTCGGCGGGGCGGGTTCACCACCACCAGGTCTGCCACGTTACCCGATCGGGTGGCCAGGTGCGTGGCATCGCCGACGGCGAAGCTCACCTGGCCCTCCAGTCCCGCCTGGGCAGCGCTGCACCGGGCGCTGGCGACCGCCTGTGCACTGATCTCGAACCCGGTCACCTGCCGGCCAGGTCCGGCCAGGTGCAGCGCAAAGCCACCGACACCGCAGTACAGGTCCCACACAGTGCGCACCGGGAGGGCGCGGGTCCAGGAGACCGCCTGCCGGTACAACGCTGCCGCCACAGCAGTGTTCGTCTGGAAGAAGCTCTGCGGCCGCAGGTGCAGGCACAGCCCGTTCAGCTCCAGCGGTAGCGCGGAGGACCCGGTGAGCAGGATCTCCTGCTCCCCCTCGATCACCGCCGCGGGCGCTGGCTGCAGGTTCACCGAGGCGACCACCAGCTGCGGCAGTGCGGCACGCAGTGCCCGCAGGTGCTTGCGGATCCGGGGCAGCGCCTCTGTGGAGCGGAGCACGAACCGGACCATCAGCTCCCCGGTGGGGGACGCCGTCACCAGCACGTACTTGAGCTCTCCGCGGCGGGAGGAGACCTGGTACGGGGTGAGCTGCGCCGTCGTGATGAACTCCGAGAGGCGCGTGAGCGCCGCGACGATCGGCTCCTCGTGCAGGCTGCACCCACGCAGGTCCACTCCGGCCCGACCGGGGCCAAGGATGCCGAGGGTGGGGTGCGCCACAGTACCGCCGACCACCATCTTCGCCTTGTTCCGGAAACCGGACTCGGCGGAGGCGACCGGGGCAGCCCAGTCCAGGTCCGCACCCGCTGCGGCCGCCACCACTGCTCGGGCGCGGGAGTCCTTGTCCGCCAGCTGGACGGCATATCGGGTCTCGATGAGGGTGCACGAACGGCAGCGGTGGCTGTCGTAGTACCCACAGTGCACCCGCAGAGCCTACGCTTGCCGGTCATCGGCAGGACACCGGGCCCTCCGGCCGGGAGAATCGTGCCTGAGGCAGGGGCCGGTGCCGGCCTGGCGACGACCGATCGGATGGTGCAGCTGATGGAACTCACAGTCGGTTTCGACGACACCGCGCAGAGCCGGGACGCGCTGGACCTGGGCGTGGTGCTGGCGCAGGCGTTCGACCGCACCCTGACGGTCGCCTCGGTCTTCCCCGGGGACGACCGCGGCATGCTGTACGCCGCACAGGACAGCCAGTGGGTGGCCCAGGTGCGGGCGGTCGCCGAGCAGAAGCTGGACGTGGCACGCGACCTGGTGGGCGGCCGCATCGACATGGACACGATCACCCTCGGCCCCGGGTCGGCGGCGCGGATGCTGTACGAGTACGCCGAGTCCGAGAAGCCGCGCGCGATCGTGCTGGGCTCTAGCTCGCGTGCCTCCTTCGGGCGGGTCTCCCCAGGCAGCACTGTGGAGCGGCTGCTGCACGGGGTCGCCTGCCCGGTGGTGGTCGCCCCGAAGGGGTATGCCGGTCGCACCGAGCTGATCGGCCCGGTCGTGGTCGCCTACGACGGCTCCCCGGAGTCGGAGCATGCCGTGCAGTTCGCCGCCGGGCTGGCCGCCCGGTCCGGTCGGACGGTGCGGGTGGTGGCAGTGGCTGACGGCGGGATGCGCTCCGGTCTGGAGGACCAGGTGGTGGACGTGGCGGACCAGCTGGACGTCCCCGCGACCGGTGAGGTGCTGCCCGTGCGGCGCAGTGTGGCCGCGGTGCTGGCCGACCTGCCAGGAGAACGGCCCAGCATGCTGGTCTGCGGCTCCCGCGGGTACGGGCCGGTGCGGCAGGTGTTCCTCGGCTCGGTCTCTGTGCTGGTGGTCCGCTCGGCCGCCTACCCCGTGGTCGTGGTACCGCGGCCCTGAATCGATCGGATGGTCTGACTGATGACGCTCACTGTGGGTTTCGACGACACCGAGCAGGGCCGGGACGCCCTGGCCCTCGGCCTGGAGCTGGCGACTGCCCTGCACGAGTCGGTGCAGGTCGTGGTGGCCTACCCCGGTGCCGCCGAGGGCATGCTGCCCGCTGCGCAGGACGTGGGCTGGCTCGACAGTGCCCGGGCGGAGGCGGACCGGAAGCTGGAGGTGGCGCGTGAGCTGGTCAGCGGCCGGGTGGAGACCACCATGCTGGCCCTCGGGCCCGGGCGGGCCTCCCGGGTGCTGCTCGAGCACCTGGAGGCGCAGACGCCGCGGGTGGTCGTGCTCGGCGCCAGTGCGAGCGCAACGCTGGGACGGGTGTCCCTGGGCAGCACGGTGGAACGCGTGCTGGACGGTGCGGCCTGCCCGGTGGTGGTCACCCCGAAGGGCTACGCCGCACACGGGTCGCTGGCCGGACCGGTCGCCGTGGCCTACGACGGCTCCGCCGAGTCGGACGGGGCGGTGCAGCACGCGGCGCGGCTGGCCGAGCAGCTTGGCCGGACGGTGCGGGTGGTCTCGGT
>DATGRZ010000344.1:0-3342 GCA_035303065.1 Ruania sp.
GTGAACGCGCTGGCCTGCTTCACCGCCGCCTCGCTGATCCACTCGATGCGCCGGGCGGAGATGTTCGCCGTGCCGGTGCTGCGCCGCGCCAAGGGGCAGCTACGCGCCGGGCTGGCGCACGTCGCCGAGCGCCCGGAGATCCTCTGGGCCTGCGTGCTGGTCGGGTTCGTGGCCCTCACCGGCGTGAACATGGCCACAGTGCTCACCGCCTACGCCGCCGAGGTGATCGACCTGGGCGCCAGCGGCTACGGCATGCTCACCTCCACGCTCGCGATGGGTGCCATCACCGGGGCGCTGCTCGCTGGCCGCGCCCGCCGGCTGCGGCTGCGCACCCTCGTCGCCGGGGCGGCCACGCTCGGCATGCTCCAGCTGGTCGCCGCCCTGGTCGGCAGCACCGCGCTGTTCCTGCTCGTGCTGTACGCGATGGGCGCCACCAGCCTGCTCTACCTGACCCGGTCGAACACCCTGGTGCAGACCAGCGTGGACCCGACGATGCGCGGGCGGGTGCTGTCCCTGTACGTGCTGATCAACATGGGCGCCCAGGCGGCGTCCGGGGTGATCATCGGCTGGGTCTGCGAGTGGGGCGGCCCGCACGCCGGACTCGCGGCCTGCGCCGCCGGTCCGTTGCTCGGTGCCCTGGTGGTGGGCACCATCCTCGCCCGCCGCGGTCACCTGCGCCCGGCGCTGCGGCTGCCGCACCGGTCGGCCCGGTCGTTCGTGTACCTGGTGCGCCGGCCGGTCGCCTGACCGGGCCAACCTGCCGACCGCGCCTCAGCCCACGTCCGGCGGGCCGATGTCCGCCGGACTGAGATCGGGCCGCCAGCCCCGCCACCGCGGGTGCCGCAACCGACCCGTGGGCGTCCACTCACCGAACTCCACCTCGGCCACCCGCAGCGGCTGGAGCCAGCGGGCGTCCCGGGCGTCGGCAGCCGGCACGGAGATCACGGCCGGTGCGTCGATCTCCTCCGGGCCGAGCATCGTCACCCAGTCGCGGGTCTGCGCAGCGGAGAACCCGGTGCCCACCCGGCCGACGTAGCGCAGCCCACCAGCCTCGGTCGGCACAGCCAGCAGCAGCGACCCGATCTGTCCGGTGCGTTCGCCTCGCCCGGGACGCCAGCCGCAGACCACCACGTCGACCGCCTCGGTGTGCTTGATCTTCACCCAGGCGGACGAGCGCCGGCCGGGCAGGTACCGGCTGTCCGGGTGCTTGGCCAGCACCCCCTCCAGCCCGTACGCGCGGCTCGCCGCCAGGGCCGCCTCCAGGTCGCCGTCGAAGGCCTCGGGCAGCTGCACGTGCGCGGTCGGCTGCACCAGCCGGCTGAGCAGGTCCCGTCGGTCGGTGTACGGCTGCCGGGTGAGATCCTGCCCGTTCACCTCGAGCACGTCGAAGACCAGGTAGTGCACCTGCTGGTGCCGGGCCGCCGCAGCGATCTCCGCCGGCCGGGCGGCCTGCATCCGCGGCTGCAGCAGCGCGAACGAGGGCCGGCCCGCGTCGTCCAACGCCACCACCTCGCCGTCCAGCAGCGCTGAGTCCGCGTGCACGTCCAGCTCGGCGAGCTCGGCATAGCTGGGAGTGATGTCCCGACCGCTGCGGGCCCACAGCTGCACCCCGCCGTCGACCACGTGGGCGAGCACGCGCTGTCCGTCCCACTTCATCTCGATCACCCAGTCGGGGCCCACGTCTCCTGGTGTGCCCGGGGTGGCGAGCATCGGGCGCACGACGGCGGAGCTCACCTTGGCGGGGGTGGGCTCACCCGCGGTGCGGGTCCGGGTGGGGGAGCCGGTGACGGCGGTGCTCGCCCTGGGCGGTGCGTGCTCGGCCCGGTCCGGGGCCCGGGTGGGGGAGCGGCGCGGCGCACCCGGTTTCATCGCGTGCACCAACCACTGGCGCTCTTTGGCATCGGTGCAGATCAGCGCGAACTTCGCCGGCGCCCGCTCGGCCAGCGGCCCGTCGCTGCGGCCGTGCAAGGTGACGATCAGCTCCTTGCCGAGCCACCACTTGTGGATCTCGAACGTACCGGTGTCCCAGACGGACATCTCCCCGGCGCCGTACTCCCCGGCCGGGATGGTGCCGGAGAAGGTGAGGTAGTCCAGTGGGTGGTCCTCGGTCTGCACCGCCAGGTGCTGGGTGGCCGGCTCCGTGGGCAGCCCCTTCGGCACGGCGAAGCTGGTCAGCACCCCCAGGTAGGACATCCGCAGGTCCCAGTGCAGCCGGCGGGCGTGGTGCTCGTGCACCACGAACACCTCCGCACCGGGCGCGGCCACCGCCTCCGGCACCGGTTCAGGCGTGCGGTCGGCTCGGCGCTTGCCGCGGTAGTCGGTCAGCGCGTCGGCGGTGTCTGCCCCGGCCAGGCCCGCCGCCATCAGGTCCCCGTCCCGGACCAGCCGCTGCACCACCTCCTCCGGGGTGAGCTGGTGCAGGTCCGCCTCGTCCAGCTCTGCCCAGGTGCGTGGGGCCGCCACGTGCGGGGTGAGCGTGCCGCGCAGCGAGTACGGCGCCACCGTGGTCTTGTTCGGATGGTTCTGGCTCCAGTCGATGAACACCTTCCCGGCCCGCTCGGCCCGCTTCATCCTCGAGATCACCAGATCCGGGTGGTCCGCCTCGAGCGCCTTGGCGAGCTCGGCCGCCACGGCACGGACCTGATCAGCGGAGGCTCCGCCGTCGAGCGCGGCATACACATGGATGCCCTTGGAACCGGACGTGACCGGAACGCTGGCCCACCCCATCCCGGACAGGATGTCCCGCACCCACCGGGCCACCTCGGCCACCTGCCCCAGCCCCACACCCGGGCCGGGGTCCAGGTCGAACACGATCCGGTCCGGCGCACCCGCCACTCCGGCCGAGTCGAACCGCCACTGCGGCACGTGCAGCTCCAGCGCCGCCATCTGCGCCATCCACGCCAACGAGGCCCGGTCGTTCACCAGCGGGTAGGTGCTGCGGTGGTCGGAGTGCTGCAGGTCCGCGCGCACCACCCAGTCCGGGGTGCCCGAGTCCAGGTTCTTGGTGAAGAACGCCCCCCCGGGGGACTGCGCGGTGCCCACACCGTCCACCCAGCGCTTGCGGGTGACCGGCCGGCCGGCACAGTGCGGCAGCATCGCGGCGGCCACCTGCAGGTAGTAGTCGATCACCTCCGCCTTGGTGGTGCCGCTGGCCGGGTAGAGCACCTTGTCCAGGCTGGTCAGCTGCAGGCGCCGGCCGTCGAGCTCGGTCAGGGTGGAGCTGCGGGCCATCGTCCCATCCTTGCCTGCTGGCGTTCGCCGCGCATCACGTGTTCACTAGAGACCACGGTAGGACCCCGGGCACACTGTGCTGGCGTGCGGCGGGGGGAAGGAGCGAGGATG
>DATGRZ010000345.1:0-2859 GCA_035303065.1 Ruania sp.
GTGAACGCCGACCTGCGCCTGGTGGACAACGAGCCGCTGGCCCAGCTCGGCGACAACGTCCGGGTCCGCGGTGAGGTCATCGGGGACAGCGACCCGATCGCCGAGCGTTCGCTGCGCACCTTCGCCGAGTCGGACGCCGACGGTCACCGGGATGCGATCCAGGACCGGATCGCCGAGCGCACCGCGACCGCTCAGGAGCAGGCTGCCGAGGCTGGCTCGGCGGACCTGGGCTGATCGCGCTGCGGGACCGGCCCAGGTCCCACCCTTGGGCCGGTCCCGCAGGTAAACTCCTGGTATGAGCGAGCCCGGGTACGGCGACTTCGAGTTCGAGCGCAAGTTCCTGGTCCGAGCCCTGCCGACAGACCTGCTGGTCGGCTCCACCCCGGACGTCATCGTGCAGAGCTACTACCTGGCCAGCGAGGGCTATGCGCTGCGGGTGCGGCTGCAGGCGCCGGCACCTGAGGGGCCGAGTCGTCGCTCGGGCGACATCGCCGGCATCCTCACCGCAGTGGCCGGCCAGTGGTCGGTGTGCACGCTGACCGCGAAGGGCCCGGCGGTGGGCGGCACCCGGTACGAGGCGGAGCGCGAGCTGGACCCGCTGGTGGCCGAGGAGATGGTCCGCCGTGGTGGGGCGAAGGTGCTGAAGCTGCGGCACGGCGTCTGGCTCGGTGAGGACGGCTGGGTGCTGGATGAGTTCCTCGGCGCGAGCTCGCCGCTGATCGTGGCTGAGTGCGAGCGCGGCGGGCCGGTCACCGACCTGGTGATCCCGGACTTCTGCCTCACCGAGGTCTCCGAGGACACCCGGTTCGGCAACGAGCACCTCGCCTCCCGTCCCTACGCTGCCTGGGCCCGGGACTTCGAGGCGGAGCTGGCCGCCGGTGGGGCCAGCTATCTGCAGTCCTTCGGGCGGAACAGCCGGGTCTGACGGCGGCGCTCACCAGCGCGGGCCGCTCACCGCGGCCTAGACTCGCCCTATGGCCTTCACCACCACTGCGCCGGCGCCCTCGAGCGTGGGCGGTACCCACCCGGCCACCCGCTCAGCGCACCAGGTGAGCGCGGACGCGAGCGGCGTCGTCGGCTCGGACCAGCTGAGCAACAGCGCGCTGCGCACGTTCCTGCACGGGCTGCCCGGAGTGGATGCGGTCGGCCTGGCCGGCCGGGCCGCCCAGCTCGGTTCCCGGTCGATCAAGACGACCGCGAAGGCCTGGGGGTTGGACACGGTGATCTCGATGATCGACCTGACCACCCTGGAGGGTGCCGACACTCCCGGCAAGGTGCGTTCTCTGGTCGCGAAGGCGCGTACCCCACAACCTGACGATCCCAGCTGCCCCCGACCGGCCGCCGTCTGCGTGTACGGGGACCGGGTGCAGATCGCGAAGGAGGCCCTCGGTGGGGCGCCGATCGCAGTGGCCGCGGTGGCGACCGGGTTCCCGGCCGGCCGGGCGGGGACGGCGGCGCGGCTCGCGGACACCCAGGACGCGGTGGACGCCGGGGCGGACGAGATCGACATGGTGATCGACCGGGGCGCGTTCCTGGCCGGGAACTACCGCAAGGTCTACGACGACATCGTCGCGATCCGCGAGGTGTGCCAGTCCCGGGCGGAGCCGGCGCACCTGAAGGTGATCCTGGAGACCGGGGAGCTGGCCACCGACGACAACGTGCGCCGTGCGTCCTGGTTGGCGATGCTCGCCGGGGCAGACTTCATCAAGACCTCGACCGGGAAGGTCTCCCCCGCCGCTACTCTTCCGGTGACCGTGCTGATGCTGGAGGCGGTGCGTGACTTCCTCGCCGCCACCGGGGTGCAGGTCGGGGTCAAGCCCGCCGGTGGGATCCGGTCGGCGAAGGACGCGCTGAAGTACCTGGTGGCGGTCAACGAGGTGGCCGGCGAGGCGTGGCTGGACCCGGAGTTCTTCCGGTTCGGTGCCTCCTCGCTGCTGAACGACGTGCTGCTGCAGCGGCTGAAGCTGGCCAGCGGGGTCTACTCCGGCACCGACTACGTGACGATCGACTGAGGGGCGAGATGAGCAAGTTCGAGTACGCACCGGCGCCCGAGTCGCGCGCGGTGGTGGACATCGACTCCTCTTACGGGCTGTTCATCGACGGGAAGTTCGTCGAAGGCTCCGGCGCGGCGATGAAGACGGTGAACCCGGCCACCGAGGAGGTGCTGGCGGACGTCGCCGTGGCCGATGAGGCGGACGTGGACCGGGCGGTGGCCGCTGCCCGCCGCGCCCAGGAGCAGGTGTGGGGGCCGATGCCCGGGCCGGAGCGGGCGAAGTACCTGTTCCGGATCGCTCGCCTGCTGGCCGAACGCGCCCGTGAGTTCGCCGTGCTGGAGACGCTGGACAACGGCAAGCCGATCCGGGAGTCCCGGGACGTGGACGTGCCCACGGCGGCCGCGCACTTCTTCTACTACGCCGGCTGGGCGGACAAGCTCTCCTACGCCGGCTTCGGCGCCGACCCGCGCCCGCACGGGGTGGCCGGGCAGGTGATCCCGTGGAACTTCCCGCTGCTGATGCTGGCCTGGAAGATCGCCCCGGCCCTGGCCACCGGGAACACTGTGGTGCTCAAACCGGCCGAGACCACCCCGCTGACCGCGCTGCTGTTCGCCGACCTGCTCCGCCAGGCCGAGCTGCCCCCCGGAGTGGTGAACATCATCACCGGTGCCGGACCTACGGGCTCTGCCCTGGTGAGGCATGCGGGAGTGGACAAGGTGGCCTTCACCGGCTCGACCGCCGTCGGCAAGCAGATCGCGAAGCAGATCGCCGGCACCCGCACCCGCGCCACCCTGGAGCTGGGCGGCAAGGCCGCGAACATCGTGTTCGAGGACGCACCGATCGACCAGGCGATCGAGGGCATCGT
>DATGRZ010000346.1:0-6214 GCA_035303065.1 Ruania sp.
GCTAGGTGCAGGATGCGCTTGATCCCGGCCAGGTTGATGCCCTCCTCCTGGGAGAGCCGCTGCACCTCGCGGAGCACGTCCACATCGCGGGCGGAATAGCGCCGGCCCCGGCCCCGGGTGCGCTGTGGCACCACGAGGCCGAGCCGGTCATAGGTACGCAGGGTCTGCGGGTGCATCCCTGCGCGCTCGGCAGCCACCGAGATCAGGAAGATCGGGGCGTCATAGCCGGGCATGACTCATCACGCCCTCGCCGCAGCCGCCAGCCCGGCACGCGGGTCGGCCGGTTCGCTGGCTTCGGCGAACTGCTTGAGCGCCTCGGCTGCCGCCTTGCTGACCTTCCGGGGCACCGCTACCTCGACGGTGACGATCAGGTCCCCGGTCCCCTTCTTCGACTTCACTCCGCGGCCCTTGGCCCGCAACCGGGTCCCGGACTGGGTGCCGGCGGGCACCTTGAGCCTGACCTGGCCACCATCGAGCGTGGGCACAGCGATCGTGGCGCCGTGCACCGCCTCCGGGAAGGTGATCGGCACCGTGATCGTCAGGTTCTGCCCACGGATCCCGAACACCGGGTGGGCCTCCACGTGCACGGTGACCACCAGGTCACCGGGCTCGCCGCCGGTGGGGCTGGGCTGCCCCTTGCCACGGAGCCGGATCTTCTGCCCATCCTGCACCCCTGCCGGGATGCGCACGTTCATCGACCGCGAGCCGTCCAGGGTGAGGGTCACGGTCGCTCCCTCCACCGCCGAACGGAACGGCAGCGAGGCGGAGGTGGTGATGTCCCCACCCTTGGTCGGCGCCTGGAACCCGGCCGGGCCACCGGCGCCACCACCGAAGAGTCCGCCGAGGATGTCCTCGAAGCTTCCGCCACCGGGCATCGATCCGCCGGTGGAGGAGTACCGCACCCGGGGTCCACCACCGGCACCGCCGGCTCCGAACATCCCGCCGAACAGGTCCTCGAAACCGGCCGACCCGGCCGTGCCGCCCGGGCCGGAGGCGAACCTGGGTCCGCCTCCGGCCATGGCGCGCAGCGCGTCGTACTGCTTGCGCTGCTCGGCGTCGGAGAGCACCGCGTAGGCCTCCCCGATCTCCTTGAACTTCTGCTCGGCCTTGGCGTCCCCGGGGTTCTGGTCCGGGTGCCAGGTGCGGGCGAGCTTGCGGTAGGCCTTCTTGATCGCGGCGGCGTCAGCGTCCTTGGACACGCCCAGCGTCGCGTAGAAGTCCTTCTCCAGCCAGTCCTGTCCGGTCACTGCGCCACACCTCCTTCGATCATCATCGCGCTACCTGGGCTCACTGTGGTCCGGTCACCGCCACTCGGGCCGGCCGGACGACCTTCTCCCCCACCCGGTACCCCGGCTGGAGCACCTGGGAGATGGTCTCGGTCGTCGCGTCCTCGCTCTCCTCGTGCATCAGCGCTTCGTGCACGTTCGGATCGAACTCGTCGCCGGCGGCGCCGAAGCGTTCCACCTGGAACCGGGAGGCGAGGACCTCCTCGAGCTTCTCCGCCATCGCACCGAGCGGCCCGGTCAGGCCGTCGTGCTCCCGTGCATGGTGGATGTCGTCGAGCACCGGGACCAGCGCCTCGACCGCGTCCTCGACCCCGCGCCCGCGCTCAGCGAGCGCCTCGGCACGGGAACGCTTGACGAAGTTGTTGAACCGCTGGTCCAGGTTGTACAGGTCCGCCTTCGCCCGGGCGAGCTGGTCCTGCAGGTCGGCAGCCTCGGCCTTGGCCGCCGCCACCGGGTCCTGGTCGACGGGTGCGCCCTCCGCCCCGGAGCCCCCACCTGAGGTGGGGTCGGAGGCTGAGGAGGCTCCGCCGTCACTGGCTGCCTGAGCGGCGGCCGCCTCCTCGGCGGCCACCTCCTCAGGAGTGCGCAGCTCGCCGGTGGTCGGATCCAGGCGCCGCTTGTCGCGGATCACCGGCTCCTCCTCCCACTCGGTCACTTCTGCTCTTCCTCGTCCACGATCTCGGCGTCCACGATGTCCTCGTCCTCGGAGCCAGCGTCGGAGGCGGGCGCCTCCTGACCAGCGGCCCCGTCAGCAGACGGCGTCTCCTGCTGGGCGTAGAGCGCCTGACCGATCTTCTGGCTCGCCTCGGACAGCTCGGCCTGGGCGGTCTTGACCGCCTCGATGTCCTCGCCCTCCAGCGCGGTCTTCACCTTGTCGACGGCGGCACGCACCTCGGTCGCGACATCCTCGGGGAGCTTGTCCGCGTTGTCGGTGAGCAGCTTCTCCGTGGAGTAGGCCAGCTGCTCGGCCGAGTTGCGGGTGTCCTGCTCCTCGCGCCGCTTGGCGTCCTCGGCGGCGTGCGCCTCGGCCTCCTTGATCATCCGGTCGATCTCCTCCTGGGGCAGGGCGGAGCCACCGGTGATGGTCATCGACTGCTCCTGGCCGGTGCCGCGGTCCTTGGCGGACACGTGCACGATGCCGTTGGCGTCGATGTCGAAGGCGACCTCGATCTGCGGCATGCCGCGCGGGGCCGGGGCGATCCCGGTGAGCTCGAAGGTGCCCAGCGGCTTGTTGTCGCGGGCGAACTCACGCTCACCCTGGAACACCTGGATGAGCACGCTCGGCTGGTTGTCCTCCGCAGTGGAGAACACCTCGGAGCGCTTGGTCGGGATGGCGGTGTTCCGCTCGATGAGCTTGGTCATCACACCACCCTTGGTCTCGATGCCCAGGGACAGCGGGGTGACGTCGATGAGCAGCACGTCGGTGCGCTCACCGCCCAGCACTCCGGCCTGCAGCGCGGCACCGACGGCCACGACCTCGTCCGGGTTCACACCCTTGTTCGGGTCCTTGCCGCCGGTCAGCTCCTTGACCACCTCGGTGACGGAGGGCATCCGGGTGGAGCCACCGACGAGCACCACGTGGTCGATGTCCGAGATGGCGATCCCGGCGTCCTTGATCACGTTGTGGAACGGGGTCTTGGTGCGGTCCAGCAGGTCCGAGGTCATCTGCTCGAACTGGGCGCGGGTGAGGCGCTCGTCCAGGTGGATGGGGCCGTTCTCGGACATGGACAGGTACTGCAGGGAGATGTTCGTGGAGGTCGCGCTGGACAGCTCCTTCTTCGCCTGCTCGGCCGCCTCACGCAGACGCTGCAGGGCGATCTTGTCCTTGGACAGGTCCACACCGTTGGCGTTCTTCACCTGGGTGACCAGCCAGTCGACGATCCGCTGGTCCCAGTCGTCACCACCGAGGCGGTTGTTAGCGTTGGTGGCGCGCACCTGGATGGTGGAGAAGTCGTCCTCGTCCTTGCCGACCTCGAGCAGGGAGACGTCGAAGGTGCCGCCACCCAGGTCGAAGACCAGGATGAGCTCGTCCTCCTTACCCTTCTCCAGGCCGTAGGCGAGGGCCGCGGCGGTAGGTTCGTTGATGATCCGGGAGACCTCCAGCCCGGCGATCTGCCCGGCTTCCTTGGTGGCCTGCCGCTCGGCGTCGTTGAAGTAGGCGGGCACGGTGATCACCGCATCGGTGACCGGCTCGCCCAGGTAGGACTCCGCGTCCTTCTTCAGCTTGCCCAGGATGCGCGCAGAGATCTCCTGCGCGGTGTAGGTCTTGTCGTCGATCTCGGTGCTCCAGTCGGTGCCCATGTGGCGCTTGACCGAGGAGATGGTGCGGTCGACGTTGGTGACGGCCTGACGCTTGGCCACCTCACCGACGAGCACCTCACCGGTCTTGCTGAAAGCCACGACCGACGGTGTGGTGCGAGCGCCTTCGGCGTTCGCGATGACGGTGGGTTCGCCACCCTCGAGGACGGTGACCACGGAGTTCGTGGTACCCAGGTCGATTCCGACCGCTCGTGCCATGTTGGTTGCTCCTTCCGCGCCGCCGGGCCTCGACGACACTGCTGTGGATGAGTCTGCCGCACTCAAGTTTGCGCGCCCCGGTCCAGATCTCCAAATCGAGGGGCAAGAACTTGAGTCTATGTGGCTCAACTATGGGGTGGGCGGATGTATTCCCGAGGTGCTGCGGCGCTGGTTCCGGGTCGACGGGCTGGGCTTGGCTGCGCGCCCTGCACGCCGCTGGCGCGGAAGATCACTGGTGCCACAGCCCCAGCAGACTTCCACGCGAACCAGTGTCAGTAGGCTGGGCTGATGCTGCACCGGCCGCCCGACAGCGTAGTCCGCGCGTTCGGAGCCGACCCGGGCCAGCTCGTCCGACTGCCGGGCGGTCAGGGCACCTCCTGGCGTGCCGGCGACCTGGTGCTCAAGCCCGGCGAAGCGCCCGTGCAGCGCTGGCTCAGCAGCACGCTCCGCGAGCTCGAGCCGGCCGGGCTGCGGCTGGCGGTCCCGGTCGCCGCTGCCGGGGGCGCCTGGTCGGTGGCCGGCTGGACCGCCACCTCGTTCGTCCACGGCCAGGAGCCCGACCTGCGCCGACCCACGTCCTGGCCGAAGGTCGTGGCGGCCGGGCGTCTCTTCCACCACGCGCTCGCCGGCACCCCGCGCCCCGCCCTGCTCGATTCCCGCACCGACCCATGGGCGGTCGCCGACCGGGTCGCGTGGGGCGAGCAGCACACGCAGTTCCATCCAGCCTTCGACGACGTCGCCGGGCGGTTGCGCGCCCAACCGGACCCGCCCGGTCCGGCCCAGCTGGTGCACGGCGACCTCACCGGCAACGTGCTCCTGGCCCCTGGTCTGGCACCGGCAGTGATCGACGTGTCGCCCTACTGGCGCCCGGCCCTCTGGGCGGAGGCCGTGGTGGTCGCCGATGCGCTCTGCTTCCACGGGGCGGACGCCGCAGCGCTCCCAGCGGCTGGGGTCGCGGTACCGTACGTCGCCCGTGCGCTGCTGTTCCGGCTCGCGACCACCAACGCGTTCCTCGCCGCGGGCCGCACCGACATCGACGTGGCGGCCGAGGCCCGCCGGTTCACCTGTGCCGCCGCCGAGATCGGCATCAGCTAGGCCCGACCCGCTGGTGTGGAAGATCACTGCTGCCATAGCCCCAGCAGACTTCCGCGCGAGCAGCGGACCTCGGTCGGTGCTGCTGTCACCTCGGAGCAGTCCGGTCACGGTAGGCGAAGCGACGCAACAAGAGCTCGATCGGCCCGCGGTGGCCTCGGCGGTGCATCAGACCGGCGACCAGCACGCTCGCCAACCAGACACCGATCGCGCAGCACACCGCGACCGTTGCGGGAGACTCCGCGTCCCGGGCGAGGTGCAGGCTGAACGGTGCCAGCAGCACCAGCCAGGCCAGGGACTGCACCAGGTAGCCGCTCAGCGAGCGCTGGCCGAGCGCCACGATCGAGCCGACGACGGCGTTCGAGCGCCACCGGTCGGTATGCCGCGACATCGCCCGGCCGACCAGGCCGAACAGGCAGGCATAGCCAATGCCTCCGAAGAACCCGGACATCTCGTAGACCGTCCGGGCCAGGCCGGCGGTCTCAGCGTCCAGCTCGACGAAACCGCCGGCAAGCAGCCCCATCGGCAGTGCACCGGCGATGGCGATGGTGAACCCGCCGACCAGGCCGGTGGTCAGGAGGCGCTGGTGGCGCTCGGGCTCCTCCAGGACACGGCGACGCGCTGCCCAGGCGCCCACCCACACCATCAGCACGAACGGCAGGAAGACCAGTGTGGTCACCGGCCACTCCACCACCCGCTCGATCAGCGAGGCGCCGTAGGTCGTTGCTTCCTGGGACGGGGACGGGTCGACCGGCAGCGGGCTCGGGGCCCCGGCGCGGGCGGCGATACCGGCGTAGGCGAGCCCTGCGAGCACGGCGACAGCTATCCCGGCCCCCAGCACGTAGATCGGCGCCGAGCGCAGGATCCAGTCGCGCACCCGGCCGCCTGGTCGCAGCAGCAGCAGCGAGAAGGCTAGACCGACGACGCCGAACGCGCCCACGATGTCCCCGGAGAAGAGCAGCGCGCCGTGCAGCGCCCCGATGACCACCATCCCCAGGTACCTGCGGACCAGCACGCGACGCGTGGTCGGCCACGGGATTCCCGACATCCGTTGGTGCCGCGTGAACTGCACCAGGCCGTAGCCGAACAGCATGACGAACAATGGCAGCGCGCAGGCGTGCACGAACACGATCATCACCAGCGAATAGCCGCGCGTCAGGCCCTCCGGGGCCGGGTCGAGGCCCGGCACGTTCATGTACACGAAGCCCGCGGTGTGCGCGAGCGCCACCAGCAGCAGCGCGAACCCGCGCGCCAGGTCGGGCGCGAGGATCCGCTCACCAGCCGGAACTGGGACCGGCGGTGGGGCAGTATCGACTGCC
>DATGRZ010000347.1:0-2666 GCA_035303065.1 Ruania sp.
GCCGAGCAGGTCGGGACCACCCTGCGGCCGGTGAGCGAGGAGGGCAGCGTCACCGACGTGCTCGGCAAGGTCACCTCGGGCCAGGCGGACGCCGGGCTGGTGTACACCACCGACGCCGCGTCGGCCGGCGCCGCCGTCGACGTCATCGCCGTGGACGGCGCCGAGGACGTGGTGAACCGCTACCCGGTCGCCGTGACCACCCACGCCGACGATCCCGACCTCGCCCGCGCATGGGCCGAGTTCCTCCTGGGGCCCGAGGCCCAGGACGTGCTCGAGGCCGCCGGTTTCGCGGTGCCATGAGTGCAGATCATGGGTTGCCGCGCTGGATCCTGGCCCCCGCCGTCGTCGGGGTACTGCTCATCGCCGTGCCGGTGCTCGCGATGGTGCTCCAGGTGCCCTGGGCAGACCTGCCCGAGCTGCTTACCTCCGAGGCGTCACTGGCAGCCCTCTGGTTGAGCGTGCGCACCTCGACGGCCGCGACGCTGCTCGCCGTCGTGCTCGGGGTGCCCCTCGCGCTGGTCCTCGCCTGGGGCCGGCTGCCCGGGGCGCGGGTTGTCCGTACCGTCGTGCTGCTGCCGCTCGTGCTGCCGCCGGTGGTCTCCGGGCTCGCGCTGCTCACCACCTTCGGACGCCGCGGTCTCCTCGGTGACCAGCTGCGGATGCTCGGGGTCGACATCGCGTTCTCGACCACGGCCGTGGTGCTCGCCCAGGCGTTCGTCGCGATGCCGTTCCTCGTCATCGCCGTCGAGGGGGCGGCCCGTACCGCCGGGCGCCGTCATGCGGTCGTGGCCGCCACCCTCGGTGCCAGCCCGTCCACGGTGCTGCGACGGGTGACCCTCCCGCTGCTGGCGCCGGCCCTCGGCTCTGGGATCGCGTTGGCCTTCGCCCGGTGCCTCGGTGAGTTCGGTGCCACGCTCACCTTCGCCGGTTCCCTGCAGGGGGTGACCCGCACGCTGCCGCTGGAGATCTACCTGCAGCGGGAGACCGACCCGGACGCCGCGATCGCGTTGTCCCTCATCCTCATCCTCATCGCCGCGCTGCTCGTGCTCACCACCCAGGGAGGACGGCGCCGCACCGCCGGCCCGGCGCACCGAGGAGCACGGCCGGGTGACCAGACGGCGGGAGCTGGGGGAGTGGTGCAGCGTCCACCTGGCGGGCGCACCGGTTCCGGCACGACGGGGGAGCAGCGATGACCACCCACACCGCCCGCGGCGGCGGTCCTGCCGGCACGGCACCGAGCCCGGCCATGGTGATCCGCGCCGCGGTCCCCGACCGAGGAGTCCGGATCGACCTTGAGGTGCCCGCCGGCCAGGTGGTCGCGCTGCTGGGCGCCAACGGGGCCGGCAAGTCCACCGCCGTGAGCCTGGCGGCCGGGACGCTCCGACCCGGCTCGGGAGAGGTGTGGGTGGCCGGGCGGCAGGTGGCCGGTGCCGGGCGCTGGGTCCCGCCGCACCGACGCAGGATCTCGCTGCTCGCCCAGGAGCCGCTGCTGCTGCCCCACCTCGACGTCCTCGAGAACGTCGCATTCGGACCCCGCGCGCTCGGGGCCGGGCGCGGGCCGGCCCGGCTGACCGCCCTGGCGCGGCTCGAGGAGGTCGGTGCGGCACACCTCGCCGATCGGCGCCCCCGGGAGCTGTCCGGCGGGCAGCAGCAACGGGTCGCCCTCGCCCGGGCGCTGGCACCCGATCCCCAGCTCCTGCTGCTGGACGAGCCGCTTGCCGCCCTCGACGTCGACGCCGCCGCCGAGCTGCGGCAGGTGCTGCGAACCTCCCTGCGGGAGACCGGCCGCACCGCCGTGGTCGTCACCCACGACCTGCTGGACGTGCTGGCCCTGGCCGATGCGGTGGTCGTGCTGGAGGAGGGGGCAGTGGTGGAGCACGGGGCGACCACGGAGGTCCTCCGCCGACCGCGCTCGACGTTCGCGGCCCGGTTTGCCGGCGTCAACCTGCTCACCGGGATCCGGGTGGGCAGCGACGCAGTCCAGGCCGATGACGTCGTGCTCCACGGCCTTGCTGGCGACGGTGAGGACGGTTCGGCTGCAGTCCGGACGCCGGAGCTGTCGGCCGGCTCGAGGCCGGACGTGCCGGCCGGTGCCGGGGAACACCCTGCGGTCCGGCGTGGCGCGGCGGCGACCTTCAGCCCGCGCGCCGTTGCGGTCTACCGGGAGCCGCCCAGCGGTAGTCCGCGCAACGCGGTCGCGGTGCAGGTGGTGGGGATCGAGCAGCAGGGCGAGCTCGTGCGGGTGCGCGGGCGGACCGACTCGGGAACACGTCTCGCGGCAGACATCACCGCGCCGTCGGTGGCCAGCCTGGCGCTCGCCGTGGGCCAGCGGGTGACCTTCGTGATCAAGGCCGCCGAGGTGACGATCTACGCCGCCTGACCCCGCTCGCGCTCACCGTGCCGAACCAGTGACCCAACTGAGTTGTGCTACAAACCCGGCAAGGCCGGTGCCCGCGCCGCCTGAGCAAACGATCGCGGCGGCGAATTTTCGGCGAATGGCGGGCTAAGTCGATCGCTTTGTCGCACAACTCGGTTGGTCGGCGGGGCCGAGGGGCCAGCGGTTGGTCGGCGGGGCCGAGGGGCCAGCGGTTGGTCGGTGCGGCCGAGGGGCCAGCGGTGGGCCGGCGCGGCCGCGGTCAGGCGCGGGCCTGCCGGGGTTCCTCGGG
>DATGRZ010000348.1:0-10103 GCA_035303065.1 Ruania sp.
CGGTTCGTGCTGTTCACCACCGGGTTCCTCGATCCCGGCTACCGGCGGTTCATCGAGCGGCGGCTGCGGGAGACGTTCTCCTTCGAGGGCACCCCGATCGAGATCAGCGTCCGGATCCGGGAGAAGCGCCGGCGCTGACCGGCGAGCTGAGCTGAGCTGGGCAGCTCTCCCCATGGACAGCCCAGGTGGTGGTTTGCCAGGTTCGTTGTATGTCCTTCTCCATGGGTCGAGCTGGCGGTGCCCTGCTGGCAGCTGCGGCCGGCGTGCTGCTGCTGGCCGGCTGCCAGGACCCGGACCCGATGACGATCACCAGCGCGGTCTACAGCCAGGACCAGGCGATCGAGGACTTCGACAACAGCGAGGCCACCACCGACGACCCGGAGCAGACCGCCCAGCTCGCCGAGCTGCTGCACGAGCACGGTCTGTCCGGGGACATCGAGCTCGGTGAGGACTGCCCGGGCGGGCGCAGCACGTTCGTGGACTACACCACGCCCGAGGGCAGCTACCACATCGACGTCGGCGGCTGCGACCAGGGGGAGGCCGGCGAGGCCATCGAGGAGCTGATCGGCAGCTGGCGGCAGTGACCGCAAAGTGGGCTCGACCGCCGGCGTGACCAGGCGGCCGACACCACAGCAGGCCGGCTACTGCGTGCTCGCTTCGCCGAGGGTCACCCGGTCCAGCACTGTGGCCCCGTGCCGGCGGCGCACCCGGAGGAACTGCCCCGGGCCCAGGTCCACCACGTGCGCACCGGGCTGGGCCGGCAGCAGGTCAGAGCTGCCGGCCCGCAGCTGCGCCATCAGCGCCTCGGCGCCCGCCTGGTCGAGCAGCTCCGAGGTGTGGATCCGGTAGTTCGGCGAACCGCGCTTGTAGTCGGACTCGACCACGACCAGGTACTGCGCCACCAGGTGTCCTCCTCAGTGCGCCGGTGGGATGCGGAACCCGGCGATCTTGTCCCCGTCCAGGGTGAAGATCCCGTCGGACTCCCCGTTGAACACGCTTGAGGACCAGGAGAAGTGCGTGTGCACCGTGTCCCCTTCGGTGGCCCCGGACAGGATCGTCATCTGCGCCCCGGCGCCGATCGCATCCGAACCGGCCCAGGAGCGCACCCCGTCCGGGCCGCGGAGCACCCGGCCCCAGTCGTCCACGTAGCCGTCGGCGGTGAACACGCCGACGAACGCCTCGGTGTCGCCGGAGTTGATCGCCGCCACGAACTGCTGCACCGGTGCGGGCAGCGTCGCCAGCACGTCCTCGCTCATCGTTCCTCCATCGTCCGGTCGGTACTCTCACCGGTCGCCGGCGTGGTGCACACTGCCGACGGCGGGAGTCCAGTCACGCACATCATCTCGGGTGTGGCAAGGGGTCGGGGCACGTTGCTGGTTAGGATGACAGCGTGAGCGACTCGACCTGCGGTAGCGGGCGGGGCCGGTGAGGATCTCCGCCAAGGCCGACTACGCCGTCCGCGCTGCGGCCCAGCTCGCCAGCCGGTCCGACGAGGGCCCGGTGCCGGCGGAGGCCCTGGCGCGCGCCCAGGAGATCCCGCACCGGTTCCTCGAGGTCATCCTCAGCGACCTGCGTCGGGAGGGCATCGTGGTCAGCCGGCGAGGTGCCGGCGGCGGCTACCTGCTCGGTCGACCGGCCGAGCAGGTCACCGTGGCGGACGTGGTGCGTGCCGTGGACGGACCGCTGGTCTTCGTGCGCGACGCGCGCCCCTCCGACCTCGAGTACGAGGGAGCGGCGGTGGTGCTGCTGGACCTGTGGGTGGCGCTGCGGGTGAACGTGCGTGCGGTGCTGGACGGGGTCACCCTGGCAGACCTGGTCACAGGGTCGCTGCCGGAGGCGGTCCAGGCGCTCACCGGCAGGGCCGGCGCCTGGGAGAACTTCTGAGGTTCGGACGCTGTCCGCCTGGGGGGCCGGGCTAGTTCCCGGGTGTGCTACCTTACCCGACTAATTAGATCGGATATATCGACTATCGGGCCGGGCCGGTTCGGGCCGTCACCGAGACAGGAGACCCGCGCATGCCTACCCTCGTTCTTCTCGCACTGGTCGGACTGGGCGCCCAGCTGGTGGACGGCAGCCTCGGGATGGCGTACGGCGTCACCTCCACCACACTGCTGCTCGCGATCGGGACCAACCCGGCGGCAGCCTCGGCCACAGTGCACCTCGCTGAGATCGGCACCACGATCGCCTCCGGTCTCTCGCACTGGCGGTTCGGGAACGTCGACTGGCGAGTCGTGCTGCGGATCGGTATCCCCGGTGCGGTCGGAGCGTTCGCCGGGGCGACCTTCCTGTCCTGGATCTCCACCGAGCTCGCCAAGCCACTGATGGCGCTGCTGCTGCTCGGCCTGGGGATCTACGTGCTGGCCCGGTTCACGTTCCGCGGGCTGCGCACGGACCGGCTCGGTCAGCCGCTGCGCAGCCGCTTCCTGACCCCGCTCGGGCTGGTCGCCGGCTTCATGGACGCCACCGGCGGCGGGGGCTGGGGACCGGTCGGCACACCTGCGCTGCTGGCCAGCGGCCGGATGGAGCCGCGCCGAGTGGTCGGCTCGATCGACACCAGTGAGCTCCTCGTGTCCGTCGCCGCCAGCCTGGGCTTCCTGGTCGGTCTGGGCACAGCGGGGATCGACGTGACGTGGGTGGTGGCCCTGCTGCTCGGTGGCCTGGTGGCCGCCCCGGTCGCGGCATGGCTGGTGCGGCTCGTCCCGCCGCGGGTGCTCGGTTCCGCTGTCGGCGGCATCATCGTGCTGACGAATGTGCGGACCTTGCTCCAGGCCGACCTGCTCGCCGTTGCCACCGGTCCGCACCGCCGTGCACGCCCTGGTCGCCGTCATCTGGGTGGCTGCGGTGGCGTACTCCGTGCGAGAGCACCGCCGCACCCTCGGGCAGACGGCTCCGCCCGCCCCGGGTGTGGTGTACGTTGCCGACGGCGGGACTCCAGTCCCGCAGCAGAAGGCACGAGAGGACAACTGGTGAGCGAGACCATCCGGATCGGGATCGCAGGGTACGGCAACCTCGGACGGGGAGTAGAAGCCGCCCTCGCACAGAATGCGGACATGACCCTGGTGGGGGTGTTCACTCGCCGCGACCCGGCCCAGGTGCGCCCTCAGCGACCCGAGACCCAGGTGCTCGCCTGGGACACACTGGCCACCCGCACCGAGGACATCGACGTGCTGATCCTCTGCGGCGGCTCCAAGCAGGACCTGCCGGTGCAGGGGCCAGAGCTTGCTGGGATGTTCCACACCGTGGACTCCTACGACACCCACGCCCGCATCCCGGACTACTTCTCCGCCGTCGATGCCCGTGCCCGCGAGGCGGGGACCACTGCGGTGATCTCCACCGGATGGGACCCGGGCCTGTTCTCCCTGAACCGGATGCTCGGGGAGGCGATCCTGCCCGCCGGGCACACCTACACCTTCTGGGGTCGCGGACTGAGCCAGGGGCACTCGGACGCAGTTCGCCGGGTGCCCGGGGTGGCCGCCGGGGTGCAGTACACGCTGCCGGCACAGGAGGCCGTGGACGCGGTGCGCCGCGGTGAGGACCCGGACCTGCCTACCCGAGACAAGCACACGCGGGAGTGCTTCGTGGTGCTCGCCGAGGGTGCGGACGCCGAGGAGGTGCGTGAGGCGATCGTCACCATGCCGGACTACTTCGAGCCCTATGAGACGACCGTGCACTTCATCACCGCCGAGGAGCTCGCCCGGGACCACACCAGCATGCCGCACGGCGGTTTCGTGCTGCGCAGCGGCCAGACCGGCCCAGGGCACCGGCAGCTGATCGAGTTCGGCCTCACCCTCGGCGACAACCCAGGGTTCACCGCCAGCGTGCTGGTCGCCTACGCCCGCGCCGCCCACCGGCTCGCCACCCAGGGCCGGTATGGCGCCCACACCCTGTTCGACGTGCCACCCGGCCTGCTCTCCCCGCGTTCGGCCGAAGAGCTGCGAGCCGACCTGCTCTGAGCCTGGAGGCCGATACTCTGGACCGGACCAGAGGGTAGCCGCGCAGCAGCGGGCAGGAGGGCAACAACGATGAACATCCAGTCCCGCATCCAGGCGAACCTGGAGAGCTATCCGCCCTCGATCCGGCGGGTGGCAGAGGACGTGCTGGCCGACCCGCAACGGATGCTGGGCGGCACCATCACCGACCTGGCTCGTCGGTGCCGCACCTCGGAGACCACCGTGGTGCGGTTCTGCCGCGAGCTCGGTCTGGACGGGTTCGTCCAGCTCCGGGTGGAGCTGGCCACCGAGGTCGGGCGGGACGGTGCGCACCGGGGCGGCACCGACGTGGCGGACATCTCCGCGTCCTCCACGCTCGCCGAGCTGGTCGACTCCATCCGGTACACCGAGAGCCTGTGCATCGAGGAGACCATCGAGAGCCTCGACCTGGACGAGCTCGCCCGGGTGGTGGACGCCATCGACGGCGCCTCGCGGATCTCCCTGTACGGCGTCAGCGGGTCGGGGTGGAGCGCCGCGGACCTGCACCGCAAGCTGTTCCGCATCGGACGCACCGCGTACTGCTTCGCCGACGGGCACGACGCGCTCACCTCGATCGCGCTGATGGGGGAGGGGGATGTGGCGATCGGCTTCTCCCACCGGGGCACCACCAGCGAGGTGGTCACCTTCCTGTCCGCAGCCCGCGAGCGCGGGGTGAGGACAGTAGCGGTGACCAACGTGGGTTCCTCACCGGTGGCGAAGGCAGCCGATCTGGTGCTGCAGACCACTGTGCGGGAGGCGAGGTTCCGCTCCGGGGCGATGGCCTCGCGCACTGCCCAGCTGCTGGTGGTGGACTGCCTCTTCGTGGCTGTGGCCCAGCGCAGGATGGAGGAGACCGCGGAAGCGCTGCGCGGCACCTACGACGTGGTCCGGCAGGGGCAGCGCCGATGACCGCCCGGCAGCAGCTGCAGGAGCAGCTGCAGGACCTGCTCGACGGCGCCACCTGGGCGGCTCTGGCCAGCCCACCGGGGCAGCACGGTCCTCTCGACGGCGCGCCGGGGGCGGTGGCGTTGATCGCCCACCGGGGCGAGGTGGTCGCCCACGCCTGCTCCGGCTGGGCGCTGGCCTTCGACGCCGAGGGCCACCTGCTCCCGGAGACCGAGCGGGAACCGGTCACCGCCGAGCATGTCTGGGACGTGGCGTCGGTGACCAAGCTGCTCACCGCCGTCACCGCCCTGGTGCAGGTGGACGCCGGTGTGCTCGACCTGGACCGGCCAGTGGCCGAGGACCTGCCCGAGCTGGCCGTGGGCGCCGACCCGGACCGGCAGCGGATCCTGCCGCGGCACCTGCTCACCCACACCGCCGGCCTGCCTGCGGTGCGACAGCTGTGGCGCACCCCGGGCAGCCGGGCCGACCATGCCCGGCGCGTCCTGTCCGCACCGCTGACCGCCCGACCGGGGCAGCGGCAGGAGTACTCCTGCGTGGGCTACCTGGTGCTCGGGCTGCTGCTGGAGCGGCTCACCGGTCGGCCGTTGCCGGAGCTGGTGCAGGCGAGCGTGACCGGCCCGCTCGGGATGACCGCCACCGGCTACGACCCCGGCAGGCGACCGGTGGTGGCTACCGAGTACCAGCACGACCCACCGCGCGGTCTGGTCCGCGGTCAGGTGCACGACGAGACTGCCTGGACCCTCGGCGGCGCCGGGAACGCGGGCATCTTCGCCACTGCGGGTGATCTGCTCGCGTTCGGTGAGGAGGTGCGTACCGGGGCAGCCGGGCTGCTCACCGAGAGCTCCCGCGCGCTGCTGCACACCGGCACGCTCACCGCCGCGGAGACCGGCCGGGTCGGCTACGACCAGGCGGTCGGGTTCCGCCTCGGGCAGGAGTCGCTGATGGCCACCACCGATCCCGGCGTGCTCGGCCACAGCGGATTCACCGGCACCGCAGTGGTGATCGACCCGGCCCGCGAGCTGGTCACCGTGCTGCTGACCAACCGGGTGCACCCCCACCGCGACCGCTTCGAGGTGCTCGAGCTCCGCCAGGACCTGGCCAGGATCGCCCGCACCGCCACCTGACCGCCCCACCCCTGCGAGGGTGGTCAGGCGGGGTCGATCACCTGGGCCAGGTGGCCGTCGGCGGCATCGAGCAGCTCACCCGCCCGGCCGGGGCCGACCGCGCGCACCAGCATCACCGCAGCCACCGGGATCCGGTCACCTGCGGCGCGGAGCGCGGTGGCCGCCTCCGCTCGGGTGCAGCCGGTGATCCGTGCCAGCAGCCGCTCACCCCGGTCACGCAGCTTGTCGTTGCTGATCGTCAGGTCGACCATCAGGTTCTGGTAGGTCTTGCCGTTGCGGACCATCACCGCCGTGGAGAGCATGTTCAGCAGCTGCTTGGTGGCCGACCCGGCCTTCAGCCGGGTGGACCCGGCGATCACCTCGGGGCCGACCTCCACCTCCAGCGGATGGTGCACCGCCGCCGCCAGCGGCGATCCGGTGTTGCAGGTGATCCCGGCCGTCAGCGCCCCGGCGGCCCGGGCGGTCCGGACCGCGCCGAGCACGTACGGGGTCCGGCCGCTGGCGGCGATCCCCACCACAGTGTCTCCGGGGCCGACGGCGATGGCCTGGACGTCCGCCGCGCCCGCCTCTGCAGAGTCCTCCGCGGCCTCTGCCGTCGCGAAGATCGCCTTCGGTCCGCCGGCGATCAGCCCGGTCACCGTCTCGGCGGAGACGTGGAAGGTCGGTGGGCACTCCGCCGCGTCCAGCACGCCGAGACGACCGGAGGTCCCGGCGCCGACATAGACCAGGCGGCCGCCCGTGCTCAGCCGCTCTGCCGCCGCTTCGACCAGCGGCGCCATCACCGGTAGCACCGCCCGCACCGCCTGCGGTACCTGGGCCTCCGCCTCGTTCAGCGCGGTCAGCACGCTGAGCGTCGACCGCCGGTCGAGGTCTCGGTACTGCTCGTCCACCCGCTCGGTGGTCAGGGTCGCCAGGTTGCGGGCGTCCTGTGCGCTGCTGGTCATCTGCTCCACCTCTCAGCCGGCCAGGCGCCGGCGCGGGTTCGGGGCCGCTGCCAGCAGCCGTCGGGTGTACTCGTGCTGCGGGTCGTCGATCACGGTGGCGCTGCTGCCTCGTTCGACCACCACGCCGTGGTACATCACCAGCGTCTGGCTGGAGTAGGCCCGCGCCGACCCCAGGTCGTGAGTGATGTACAGCACCGCCAGGTTCTCGCTGCGGCGCAGGCTGTCCAGCAGGTCGAGCATCTCCTTGCGGATCGTCACGTCCAGCATGGACACCGGTTCGTCGGCAAGGAGCACCTGCGGCTGGGCGGCCAGCGCCCGGGCGAAGGAGATGCGTTGTCGCTCCCCACCGGAGAGCTCGTGCGGGAACCGGTGCAGGTAGCGCTCCGGCGGGGTCAGCTCCACCTTCTCCAGCAGCTCCAGGCTCTGCTCGTGCACCTGGTCCCGGCCGCGTGCCCGGCCATGGATGGCCAGCGCACGAGAGAGCACGTGGTCCACCCGGTGCACGGGGTTCAGCGAGGCGAACGGGTCCTGCAGCGTCATCTGTACCGCGCCGGTGTACCGGATGAACGCCCGACCGCTGGTGGCGGCCACAGGTGTGCCGTGCAGCAGGACCTGGCCGGAGGTCGGCGGCAGCAGCTGGGCGAGCAGACGGCCGACGGTGCTCTTCCCGGAACCGCTCTGCCCCACCAGCGCGGTGACCTCCCCGCGGCGCAGCTGCAGCGAGACCTGGTCGACGGCCCGCATCCGCTCCCGGCGCAGCCCGCGCCGCGGGCCGGCGAAGTCCTTGACCAGGTCGCGGGCCTCGAGCACGACCTCGGCTGCGGGGGAGGTGGGCTCGGTCTCGATGGCGGTCATACCAGGGCTCCCAGGTCGGACAGCGAACGCAGCAGCGCCTGCGTGTAGGGGTGACGCGGGTCGGTGTAGACGTCCATCGCGGCGCCGTACTCCACCAGCCGGCCCTGCTGCATCACTGCGATGGTGTCGGAGACCTCCAGCAGCAGGGACAGGTCGTGCGTGGTGAAGATGATCGCGAAACCGAACTCCTCCTGCAGCGCCATCACCTGGTCCAGCACCTCCCGTTGCACCAGCAGGTCGAGCGCTGTGGTGGGCTCGTCCATCACGATCACGTCCGGGTCGCAGACCAGGGCGATCGCGATCGCCACCCGCTGCTTCATCCCGCCGGAGAGCTCGTGCGGGTACGCGCTGACCCGCTCCGGGTCGATCCCCACCCGGGTGAGCATCGTGCGGGCCAGCTCCAGCCGCGCCGTCGGGCGCATCTGCGGCCGGTGCACACGCAGGACGTCGTCGAACTGGGCGGCCACCCGCAGCACCGGGTTCAGCGCGTTCATCGCACTCTGGAACACGATGGACAGCTCGGTCCAGCGGAAGGCGCGCAGCTCGTCAGCCGGCAGGTGCAGCAGGTCCACCGGCTCCTGCTGGGCACCGGTGCCGCGGCGGTGGTAGGTGACCGAACCACCGGTCACCTCTGCCGGTGGCCGCAGCAACCGGGTGATGGTGTTCGTCAACGTCGACTTGCCGCTGCCGGACTCGCCGGCCAGGCCGAGCAGCTCACCGCGGCGAACCGTCAGCGACACGTCCTTGACCGCGTGCACCCGCCCCTCGGCCGTGTCGTAGTCGACCGTCAGACCAGCCACCTCGATCACCGGGTCGGCCTGGCTGCCGCCGGGCCGGATCTGCGGCTCCTGGTCGGGGACATCCGGCCGGGGCTCCTCGACGCTGGTGGCCGCAGCCAGCGGTGCGGGGGCGCTCTTCGCCCGGCTCTTCCCGGTGCGCAACCGGGGGTTGGCGTACTCGTCGATGCCGAAGTTGATCAGCGCCAGCCCTGCCCCGATGATCGCGATCGCGAGCCCCGGCGGGACGAACCACCACCAGGCGCCGATGAGGAACGCCTGCGCGTTCTGTGCGAAGTACAGCATCGTGCCCCAGCTGGTGGAGGTCAGCGACCCGAGCCCGAGGAAGGACAGACCGGCCTCGGACAGGATGCCGGTGATCACCGAGAACAGGAACCCGGAGGCGATCAGCGGCAGCGCGTTCGGCATGATCTCGCTGACGATGATCCGCACCCGGGACTCACCCGTGGCCCGCGCGGCCTCCACGAAGTCGCGGCGCCGCAGCGACATCGTCTGGGCCCGCAGCACCCGCGCCGAACCCGCCCAGGAGGTGATCGCGATGACCACTGCCACCGAGATCATCCCGCGCGAGGGCAGGTACCCGGTGAGCACGATCAGCAGCGGCATCCCCGGCATCACCAGGAACACGGCGGTGAGGATGTACATCGCATCGTCGACCAGCCCGCGGAAGTACCCGCCGATCACGCCCACCACGATGGACACCACCTGGGAGACGACCCCGGCGAACACGCCCACTGCCAGGGACACCCGGGCGCCGTAGACGAACTGGGCGAAGACGTCCTGCCCGGTCTGCGTGGTACCGAACCAGTGCGCGCCCGAGGGTGGGGCGAGGATCTCCGGACCGGAGGCACGGGGACCGTACTGGGCGACCATCGGTCCGAGGATCGCCACCAGCGCGAAGACGATGACGATCACCAGACCGGCCAGGACCTTGCCGGAGGTGGGGAGCCAGGAACGCAGCCGCATGCTTCAGGCCTCCGCTCGGGTGCGCGGGTCGAGGAAGATGTAGACGATGTCGGCGAGCAGGTTCGCCACGATCACCGCCAGGGAGATGATCAGGAACAGCCCCTGCATCAGCGGGAAGTCGTGGTTCTGCACCGCCTGGAACAGGGTGTAGCCCACACCGGGGTAGTTGAAGATCACCTCGGTGAGCATCGAACCGCCGACCACCGCACCCAGGGCGAGGGCGAAACCGGTGACCGAGGGCAGGATCGCGTTCCGGGCGGCATAGTTCACCAGCACCATCCGCTTGGGCAGCCCCTTGGCCTCGGCGAGGGTGACGAAGTCCTCCCCGAGCACGGTCACGGTCATGTTCCGCATGTTCAGCACCCAGCCGGCGAACGATGCGATCACGATGGTGATCGCCGGCAGCGTGCCGTAGTAGAGCACCGAGGAGACGAACTCCCAGCTCCAGGCCCGGTCGATGTTCACGTCGTAGGCGCCGGCCACCGGGAACACGCCCAGGTTCACCGAGAACACCAGCACCAGGATCAGCGCCATCCAGAAGTA
>DATGRZ010000349.1:0-10764 GCA_035303065.1 Ruania sp.
GCCGCCCTGTTCGGGCTGGACTGCACCATCTACATGGGCGAGGAGGACACCCGCCGGCAGGCGCTGAACGTCGCCCGGATGCGCCTTCTCGGCGCTGAGGTGGTGCCGGTGAGCACCGGCTCACGCACTCTCAAGGACGCCATCAACGAGGCGTTCCGGGACTGGGTCGCCAACGTGCAGAGCACCAACTACATCTTCGGCACAGTGGCCGGTCCGCACCCGTTTCCCTCGATGGTCCGGGACCTGCAGAAGATCATCGGCGAGGAGGCCCGCGAGCAGCTGCTGGAGCGGATCGACCGGTTGCCGGACGCCGCGATCGCCTGCGTGGGCGGCGGGTCCAACGCGATGGGCCTGTTCCACGCGTTCCTGGACGACGCGGAGGTGCGACTGATCGGCTGCGAGGCGGCCGGCGACGGGGTGGCCACCGGCCGGCACGCCGCCACCATCACCGCTGGCGACCCCGGTGTGCTGCACGGTGCGCGGACCATGCTGCTGCAGGACGAGGACGGGCAGACGGTGGAGTCGCACTCCATCTCCGCCGGTCTGGACTACCCCGGGGTGGGCCCGGAGCACTCCTGGCTGGCTGCTATCGGACGTGCGGAGTACGTGCCGGTCACCGATGCCGAGGCGATGTCCGCGTTCGAGCTGCTCTGCCGCACCGAGGGCATCATCCCGGCGATCGAGTCCGCGCACGCGCTCGCCGGTGCGCTGCGGCTGGGCACCCAGCTGGTGGACAGCGGCGCGGACCCGACCGAGACCGTGCTGCTGGTGTGCCTGTCCGGCCGCGGCGACAAGGACGTGTCCACGGCGGCTGAATGGTTCGACCTGCTGGACCCTGACGCGAAAGGCCAGGAATGACCGCCAGCATCCCCACCACCCGGAGCACCGCAGCCGCGCTGGACGCCGCTCGCGGCGAGGGTCGGGCCGCGCTGATCGTGTACCTGCCGGTCGGCTACCCCGATGTGGACGGATCGATCGAGGCGGCGCGCACCGCGGTGGCCGCCGGAGCCGACATCGTCGAGCTCGGCCTGCCCTACTCCGACCCGGGCATGGACGGGGTGGTGATCCAGGAGGCCGTGCAGGTCGCGCTGGATGCGGGCACCCGCACCCGGGACGTGCTCCGAGCGGTACGTGAGGTCTCCGCCACTGGTGCGCCCACCCTGGTGATGACCTACTACAACCCGGTGCTGCGCTATGGGGTGGACGCGTTTGCCGCCGACCTGGCGGAGGCCGGCGGTGCCGGGCTGATCACCCCGGACCTGATCCCGGACGAGGCCGGTCCGTGGATCGCTGCCGCGGACCATCAGGGTCTGGACAAAGTGTTCCTGGTGGCGCCGAGCTCCACCACCGAACGGCTGCACCTGACCGCCGCGGCCGCCCGCGGGTTCGTCTATGCCGCATCCACGATGGGCGTCACCGGCACCCGCGCGGCCGTCGGTGAGAAGGCGGAGGAGCTGGTGGCGGCCACCCGCGCTGCCGGTGCGGAGCGGGTGTGCGTGGGACTGGGCGTCTCCACCGGGGAGCAGGCCGCGGAGGTGGCCCGCTACGCCGACGGTGTGATCGTCGGCTCTGCGCTGGTGCGCACCCTGATCCGCACCGACGGCGACCGTGCCGCCGCGCTGGCTGGGCTGCGCGAGCTGGTCGCCGAGCTCGCTGCCGGCGTGCGCGCCGGGAGAGCGCGATGACTGGGCCCGGCGGGCACCTGGCGATGCTGCCTGTGGTGGCGGACGGGATCCCGAGCCCGTCGCAGGGGGTCTGGCACCTGGGTCCGATCCCGCTGCGCGCGTACGCGTTCGCGATCCTCGCGGGCATCGTGGTAGCCACCTGGATCTCGGTGCGGCGCTACCGCGCCCGGGGCGGGCCGGAAGGCGCCATCCTGGACGCGATCTTCTGGGCGGTGCCGCTGGGCATCATCGGCGCTCGGCTGTACCACGTGTTCTCCTCCCCGGACGCCTACTTCGGGCCGGACGGCAACCCGTGGAACGCCTTCGCCATCTGGAACGGCGGCCTGGGCATCTGGGGGGCGATCCCCGCCGGGGCGCTCGGTGTGTGGATCTACCTGCGCCGCCGCGGTCTGCGGCTGGCCACAGTGGCCGATGCGATGGCGCCGGCGTTGCTGGTCGCCCAGGCGATCGGCCGGCTCGGCAACTACTTCAACCAGGAGCTGTTCGGCTCCCCGACGACGCTGCCCTGGGGCCTGCAGATCGACTCCGGCGTGCTGGCGGCGCAGGGGATGGACTACCCGGCGGGCACCCTGTTCCACCCCACGTTCCTCTACGAGCTGCTCTGGAACCTGGCGATCGCGGTGCTGATCGTGGTCATCGACCGCAAGTTCCGCCTCGGCCACGGCCGGGTGTTCTGGCTGTACGTGTTCGGCTACACCGTGGGCCGCGGCTGGATCGAGACACTGCGCATCGACGAGGCCGAGCACGTGCTCGGGCTGCGGCTGAACGTGTGGACCTCGATCCTGGTCTGCCTGGTCTCCCTGGCCATCTTCATCGTGCTCTCCAAGCGCTACCCGGAGCGGGAGCCCTCGCCGTGGTTGCCGGGGCACGAACCGGAGGACGAGGACCGCGCCGAGGACACCACGAGCACGCAGGAACGGGAGGGCGCCACGAGCGGGCGCAGCGCTGCTAGCGCGGCCTCAGCTGCAGACAGCGACACCTCACCTGCGGACAGCGCCGGGACCCCCACGGAGCCGGACACCGACGACGCCCTCGCCGCGGAGAGCACGAGCACCGGAGCCACCGACCCGGACGCGGACTCGACCACCGGGCGCTGACCAGCGCCATCGGCGACAGACCGCGACCTCGGCGTAGGGGTCGGTAACCTCCCGGCATGGTGGAGGACACCGTTCGAGCTGTGGTGCGCAAGCTCGACGGCAGGCTGCACTGGCACCATTCGACGGTGCGTCTCGGTGACGACGAGTTCGGCATCTGGCTGGGCGCACCGACCGGGACGAGATACCGCAAGGGCCGGGGTGGCGAGACCTGCTCGACCGGGGAGCGGCGAGCCATGCTCTTTCCTCGAGATGCCTGGTGGACGGCACTGTTCCTGGCAGCACCAGCGCAGCTCGATGTCTACTGCGATGTGACTACTCCAGCTCGTTGGTCACACCGGGGCGAGGTGACCACGCTCGACCTGGACCTCGACCTGGACCTGGACCTGGACGTCTGCCGGACTCGGCACGATGGGGGTGTCTTCGTGGACGACGAGGACGAGCTCGTCCGGCACCAGAGGCGCTACGCCTCTCCACAGCAGGTGATCGACCACGCGGAGAGCGTGGGACCGGGGCGGTGCTGGTGGTGCGCGGGCAGCAGCACACGGTGACGACTCGCGGGTGCCACGGTACGTGACTCACGCGCACCCAGGTGCAGGTAACACAAAATTAACATCTATTGCTGTACATGCAGCACCATGAACGCGTAAATTCACGGCAGCAGTGGGTCGATGGCGCCCCAAATACAGTCAACAAGCCGTCGCCGTGGGTCGTCCTCACGGCCGTGAGGATGATCGGATGAACCAGCCCGCGCACGTGCCGTCGCCGTACACCGCCTTCAGCACCGCTCCCGAGAAGCAGGGTCTGTACGACCCGGGCCGGGACCGGGACGCCTGCGGAGTGGCTTTCGTCGCGACCCTGCGCGGGACACCGGGGAGAGACATCGTCGATGCTGCGCTGACCGCGCTGGCGAACCTGGACCACCGCGGCGCCGTCGGCGCCGAGGCGAGCTCCGGTGACGGTGCCGGCATCCTGCTGCAGGTTCCGGACGCCTTCTTCCGCGAGGTGCTCCAGGTGGACCTGCCGGACCCGGGGCGGTACGCCGTCGGCACCTTCTTCCTCCCGGCCGACCCCGCTGCGGCCGACCGGGCCGCGGGGCGGATCGGTGCGATCGCCGCCGAGGAGGGTCTGCAGGTGCTCACCTGGCGGGAGGTGCCGACCGACGCCGCCCTGGTCGGACCCACCGCCCGGTCCTGCATGCCCACGTTCCGGCAGGTGGTGCTGACCGCACCCGACCAGACTCTGGCCGGTATCGACCTGGACCGGCGCTGCTACCGGGTGCGCAAGCGTACCGAGCACAGCCTGGGCGTCTACGCCGCGTCGCTGTCCGCGCGCACCCTGGTGTACAAGGGCATGCTCACCACCGGACAGCTGGAACCGTTCTTCACCGACCTGTCCCACCCGGCGCTGGCCACCCAGCTGGCGCTGGTGCACTCCCGGTTCTCCACGAACACCTTCCCGTCCTGGCCGCTGGCGCACCCGTTCCGGATGGTCGCGCACAACGGGGAGATCAACACGGTGCGCGGGAACCGGAACTGGATGGCCGCCCGGCAGGGCACGTTGGCCTCCGAGCGGCTCGGGGACGTGGCCGACCTGCTGCCGGTCTGCGACGAGACGCAGAGCGACTCCGCCAGCTTCGACGAGGTGCTCGAGCTGCTCCACCTCGGTGGCCGCTCCCTGCCGCACGCGGTGCTGATGATGATCCCGGAGGCCTGGGAGAACCACGCCACGATGGACCCGGCGCGCAAGGCGTTCTACGCCTACAACGCCACCATCATGGAACCGTGGGACGGGCCGGCGGCACTGTGCTTCACCGACGGGCGCTGCATCGGCGCCGTGCTGGACCGCAACGGGCTGCGCCCCGGCCGGTACTGGGTGACCGAGGACGGTCTGGTGGTGCTGGCCAGCGAGTCCGGTGTGCTCGAGGTGGACCCGGCCACTGTGGTGCGCAAGGGCCGCCTGGCGCCCGGGCGGATGTTCCTGGTGGACACGGCCGAGGGCCGGATCGTGGCGGACGAGGAGATCAAGGACTCCCTGGCCGCTGCGCACCCCTACGACCAGTGGCTGTCCGAGCACCTGGTCAACCTGGCCGACCTGCCCGAGCGGGAGCACGTGGCGCACTCCCGGTCCTCGGTGCTGCGCCGCCAGCAGACGTTCGGCTACACCGAGGAGGAGCTGCGCATCCTGCTCCGCCCGCTGGCGGCCACCGGCGCGGAGGCGCTCGGCTCGATGGGCACCGACAGCCCGGTGGCGGTGCTGTCGGCCCGGCCCCGGCTGCTGTTCGACTACTTCAGCCAGGTGTTCGCCCAGGTCACCAACCCGCCGCTGGACGCGATCCGGGAGGAGCTGGTCACTTCCCTGGCCGGGGCGATCGGGCCGGAGCCGAACCTGCTGGCGGACACCCCCGAGCATGCCCGCAAGCTCGCCATCGGCTTCCCGGTGATCGACAACGACGAGCTCGCCAAGATCAAGAACATCCACCGCACCCCCGAGGCGGGGCACGGTTTCTCCGCGATCACCGTCTCCGGTCTGTACCCGGTGCGCGGCGGGCACCAGGCGCTGGAGCAGCGGCTGGCGGAGATCTACCGAGAGGTGGACGAGGCGATCGAGCGTGGGGTGAGCTTCATCGTGCTCTCGGACCGGGAGTCGGACGCCGAGCTGGCGCCGATCCCCTCGCTGCTGCTCACCGCCGCCGTGCACCACCACACCATCCGCGCCCAGACCCGCACCCGGATCTCCTTGCTGGTGGAGGCCGGGGACGTGCGCGAGGTGCACCATGTGGCACTCCTGGTCGGTTACGGCGCAGCAGCGGTCAACCCTTACCTGGCGATGGAGAGCGTGGAGGAGCTGGTGCATTCCGGGGTGGTGGACGGCGTCACTCCCGCCCATGCGGTGCGCAACCTCATCCGCGGTCTGGGCAAGGGGATGCTCAAGGTGATGAGCAAGATGGGCATCTCCACCGCAGGTTCCTACCGCGGCGCCCAGGTGTTCCAGGCCCTCGGCCTGTCCGAGGAGCTGGTGGACACCTACTTCACCGCCACCCCCTCCCCGCTCGGCGGGGTGGGCTTGGAGGTGATCGCCGCCGAGGTGGCCGCCCGGCACGCCACCGCCTACCCGCCCAGCGGCATCTCCTCGGCGCACCGCAACCTGCAGGTCGGTGGGGAGTACCAGTGGCGTCGGGAGGGCGAACCGCACCTGTTCGACCCGGAGACCGTGTTCCGCCTGCAGCACTCCACCCGCACCCGCAACTACCAGGTGTTCCGCGACTACACCCGCCGGGTGGACGACCAGGCGCGCCGGCTGATGACCTTGCGCGGACTGTTCACGCTGCGCACCGACGGGCGCGACCCAGTACCGATCGAGGAGGTGGAACCGGTCAGCGAGATCGTCAAGCGGTTCTCCACCGGCGCGATGAGCTATGGCTCGATCTCCGCCGAGGCGCACGAGACGCTCGCGATCGCGATGAACACCCTCGGCGGGAAGTCGAACACCGGTGAGGGCGGGGAGGATGTCGACCGGCTGCACGACCCCCGGCGGCGGAGCGCGATCAAGCAGGTCGCCTCCGGCCGGTTCGGCGTCACCTCCGACTACCTCAGCCATGCGAGCGACATCCAGATCAAGATGGCCCAGGGCGCCAAGCCCGGGGAGGGCGGCCAGCTGCCCGGCGGCAAGGTGTACCCGTGGGTGGCCGGCACCCGGCACGCCACTCCCGGTGTGGGCCTGATCTCTCCGCCACCGCACCACGACATCTACTCCATCGAGGACATCGCCCAGCTCATCCACGACCTGAAGAACGCCAACCCGGCCGCCCGGGTGCACGTGAAGCTGGTCGCCGAGGTCGGTGTGGGCACGGTCGCCGCCGGTGTGGCCAAGGCGCATGCGGACGTGGTGCTGGTCTCCGGGCACGACGGCGGCACCGGCGCCTCCCCGCTCACCTCGCTCAAGCACGCCGGGATGCCCTGGGAGCTCGGTCTGGCCGAGACCCAGCAGACCCTGGTGGCGAACAACCTCCGGGACCGGATCGTGGTGCAGACCGACGGTCAGCTCAAGACCGGCCGGGACGTGCTGATCGCCGCTCTGCTGGGTGCCGAGGAGTTCGGCTTCGCCACGGCACCGCTGGTGGTCTCCGGCTGCGTGATGATGCGGGTGTGCCACCTGGACACCTGCCCGGTCGGGGTGGCCACGCAGAACCCCGAGCTGCGGGCGAGGTTCAGCGGAAAGCCGGAGTTCGTCGTCACCTTCTTCGAATACGTCGCCGAGGAGGTGCGGGCGCTGCTCGCCGAGCTCGGCCTGCGCAGCCTGGACGACGCGATCGGTGCGGTCGACCTGCTCGACGTACGTGACGCCGTCGAGCACTGGAAGGCCAGCGGACTGGACCTGTCCCCGATCCTGACCAGCCCCGAGCTGCCCGACGGCTCCGCACCGCGCCAGGTGCGTGAGCAGGACCACGGCTTGGACCGCGCGCTGGACAACGACCTGATCGAGGCCGCAGCACCCGCGCTCGAGCGTGGTGAGCCGGTGCACATCGAGGGCGCGGTGCGGAACGTGAACCGCACCGTGGGCACCATGCTGGGCCACGCCGTCACGAAGCACGCCGCCGCGCAAAGACAGGGCGACGGCGGTCCGCCGGTTGGCACCATCGGTGTCACCTTGCACGGGTCGGCCGGCCAGTCCCTCGGTGCGTTCCTGCCGGCCGGGATCACCCTGCGGCTCTACGGCGACGCGAACGACTACGTCGGCAAGGGCCTGTGCGGCGGCACCATCATCGTCCGCCCGGACCCGGCAGCTGGTTTCGCCGCCGGTGAGAACGTCATCGCCGGCAACGTGATCGGCTACGGCGCCACCAGTGGTGAGCTGTTCCTGCGCGGGCTGGTGGGAGAGCGGTTCGCGGTCCGCAACTCCGGTGCCACCGCTGTGGTGGAGGGTGTGGGTGACCACGGCTGCGAGTACATGACCGGCGGAACCGTGGTCGTGCTCGGTCCCGTCGGGCGCAACTTCGGTGCGGGCATGTCCGGTGGCACCGCGTACGTGCTGGACCTGGTGCCGAGCCGGGTGAACGGCCCGGCCCTGGCCAGTGGCGACCTCTCCCTGGACGAGCTGGACCCCGAGGACGTCGTCATCGTGGTCGACCTGCTCGCCCGGCACGCCGAGCACACCGGCTCGGAGCTGGCCGCGGAGCTGGCCGCCGCACCGGCGGTGGTGGCGCGCCGCTTCACGCGCGTGCTGCCACCAGCCTATGCGCGGGTGAACGCCGTGCTGGCGGCCGCACGAGCTGAAGGGGTGGACGCAGCCGAACCCGAGGTCTGGAACCGAGTACTGGAGGCGACCCATGGCTGACCCACGCGGATTTCTCAAGGTCCGTGACCGCGAGCTGCCGGCCCGCCGCCCGGTCCCGGTACGGCTGATGGATTTCAAGGAGGTCTATGCCCGCCGCGAGGAGGACTCTGCGGCGCTGACCCGCCAGGCCGGCCGCTGCATGGACTGCGGCATCCCGTTCTGCCACCAGGGCTGCCCGCTGGGCAACCTGATCCCGGAGTGGAACGACCTGACCCGTACCGGGCGGTGGGCCGAGGCGATCGACCGGCTGCACGCCACGAACAACTTCCCGGACTTCACCGGGCGGCTGTGCCCCGCACCGTGCGAGACCGCCTGCGTGCTCGGCATCAACCAGCCGGCGGTGACGATCAAGAACATCGAGCAGTCGATCATCGACGAGGCGTTCGACCGCGGTCTGGTCACCCCGCAGGTCCCGGACCGGCTCACCGGGCGCACGGTGGCGGTGATCGGTTCCGGACCGGCGGGCCTGGCGGCCGCCCAGCAGCTCACCCGGGCCGGGCACACGGTGGCCGTCTACGAGCGGGATGATGCGATCGGTGGTCTGCTGCGCTACGGCATCCCCGAGTTCAAGATGGAGAAGCGGCACCTGGACCGCCGGCTGGCGCAGATGGAGGCCGAGGGCACCAGGTTCCGCCCCGGGGTGGCGGTCGGCTCCGACCTGACCGGCACCGACCTGCTGCAACGCTACGACGCGGTGGTGCTCGCCCTCGGCGCCACTGTGCGCCGGGAGCTGCCGGTGCCCGGCCGGGAGCTGGCCGGTATCCACCAGGCGATGGACTATCTGCCGCAGTCCAACCGCGCCTGCCTCGGCGAGTATGTGCCCGACCAGATCACCGCGGCCGGCAAGGACGTGGTGATCCTCGGCGGTGGCGACACCGGGGCGGACTGCCTGGGCACCGCACTGCGCCAGGGTGCGAGGAACGTGGTGCAGGTGGAGATCATGCCGCGGCCCGCCGAGGAGCGGCCACCGGGCCAGCCGTGGCCCACCTACCCGATGGTCTACCGGGTCTCCTCGGCCCACGAGGAGGGTGGCGAGCGGGTGTATGGCACCTGCACGGTCGAGCTCGTCGGCGACTGCCGCGGCCAGGTCAGCCACCTGCGGGTGGTGGAGGTGACGTTCACCGAGGGTCGGATGGAGCAGGTGCCCGGCACCGAGAAGCAGATCCCGGCGCAGCTGGTGCTGCTTGCGATGGGCTTCACCGGAGTGCCCGCCGATGGCCTGGTGGACCAGCTCGGCCTGGAGGTGGACGCGCGCGGGCGGATCGTGCGCAACGAGACCTTCGGAACCGACCAGGAGCGGGTGTTCGTCGCCGGGGACGCCGGTCGGGGACAGTCGCTGATCGTCTGGGCGATCGCCGAGGGCCGGTCGGCGGCCGCCGGGGTGGACGCCTACCTGCGCGGCAGCACCGACCTACCTGCCCCGATCGCCCCGGACACTGTCTCGTTGACCGTGTGAGCACCGGTTCACCTGCTGGTCGCACGGTTCGGGCAGGTACGTCGAGGGCATAGGGTTTGCGGTATGCGTAGAGCGAAGATTGTGTGCACGTTGGGACCGGCCACAGAGTCCCCAGAGATGGTCCAGGCGTTGGTCGACGCCGGTATGGACGTAGCCCGGATCAACCGCAGCCACGGGGACGCCGACGCCCACGCTGCGGTGATCAAGCGTGTCCGGGAGGCGGCGGAGGCTTCCGGGCGTGCGGTGGCGGTGCTGGTGGACCTGCAGGGCCCGAAGATCCGGCTCGGTCGGTTCGTCGAGGGCAAGCACGAGCTGGCCGAAGGCGACACCTTCACCATCACCACCGAGGACGTGCCCGGCACCAAGGAGCTGGTCTCCACCACGTTCAAGGGGCTGCCGCAGGACGTCAAGCCCGGGGACGCGATCCTGATCGACGACGGCCGGGTGGTGGTGCGGGTCACCGAGGTCACCGGCCCGCGGGTGACCACCCGGGTGGAGGTGCCCGGTCCGGTCTCGAACAACAAGGGCCTGAACCTGCCCGGTGTGGCGGTGAACATCCCGGCGCTGACGGACAAGGACGCCGAGGACCTGCGCTGGGGCCTGGCACAGGGTGCGGACTTCATCGCGCTGTCCTTCGTGCGGTCGGCGGCCGACTACGAGGACGTCGCCGCGATCATGGCCGAGGAGGGCCGCACCGTCCCGGTGATCGCCAAGGTGGAGAAGCCGCAGGCGGTGGAGAACCTCGCCGAGATCGTGGACGCCTTCGACGGCATCATGGTCGCCCGCGGGGACCTGGGTGTGGAGCTGCCGCTGGAGCAGGTGCCGCTGGTGCAGAAGCGTGCCACCGAGATGTGCCTGCGCAACGCCAAACCGGTGATCGTGGCCACCCAGGTGCTGGAGTCGATGATCTCCGCGCCCATCCCCACCCGCGCGGAGGCCTCCGACTGCGCCAACGCCGTCCTCGACGGCGCCGACGCGGTGATGCTCTCCGGGGAGACCTCCGTAGGCCAGTACCCGATCGAGTGCGTGGAGACGATGGCCAGGATCATCTCCAACACCGAGGAGCACGGGCTGGAACGCGTCACGAAACTGCGGGCCACCCCGCACACCCGCGGGGGAGTGATGACGAAGGCGGCCGCGCAGATCGGGGAGACGCTGGGCGTGTCCTATCTGGCCTGCTTCACCCAGTCCG
>DATGRZ010000350.1:0-11591 GCA_035303065.1 Ruania sp.
TCCCCACCACACCGGTGAGGGCCCGGACGGTACGGAGCGCGAACTCACGCAGCCCGGCCACGTCCACGTTCAGTCCCCAGGCGGTCAGCAGACTCGGGTGCGGGTCGATACCCACACAGAGCGGCCCGAGCTGGTCGGCCACCTCGGTGAGGCGTTGCCCGAACGGCGCGGGCACCTCCGCGCCGGGCCCGACCGCCCGCCGGCCCGCGGTGCTGGGCGGCCGGCCCGCTCCGCCTTGGGGAGCGGTCACGCCCGGGCCTCGTTCCGGCTCACCCGGGCCGCGTCGTGCTGCTGCAACGAACGTACGTGGAACGGGCCGCGCCGGATCGCCTCGATCGCCTGCACCGCCGCGGTGAACTGCTGCACCGTGGTGGCGATCGCCTTGTCCGCGGCCGTGGTCGCGGTGCGGATGTCATACCCGTCCGCGCGGGCTCCCTTCGACCCGGGGGTGTTCACCACCATGTCCACCGCTCCTTCGTGGATCAGGTCCACGATGGTCGGCTCACCGTCCGGCCCGCGTCCGTCGGAGGCCTTGCGCACCACCTCGGCCGGGATGCCGTTGCGGCGCAGCACGCTCGCAGTGCCGACGGTCGCCATCAGCGTGAAGCCCAGCTCGGTGAGCCGGCTGCACGGCATGGTCAGCGACCGCTTGTCCCGGTCCGCCACCGACACGAACACCGTCCCGGAGGTGGGCAGCCCACCGAACGCGGCCGCCTGCGACTTGCCGAACGCCAGCGGGAAGTCCACGTCGTAGCCCATCACCTCACCGGTGGAGCGCATCTCCGGACCGAGCACGGTGTCCACCACCTGCCCCGACGCAGTGCGGAACCGCTTGAACGGCAGCACTGCCTCCTTCACCGCCAGCGGAGCGTCCAGGTCGGTGCAGGCAGCATCCACGCCGGGCAGGATGCCGGCAGTGCGCAGGTCGGCGATCGACCGGCCGCTCATCAGCAGTGAAGCAGCCTTGGCCAACGGAACCCCGGTGGCCTTGGCCACGAACGGGACGGTACGGGACGCGCGCGGGTTCGCCTCGAGCACGTAGAGCACATCAGCAGCCAACGCGAACTGGATGTTGATCAGCCCGCGTACGCCTACGCCGTCGGCGATCGCCTCGGTGGAGGTACGGATCCGGGCGATCATCGAGTCCGAGAGGGTGACCGGTGGCAGCACGCACGCAGAGTCCCCGGAGTGGATCCCGGCCTCCTCGATGTGCTCCATCACCCCACCCAGGTAGAGCTCGGTGCCGTCGTAGAGCGCATCGACGTCGATCTCGATCGCCTGGTCCAGGAACCGGTCGACGAGCACCGGTGCCGGCAGGATGCCCTCGCTGTCGGCGCCGGTGGCCCTGGTCACGTAGTCGGTCAGCTGCGCCTCGTCGTAGACGATCTCCATCCCGCGCCCGCCGAGCACGTAGGAGGGCCGCACCAGCACCGGGTAGCCGATCCGCTCGGCGATCTCCCGGGCCTCCGCCAGAGTGCGTGCGGTGCCGAATGCTGGCGCCGGCAGCCCGGCCCGCAGCAGCACCTGACCGAACAGCCCCCGGTCCTCCGCAGCGTCGATCGCCGCCGGCGGAGTCCCCCAGATCGGCACACCGGCCTTCTCCAGCCCAGCGGCCAGGCTCAGCGGCGTCTGCCCACCGAGCTGCACGATCACCCCGGCCACCGGCCCCACAGCGAGCTCGGCGTGGTAGATCTCGAGCACGTCCTCCAGGGTGAGCGGCTCGAAGTACAGCCGGTCCGCCGTGTCGTAGTCGGTGGAGACCGTCTCCGGGTTGCAGTTGACCATCACGGTCTCGAACCGGTCGGAGAGCGCCAACGCCGCGTGCACACAGGAGTAGTCGAACTCGATGCCCTGCCCGATCCGGTTCGGGCCCGAACCCAGGATGATCACCGCCGGCCGGTCCCGCGGCCCCACCTCGGTCTCGCTGTCGTAGGAGGAGTAGTGGTACGGGGTGCGCGCAGCGAACTCTGCGGCGCAGGTGTCCACGGTCTTGTACACCGGCCGCAGCCCGTAGGCGTGCCGGATCTCCCGCACCGTCTCCTCCGCCAGCCCGCGGATACCGGCGAGCTGGGCGTCGGAGAAGCCGTGCCGCTTCGCCAGCGCGAGCACGTGCGCGGTCAGCGTCTCCGACTCCCGGACCTGCTCGGCGACCTCGTGCAGCAGGAACAGCTGGTCGGTGAACCACGGGTCCATCCCGGTGGCCTCGACCACCTCGGTCAGCGAGGCACCGCCCCGGATGGCGCGCATCAGGTCGTGGATGCGGTGGTCGGTGGGCGTGCGGCTGGCCTCCAGCAGCGCCGCGGTGGTCTCCGCATCGGGTGCCTCGCCGGAGAAGTCGAACGCGGACCCGGGCACGTCGATCGAGCGCATCGCCTTCTGCAGCGCCTCGGTGTAGTTGCGCCCGAGGGCCATCGCCTCCCCCACGCTCTTCATCGTGGTGGTCAGCGTCGGGTCGGCCGCCGGGAACTTCTCGAATGCGAACCGCGGCACCTTCACGACCACGTAGTCCAGTGTCGGCTCGAACGAGGCCGGGGTGGAGCCGGTGATGTCGTTCCGGATCTCATCGAGCGTGTGCCCGATCGCCACCCGGGCGGCGATCTTCGCGATCGGGAACCCGGTGGCCTTCGAGGCCAGCGCCGAGGACCGGGACACCCGCGGGTTCATCTCGATCACCACGATGCGCCCGGTCCTCGGGTGCACGGCGAACTGGATGTTGCACCCGCCGGTGTCCACGCCGACCTCACGGATCACCGCGATGCCCACGTCCCGCATCGTCTGGTACTCCCGGTCGGTGAGGGTGAGCGAGGGCGCCACGGTGATCGAGTCGCCGGTGTGCACCCCGACCGGGTCCACGTTCTCGATCGAGCAGACCACCACCACGTTGTCCGCACCGTCGCGCATCAGCTCCAGCTCGTACTCCTTCCAGCCGAGGATCGACTCCTCCAGGAGCACCTCGGTGGTCGGCGAGTAGTGCAACCCGGCGCCGGCGATCTGCCGCAGGTCGGTCTCGTCGTAGGCGATTCCCGAACCCAGGCCGCCCATCGTGAACGACGGGCGCACCACCAGCGGGTAGCCCAGGTCCTCCACAGCGGCGAGCACCTCGTCCATCGTGTGGCAGATCTCGCTGCGTGCGGACTCCGCCCCGCAGCGGGCGACCACACCCTTGAACTTCTCCCGGTCCTCGGCCAGGTGGATCGCCTCGATGTTCGCGCCGATCAGCTCCACGCCGTACTCGGCGAGCACGCCCGTCTCGTGCAGGGCGACGGCGGTGGTCAGGGCGGTCTGTCCGCCGAGGGTGGGCAGCAGCGCGTCCGGGCGTTCCTTGGCGATGATCGAGGCGACCACGTCCGGGGTGATCGGTTCGACGTAGGTGGCGTCGGCGAACTCCGGGTCGGTCATGATCGTGGCCGGGTTGGAGTTCACCAGGATCACCCGCAGCCCCTCCTCGCGGAGCACCCGGCACGCCTGGGTCCCGGAGTAGTCGAACTCGGCGGCCTGGCCGATCACGATCGGCCCGGAGCCGATCACCAGGACGCTGGACAGGTCGGTGCGGCGGGGCATCAGGCTTCCTTCGCGGTGTCGGTGGACGAGGGCGTGGTGGTACCGGGCGCGGGCTCGCCGGCGGGGGCGGTCATCATCGCGATGAACCGGTCGAACAGGTAGGCGGCGTCATGCGGACCGGCCGCCGCCTCCGGGTGGTACTGCACCGAGAACGCAGGCAGGTCCAGGCACTGCAGCCCCTCCACCACGTTGTCGTTCAACCCCACGTGGGAGACGACCACCCGGCCGTACCGGCCGTCCTCGTGCGGTGCCTGCGACTCTCTGCCTATCGGTGCGTCGACGGCGAAGCCATGGTTGTGCGCGGTGACTTCCACCTTGCCGGTGGTCACGTCCTGCACCGGCTGGTTGATCCCGCGGTGGCCATAGGTGAGCTTGTAGGTGCCGTAGCCCAGCGCCCGGCCGAGGAGCTGGTTGCCGAAGCAGATCCCGAAGAACGGGATCTGCGCGTCCAGCACCTGGCGCAGCAGCGCGATCGGCTCGTCCGCGGTGGCCGGGTCGCCGGGACCGTTGGAGAAGAACACGCCGTCAGCCCCGGTCGCCTGCACGTCGGCGAAGCTGGCGCCGGCGGGCAGCACGTGCACCCGCGCCCCCCGTTCGGCCAGCCGCTGCGGGGTCATCGACTTCATCCCCAGGTCCAGGGCGGCGACCACCGCCACCGGCTCCTTGCCCTCGAAAGCGCCGATCGGTTCGACGACGTAAGCCGCCTTCGTGGTCACCTCACCCGCCAGGTCGGCACCGGTCATCGACGGGGAGGCGAGCACCTGCTCCAGAAGTGTCGCGGTGCCGAACTCGCCGGGCAGCTCCGGCAAGGCGTCCCCGGAGAAGATCCCGGCGCGCAGCACCCCGCCCTCGCGCAGGTGCCGGGTCAGCGCCCGGGTGTCCACCTCGGCGATCGAGACCACGCCCTGCTCGCGCAGCTCGTCCTCCAGCTCCCGGTTGGACCGCCAGCTGGAGGCGCGCCGGGCGGGGTCGCGGACGACGAAGCCGGAGACCCAGATGCGGGTGGACTCCGGGTCCTCGTCGTTGATGCCGGTGTTGCCGATGTGCGGAGCGGTCATCACCACGATCTGCCGGTGGTAGGACGGGTCGGTGAGCGTCTCCTGGTAGCCGGTCATCCCGGTGGAGAACACGATCTCGCCGAACGTCACGCCCCGGGCACCGTAGGCGCGCCCGTGCAGCACTGTGCCGTCCTCCAGGACGAGCAGTGCCCGGTCGTCGCGGCTGGGGGTCAAGGCTGGCTGGATCACGCTGGTGCGCCCTCTCGGTCGTTGCGTACGTCGCCGTCGAGCACAGTGGCCACCCCGCGATAGAAGGTGGCCACCACCCGCGCGGGCAGCTCTCGGTCGGTGAACGGGGTGTTCTCGCTGGCGGTGTGCAGGTCCTCCGGGCGCACCCGCCAGGGGCTGTCCGGGTCGATCAGGGTCACATGTGCTGGCTCACCGGGGGCCAACGGCCGGCCCTGGTGCGGCACCCGGCCGATCGTCGCCGGGACGGTGGACAGGGTGCGTGCCACGTCCGCCCAGGTGAATTCGTGCTCACCGGGGGCGATCATCGCAGCGGCGACGACCCCGACGGCGGTCTCCAGGCCGGTCATACCCATCGCGGCGGCAGCGAACTCGCAGTCCTTCGCCTCCCGCGGGTGCGGGGCATGGTCGGTGGCGACGATGTCGATCGTTCCGTCAGCCAGCGCTGCCCGGAGGGCTGCGACATCCTCAGCGGTCCGCAGCGGGGGGTTCACCTTGAACTGCGGGTCGTAGCCGCGCACCAGCTCGTCGGTCAGGACCAGGTGGTGCGGGGTGACCTCCGCGGTCACCGCGATGCCCCGCTGCTTGGCCCAACGGACGATCTCCACCGACCCGGCGGTGGACACGTGGCAGATGTGCACCCGGGAGCCGACGTGCTCGGCGAGCAGCACGTCCCGGGCGATGATCGCCTCCTCCGCCACTGCCGGCCAGCCGGTCAGGCCCAGCTCGGCGGAGACCACGCCCTCGTGCATCAGAGCACCTTCGGTGAGGCGAGGTTCCTGCGCATGCTGGGCCACCACGCCGTCGAACGCCTTGACGTACTCCAGGGCGCGGCGCATCAGCACCGGGTCGTGCACACAGTCACCATCGTCGGAGAACACCCGCACCGCCGCGGCAGAGTCGGCCATCGCGCCCAGCTCGGCGAGCTGGGTACCGGCCCGGCCGACAGTGACCGCCCCGATCGGGCGTACCTCCGCCCAGCCGGCGTCCTGACCGAGCCGCCAAACCTGCTCCACCACACCGGCAGTGTCCGCCGTCGGCGTGGTGTTGGCCATCGCGTGCACACAGGTGAACCCGCCGGCAGCGGCGGACCGGGTGCCGGAGGCCACCGTCTCGGCGTCCTCCCGGCCCGGTTCGCGCAGGTGGGTGTGCAGGTCGACCAGCCCGGGTAGGGCGACCAGGCCGTCGGCCTCGATGCGCACCGCGCCGGCCGGGGCAGCCTCGGCTGCGCCCTCGCCGGTCGCGGTGATCAGGCCATCAGCCAGCAGCAGGTCGGCGCGGTCCTGCCCGTACAGGCGCGCGCCCTGGATCAGGTAGGCGGTCATGGGTGCGTCCCTTCGTCAGTGCCGGCCAGCAGCAGGTAGAGCACGGCCATCCGGACCGCCACCCCGTTGGCGACCTGCTCCACGACAGTCGAGCGCGGTGAGTCGGCGGCCTGGGCGGAGATCTCCAGCCCTCGGTTCATCGGGCCCGGGTGCAGCACGATGGTGTGCTCGGACAGCCGGGACAGCCGGGTGGCGTCCAGGCCGTAGCGCCGAGAGTACTCCGCGGCCGAGGGGAAGAACCCTCCTCCGGCCGCGGACATCCGCTCCCGCTGCACCCGGAGCATCATCACCGCGTCCGGGCGCTGGTCGGCCAGCGTGGCGTCCAGGTCGTAGGACACGCGGCACGGCCAGGACTGCACCCCGACCGGCACCAGGGTGGGCGGGGAGACCACGGTCACCTCGGCGCCCAGAGTGTGCAGCAGGTCCACGTTCGAGCGGGCCACCCGGGAGTGCAGCACGTCCCCGACGATCGCCACCCGCAGCCCCTCCAGTCCCGCACCGGTGGGCTCGGCGACCAGGTGACGGCGGATGGTGAAGGCGTCCAGCAGCGCCTGGGTGGGGTGCTGGTGCTTACCGTCACCGGCGTTGATCACCGGGGCGTCGATCCAGCCGGAGGTGGCCAGCCGTTGCGGGGCCCCGGACGCACTGTGCCGGATCACCACCGCATCTGCACCGATCGCCTGCAACGTCTGCGCAGTGTCCTTCAACGACTCCCCCTTGGACACCGAGGAGCCCTTGGCGGAGAAGTTGATCACGTCCGCGGACAACCGTTTGGCGGCAGCCTCGAAGGAGATCCGGGTGCGGGTGGAGTCCTCGAAGAACAGGTTCACCACCGCCCGGCCGCGCAGCGCGGGCAGCTTCTTGATCTCCCGGGACTGGGTGGCAGCCATCGTGGCGGCGGTGTCCAGGATCTCGATCGCCTCGGCACGGCTCAGGTCGGCGGCAGACAGCAGGTGCCTCATGACAGCACCACCGCATCCGTACCATCCAGCTCGGTGAGCTGCACGCTCACCCGCTCCTCCCGGGAGGTGGGCAGGTTCTTGCCGATGAAGTCTGCCCGGATCGGCAGCTCGCGGTGGCCGCGGTCCACCAGCACCGCCAGCTGCACGGCGCGGGGCCGGCCGATCTCGGAGACCGCGTCCAGTGCGGCGCGCACCGTGCGGCCGGAGTAGAGCACGTCGTCCACCAGCACCACCACCCGGTCCTGCAGGCCGGAGGCCGGGATGCGGGTGGGTTCCAACGCTCGGGTGGGGTTGCGGCGCAGGTCGTCGCGGTACATCGTGACGTCGATGGTGCCGACCAGCTGGTCCAGGTCAGAGTCCGGGCGGCCCTCGGCGGCGAGGATGCGGGCGCCGAGCCGGGCCGCGAGCGGGACGCCCCGGGTGGGGATGCCGAGCAGCAGCACATCGGCGGCGCCCTTGTTCCGTTCCAGGATCTCGTGTGCGATCCGGGTCAGTGCCCGGTGGATGTCGTCGCCTGAGAGGACGACCGTGGGTTGGGCGCCAGAGTTCACCGGCAGGTGCCTCCTTCTCCGCCTCACTGGACGGTGTTAAAGGATGAGTGCCAGGACCGAGCATAGCGGGCTCCGGCCCCCACCCGGGTGCGCCACGGCTGTGACCGGCACCACGCGCCAGCCGCGGGTGCACCTGTGGTTGCGCGAGGGTGCACCTATGGTCGCGATTCGCCGGATTTACGACCACAAGTGCACCCCCGCCGGGATGGTGGGGTGGGGATGGTGGGGATGGTGGGTGGGGTCGGGGCTGGGTGAGGGTCGGGTTGTCGGGTCAGCCGGCGTCCGGGTCGATCACTCCGGCCAGCAGCCCCACCAGTGCCGCCGGCGCCTGGTCCTTCGGCAGCGCCTCCAGGGTGGACATCACGCCCGCCAGCCTCTCCGGCAGACCCTCGGTGGCCACCTGCGCCACCAGCGACGGATCCGGCGGCGGGGCGCTGCGCCCGCGCACCTGGTTCGCTGCCGCCACCAGCGACTCGATGAGCTCGGAGTCGATCCGTGCGGAGACCGCGGTCAGGGTCAGGTGCGCTGTGCGCGGCAGCCAGGTGCCGTCCGACTGCTGCAGCGCCGGCTGGGCCTGCAGCAGGAACCCCCGCTCAGCGACCGCATCCACCAGCAGGAACGGGTCGATCTGCCGGGCCGGGGCACAGTCCGGGTCGGCGCGCAACGCGAGCAACGCACCAGCCGGGTCACCGACCAGGGTCAGCCCCTCGATACCGCCGAGCGCGGAGCGGATCTTCGCCGTCGCAGCCGCGGTCGCGGCGACCAGCTCCGCATACCCCTCCTCGCCCAGGGTCCGGGTGATCGCCCAGGCGGCAGCCAGTGCGGTCGCCGACCGGGAACCCAGCACGGTCGGGTTCACCACCGGGTAGCCCGGCCAGGCGGCAGTGGCGAAGTACTGCGCCTGGTGGTTCTCCCGACCTCGGTAGAGCACCACCGAGGCACCCTTGGGGGCGTACCCGTACTTGTGCAGGTCCGCGGACATCGACGTCACCCCGGGCACCCGGAAGTCCCAACCGGGCACCTCGCCGGGCCACCAGGGCAGCAACCAGCCGCCGATGCAGGCGTCCACGTGCAACCAGATGCCCAGCTCCGCGGTCACCTCGGCGACCTCCGCGACCGGGTCCAGTACCCCGAACGGGTAGCTCGGGGCGCTGAGCACCACCATCGCCGGTGCTGCTCCCCCGTCGCTGGCGGCCGCGACCGCGGCCAGCACCGCAGCGGCACCGCACGTACCGGACCCCGGTGAGACCGGGACCTCGACCAGCTCGACCCCCAGATAGGCGGCGGCCTTGCGGAAGGCGGGGTGCGCCGTCGTCGGCATCACCAGCACCGGCCGCCCGCCCGGGTTGCGGGCGAGCCAGGAGTCCCGGGCCGCCTTGACCGCGAGCAGACAGGACTCGGTTCCCCCGGAGGTGACCGACCCGACCACCCCGCTGTCCCCGCCGAGCACCGACCGGGAGAAGGCGACCAGGTCACGTTCCAGCACCGCCACCGAGGTGAACGTGGTCGGATCCAGCCCGTTCACCGGCAGGAACTCCCGCACCGCAGCAGCCACCAGCTCGTCCAGCTCCGGCCGGCCGTGGTCGTACACGTACGAGAGCACCCGGCCCCCGTGCGTGGGTGGGTCTCCGGCCCGCAGCCGGGTCAGCTCGCTCAGCACGTCATCGGTCGTGGTCACGGACCCGCTCCTTCCTCTTCGACCTGGTGGCTCTCCTCGAGCCGGTAGCTGTGCAGCGGCAGCAGGGAGGCCAGCGCCAGCACCGCCGGCAGCGCGCTGAAGATCAGCACCACGCCGGCCTGGGCGCTGGCCGGTTGGTCCCGCACCTGGCCACCGGTGCGGGAGACGAACCCGGTGACCGCCAGCACCAGCAGCGCCAGCGTAGGCCCCAAGGCCAGACCAGCGGTCTCCCCCGCGGTCCACACCCCGGAGATCACCCCGGCCCGGTCCCCCGAGGTCTTCCGGTCCGCGGCGATCACGTCCGGCAGCATCGCCAGCGGGTACAGCTGCATCCCTGCGTAAGCGACGCCGGCCAGCGCCACGCTGAGGTACACCCACCAGCCGGCGCTCACGGTCATCAGCAGCAACGACCCGGCGGCCACCGCGAACAGCACGGTCGCCGCCACGAACGCCCGCTGCTTACCCACCCGCTCCGCCAGGTGCTGTGCCGGCACCATCACCAGCAGAGCCGGGGCCACCAGCGCGGCGAACAGGAACGTCACCGCCGACTCGTCGCCGAGCGTGTAGGTGGCCACGTACTGCGCGGCGGCGAGCATCGCTCCGGTGGCCAGCGCCTGCAGCACGAACGTGCCCAGCAGCGCCCGCAGCGGGGAGCTGGTGCGCACCGCGTGCCAGCCGGCGCGCAGCGCACCGGTGCCGGCCGTCTCCGCAGGCGCCACCTGCACCTGCCCGCGCGCCGCCCGCCCGGCGCCGAGCGTGGTCACCACCATCCCGGCGGCCATCACCACGCCGCAGACCACCCCCATCAGCAGGTAACCGCCCGCCCCGCCACCGGCCGCGTCCCGCACCGCCGGCCCGCCCGCGCCGAACAGCAGGATCGCCACTGCCAGCACCGCGATCCGCGGGGCGAGCAGCCGGGTACGGGAGTGGTAGTCGTGCGCCAGGTCGGCCGGCAGCGCGATGTAGGGCACCTGGAACAGGCTGAAGGAGCTGGTGGCCAGCACGAACGCGCCCACCACCCACGCAGCTGCCGCCGGACCGGTCAGCGGGGCGGCGAACACTGCGGTGAAGGTCAGCGGCAGGGTGAGCGCCCCGAGGAGCATGAACGGCACCCGGGAGGAGTGCCGGGCGGCGTACCGGTCGGCGAGCCGGCCGATGAACGGGTCGATCACCACGTCCCACACCTTCGGCACCGTCACCACCAGCGACGCGAGCCCGGCCCCGACCCCGAGCGTGTCGGTCAGGTAGTAGCTGAGCACCAGGCCCGGCAGCGTGCCGAAACCACCCGTCCCCACCGACCCGAGCGCATAGCTGGTGCGCACGCGGGGGCTGACGGGGGCGGGCATCTCACTCCACCAGTGCCGAACCCAGGTCGGAGATGCGGCCGAGCAGCCCGTTCACGAAACCGGGCGAGGAGTCGGTGGACAGCTCCTGGGCCAGTCCGACCGCCTCGTCGATGGCCACGGGGTCGTCGACGTCGTCGTTGTAGAGCACCTCCCAGGCGCCGACCCGGAGGATCGCGCGGTCCACTGCCGGCATCCTCTCCAGCGTCCAGCCCTGGGAGAAGGTGGCGAGCACCTCGTCGATGCGTTCGGTGTGTGCCACCACACCCTCCACGATCTCGACGGCGTAGCCCGGCAGTGCGGTCTGCGCACCCGGGTGCAGCAACCGTTCGGCCAGGACGGAAGCGGGGGTCACCGGCCGGTCGTCGGCGGTGCTGGCTCCGCTGCGCTGGTCCGCCTCGTAGAGGATGTCGACGGCGCGTTTGCGCGCCCTGGTGCGTGCGGGCACTAGTCGTTCACGCGGCCGAGGTACTCACCCGAGCGGGTGTCCACCTTCACCTTCGTGCCGGTCTCCAGGAACAGTGGCACCTGGATCTGGTAACCGGTCTCGATCGTGGCCGGCTTGGTACCGGCCGAGGAGCGGTCGCCCTGCAGGCCCGGATCGGTGTGCGTGATCTCCATGACCACCGAGGCGGGCATGTCCAGGTACAGCGGGAGGCCGTCGTGCATCGCCACGATGGCCTCGGAGCCCTCGAGGAGGAAGTTGGCAGCCTCGCCCACCACGTCCTCGGGCACGGTCAGCTGCTCGTAGTCGGCGGTGTCCATGAACACGAAGCCGGTGCCGTCGTTGTACAGGTACTGCATGTCCCGACGGTCCACGTTCGCGGTCTCGACCTTCACACCGGCATTGAACGTCTTGGAGACCACCTTGCCGGAGGTCACGCCCTTGAGCTTGGTGCGCACGAATGCCGGCCCCTTGCCCGGCTT
>DATGRZ010000351.1:0-4607 GCA_035303065.1 Ruania sp.
CCGAGAGGCGAGGCAGCGGCCTGCAAAGCCGTATACACGGGTTCGAATCCCGTACCCACCTCGCACGGGCGATTGGCGCAGCGGTAGCGCGCTTCCCTGACACGGAAGAGGTCACTGGTTCGAACCCAGTATCGCCCACCACAGCATCGGGCTCACCCGATCACCCCACCGGCCTCACCGCACGGAGCGGTCCGCTCCCGGTGCCGGCGCAGCAGTGGAGTCCCGCACGATCAACCGGGTGGACAGCTGGACGTGGTGGGAGTCGGCGCGCTCACCGCGAGCCTGCTGCAGCAGCGTGCGCAACGCCACCCGGCCCATGTCGATGATCGGCTGGCGGACCGTGGTCAGCAGCGGCGCCGTGGACAGCGCGGCATAGGTGTCGTCGAACCCGACCACGGAGAGATCCTCCGGCACGTGCAGCCGCCGCCGTCGGGCCGCCTCGAGCACACCGAGCGCGGCGGCGTCGCAGCCGGCGAACACTGCAGTCGGCGGCTGCTGGCCCTCCAGCATGGTGGCGGCCATCTCCAGCCCGGCCAGGAAGGTGAAGTCGCCGTCCAGCACGAGCTCGGGCACCACCTCCACGCCAGCCACGCTCATCGCGCTGAGGAAGCCCTGCAGCCGTTCCCGGGAGGCTGCTGAGGCCGGCGGACCACCGGCGAAGCCGATCCGCCGGTGGCCGAGCTCGAGCAGGTGCCGGGTGGCCTGCACACCACCGGCATAGTTGGTCGAGCCCACCGAGACCACCTCGTCGTCGAGAGGATCCAGCGGGTCGATGACGACCACGCTCAGCCCGAGGCGACGCATCAGCTCGCGCTGCTGCTCGGTGAGCTCGGAGGTGACCACGATCACCCCGGCCCTGCGGTGTGCTGCCAGGCGCCGGATCCACGCAGGGGACAGCGGCCCGTCCTCGCCCGCGTCGAGATCGAGCTTGTCCACCAGCACTTCCAGGCCCTGGTCACGTGCCGCGGTCACGATGCCGTCCAGCACCTGCACCGAGTAGACGTTGACCAGAGTGTCGAAGACGACGTTCACCTTCTGCAGCGACTCGGTGCTGCGCGGACCGGTGGACGGGACGTAGCCCAGCTCGTCGATCACCCGCTCCACGCGCTCGCGAGTCCTCGGCGATACGTCCGGACGCTGGTTGAGCACCTTGGACGCGGTGGCTTTCGACACCCCGGCTACGTGCGCCACCTGAGCCAAGGTGGCCCGGGATGCTCCAGCGATCGCCATCGACTCTCCCTCTTCTGTCGTGTTGTTCAGCAGAGACCCGAAACTCTTTCGTCTGGCAGTCATCCTACATATCCCCTGGTCTTGCTGTGCTGTTGACCGGCCGTCCGCCGTCACTTACCGTTGAGGACACGGCAGGGCCTGAACAGTTTCTGCGAAGGTCTCGAAACAGGCCTGGTACGGCGTGACGATGCGGCCGCACCCAGGGCAGATCACAGGAGATCACCATGGAACAGCAGCACACATCCCGTCGGTCGTTCCTCACCCTGGCGATCAGCACGCCGGTCGTCATCGGCGCACTGACCGCGTGCGGCTCGTCGGGGCCGGGCGAGAGCGCCTCGGGTGAGGCGACCATCTGGATCCTCACCGGACAGCCGCAGGAGGGGATCCGCACCGACTCGGTGGATGCCTTCAACGAGGCCAACCCGGACACGACGCTCACCCTCACCGGGTTCCAGAACGATGCGTTCAAGACCAAGATCCGCACCGCGATCGGCGCAGGGGAGGCGCCCACGATCATCTGGACCTGGGGTGGGGGCGGGCTGAAGGACTACGTGAACAACGAGGAGGTGGACGACCTCACCGGCTGGTTCGATGACCACTCGGACGTCAAGGACAAGCTGTTCGCCAGCGCCTTCGGAGCAGCGACTGTGGACGACAAGATCTACGCGGTGCCGTGCGAGACGGTGTCGCCGATCGTGTTGTTCTACAACCTCCGGCTCTTCGACCAGGTCGGAGCGAACCCACCGGAGACCTGGGACGACCTGATGGACCTGGTACCGGTCTTCAACGACGCCGGTGTCGCACCGATCTCCCTGGCCGGCCAGTCCCGTTGGACAAACATGATGTGGCTGGAGTTCCTCTACGACCGGATCGGCGGGCCGGACGTGTGGGACGCGATCTTCAACGGTGAGTCGGACGCCTGGTCCGACCCGGCAGCGATCGAGGCCAGCACCAAGGTGCAGGACCTGGTCAAGGCGAACGGCTTCATCAACGGTTTCGAGTCGATCACCGCCGACTCGAACGCCGACCAGGCCCTGCTGTACACGGACAAGGCAGCGATGATGCTGCACGGTGCCTGGGTGTACGGCTCGATGAAGTCCGACGGTGACGACTTCGTCTCCGGCGGGCACCTGGGCTATGCGAACTTCCCGGAGGTGGAGGGTGGCAAAGGTGACCCGGCGTCGTCGGTCGGTAACCCGGCCTCCTACTACGCCCTGAACGCCAGTGCCACAGATGCGGAGAAGGAGATCGCGAAGAACTACTTCGCCACCGGGCTGAACACCGATGCCACCGCCCAGGCGTGGATCGACACCGGGGGAGTCCCGGTCATCAACGGTGTGGACGAGAAGTTCTCCGGCTCCGACGACGCCGACTGGCTCAAGTTCGTCTACGACGTCGCCTCCCAAGCGCCCAACTTCGTGCAGTCCTGGGACCAGGCGCTCAGCTCGTCCACTGCGGAGACCCTGCTGAACAACATCGAGCAGCTGTTCGGTCTGTCCATCACGCCCGAGCAGTTCGCGGACAACATGAACCAGACGCTGGATCAGTGAGCACCACGACGTCGGCCGCGCCGCCTGCCGCCAGAGCCCGTCCGCAGCACCCGCAGCGTTCGGGCGGGGTGAAGGGCGGGTCGGTGGCCTGGATGACTCTGCCGGCTCTGGTGGTGTTCTTCGCGTTCGCCATCGTCCCGCTGCTGGGAGTGTTCTACCTGAGCTTCCAGCACTGGAACGGGATCGGTGCGATCACCCCGGCGGGCCTGAGCAACTGGCGCTCCATGCTGGTGGACCCCGCACTGTACTCGGCGCTGTGGAAGACCTTCATCGTGATGGGACTGTCCTGGGCGGTGCAGACACCGTTGAGCATCCTGCTCGGTGTGTTCATCGCCGGCAGCCAGCGGTACCGAGCGGTCTACGCGGTGTTCTTCTTCATCCCGCTGCTGCTCAGCTCGGCGGCCATCTCGATCACCTTCAAGGCCCTGCTGGACCCGAACTTCGGGCTCGGCGCAGGCCTCGGTGTGCCGTGGCTGGCGCAGAACTGGCTCGGTGAACCGGTGCTGGCGATGGGGGTGGTGATCTTCATCGTCAGCTGGCAGTTCATCCCGTTCCACTCCCTGATCTACCAGGGCGGCATCCGGCAGATCCCGGTCTCTCTGTACGAGGCCGCGGAGATCGACGGCGCAGGCCGGGTGCGGCAGTTCTTCAGCCTCACGCTGCCGCAGCTGAAGTACACCATCATCACCTCCTCCACGCTGATGATCGTCGGGTCGCTGGTGTTCTTCGACCTCATCTTCGTGCTCACCGCAGGCGGCCCGGCCGACGCGACCCGGGTGCTGGCCCTGGACATGTATCTGCGCGGGTTCCGGGGGCACATGATGGGGCCGGCGAGCGTGGTCGCGGTGATCCTCGTGCTGCTCGGTCTGGTGCTCGCTCTGGTGCTGCAGCGCCTCGGTGGTCGGGACCCGAACGCCAGCCAGCTGGAGGGAGCCTGATCATGGCGATCCCGAACCAGGCGGCCACCACCCGCGCGGAGCCCGGACCTCGCCGCGCCTACTCCCGGCGCCGGCCGAACGTCCCCGCCGGGGTGCTGAGCACAGTGTGGCTGCTGGTGGTGATGGTGCCGATCTACTGGGTGGTCATCACCAGCTTCAAGAGCTCGGCCGGCTACTACCAGTCCAACGCCATGGCCCCGCCGACGGACCCGACGCTGGAGAACTTCCAGCTGGTGATCGCCTCGGACTTCGTGCAGTACTTCGGGAACTCGGTGGTGATCACCGTGGGGGCGGTCGTGCCGGCGGTGCTGATGTCCTTCATGTGTGCGTTCGCGATCGTGCGCGGCGGCACCGGACGGTACCTGCGCGGGGTGAACGCGTTGTTCCTGATGGGGCTGGCGATCCCGCTGCAGGCGACGATCATCCCGGTCTACCTGATCATCATCAGGCTCGGCCTGTACGACACGTTGCGGGGCCTGATCCTGCCGTCGATGGCATTCGCCCTGCCGCTGACCATCCTCATCCTGTCCAACTTCATCCGGGACGTGCCGAACGAGCTGTTCGAGTCGATGCGCCTGGACGGTGCCACCGAGTGGGGCACGATGTGGCGGCTGGCCTTCCCGCTCACCAGACCGGCCCTGGTGACGGTGACGATCTACCAGGCGCTGGTGGTGTGGAACGCGTTCCTGCTGCCGCTGGTGCTCACCCAGAGCCCGGACAAGCGCGTGCTGCCACTGGCGCTGTGGAGCTTCCAGGGGCAGTACAGCGTGAACATCCCGGCCGTGCTCGCCTCGGTGATCCTCACCACGCTGCCGATCCTGGTGCTGTACGTCGTCGGTCGCCGGCAGCTGCTGTCCGGGCTCACCGCCGGGTTCACCAAGTAGTCCCG
>DATGRZ010000352.1:0-6056 GCA_035303065.1 Ruania sp.
GCTCGAACGGAACCTGACCCGGTTGACCGAGGGGGTCCAGGGACGGCAGCTGCGCCGGCTGTCCAGGGCCGGGATGCGCTCCTACATGCGCTACTACTGCGAAGCCTTCCAGCTGCCCGGGATGACCGAGGAGGAGATCGACGCCCGGGTCCGGGCCACCGGGTACGAACCGTATGCGCAGCGGGTGGCACGCGGGGAGACGATCGTGCTGGCGCTCGGCCACGCCGGCAACTGGGACCTGGCGGGCGCCTGGGCGAACCGGCACATGGGCACCGTGGTCACGGTGGCCGAACGGCTGGAGCCACCCGAGCTCTTCGAGGCGTTCGCCGGCTTCCGGGAGTCTCTCGGCATGGTGATCGTCCCGTTCCAGAAGGGCGGCGGCGTGTTCCGCCAGCTGTTGAAGGAGAGCCGCCGGCCGGGGATCGTGCCGCTGCTGGCGGACCGGGACCTGTCCAGCACGGGGGTCGACGTCCAGGTCGGGGAGCACGAGGTCCGGGTGGCGCCCGGCCCGGCAGCGCTGGCGCTGGCACGTGGCATCCCGGTACTGCCGCTGCTGATCCACTACGAACGTCTCAGCGGGAGCCGCCGCCGCCAGGCCCGGAGCCCGTGGGGTATCCATATCGACTTCCTGCCGGAGGTGCCGGTGCCCGCACCAGGCGACCCGGCTGTGACGAACACCGACCGGATCGTGCAGATGACCCGCGCCTGGTTCACCGAGTACGCCAGAGCGCTGGCACACGTGCCGCAGGACTGGCACATGCTGCAGAAGGTGTACACCGCTGACCTCGACCCGGAACGTCTCGCCCGTGCCCGGAAACAGGCGGAGGACACATGAGGGTCGGTCTGGTCTGCCCGTACTCCTTCGACGCACCGGGCGGGGTGCAGTTCCACATCCGGGATCTGGCTGAGCACCTCATCGGGCTGGGCCACCACGTCTCCGTCCTCGCCCCGGCGGACGAGGGCACTGAGGTGCCGGACTACCTGGTCTCGGTGGGCGGCGCCGTACCGGTGCGGTACAACGGGTCGGTGGCCCGGCTCAGCTTCGGTCCCGCAGTCTCCGCCCGGACCGCCCGCTGGTTGGCCACCGGCGCCTTCGACGTGGTGCACATCCACGAACCGTTCGCCCCGTCGGTGGGGATGATCACCCTGCGCCGGTCCGAGGCGCCCGTGGTGGCCACGTTCCACTCCGCGCAGGAGCGCTCCCGCGCCCTGCAGGTCGCCTACCCTCTGGTACGCCCCGGCCTGGAACAGATCAGCGCACGCATCGCCGTCTCCGAAGACGCCCGCCGCACAGTGGTGGAGCACCTGGGCGGGGATGCGGTGGTGATCCCGAACGGAGTGAACACCGGGTACTTCGCCAACGCGGCGCCCAACCCGGCCTGGCAGGGAACGACCGAACGTCCCACGTTGGCCTTCCTGGGTCGACTGGACGAGCCGCGCAAGGGCCTGCACGTGCTGATGGACGCCGTCCCGCAGATCCGAGCCCAGCACCCCGGGCTGCGGGTGCTGGTGGCCGGACGTGGCGACCTCGCAGCAGCCACAGCGCATCTCGGCGAGCACGCGGTCGCTGTGGAGGAGCTCGGCGGTATCACAGACGCGGAGAAGGCGGCACTGTTCGCCTCGGTGGACGCCTACATCGCCCCGCAGACTGGCGGGGAGAGCTTCGGCATCGTGCTGGTGGAGGCGATGAGCGCCGGCACGTCGGTGATCGCCAGCGACCTGAACGCCTTCCGCCGAGTGCTCGACGACGGCGGATCCGGGTTCTTGTTCAGCACCGGCGACCCTGCGTCGCTGGCGGACACTGTGCTCCGGACGCTGGGCGACCCGGCCGAACGTGCCCGGCGGCGCGAGCATGCCGACACTGCGGTGCGCCGGTTCGACTGGAGCGAGGTCGCCGCCCGCATCCTCGATGTCTACGCCATGGTCACTGCGCACGGCAGCGAGCAGCCGACTGGTCTGTTCCGCCGCATCTTCGGGCCCCGGAGCACACCGTGACCCCCGCGGAGATCGCACTCGTCGTGCTCGTCGTGCTCGCGGTCATCGTCCTGGCGCTGAGCAGCGTGGCACGCCGGCTGGACCGGTTGCACCGCAGAGAGAGTCGGTCCCGGGCCACTCTCGAGACCCAGCTGGTGCACCGTGCTGAGGCCGCGATGGCACTGACCGAGACCGACCTGCTCGACCCGGCCAGCGTGCTGATCCTGACCGACGTCGGCTGGCGGGCCGCGATCAGCGCTCCCCGTCTGCTCGGTGAGGACTCCTTGGACGCGGCCGAGGAACGCGGCCTGGTGGAGAGCGAGCTCACCCGGTCGCTGCGTGCCGCCCTCGGCCCGGTCGCCGACCAACGTGACTGGGCGAGCACGACGGAGGGTGCGGAGCTGCTCGCACAGCTGGCCACGGCGAGCTACCGGGTGCAGCTGGCACGCCGGTTCCACAACGATGCAGTGGTGCAGATCCGGCGCATCCGGCGCAACGTGCTGGTGCGGTTCTTCCACCTCGCCGGCCGGGCACCGCTGCCGCAGACGTTCGAGATGGACGACGAGCTCACCGTGCTCGACCCCACATCGGGTACGAGTCCGGCCGCCGGCTCCTGAACTACGCTGACGGTCATGTCCGCGCCGCCTCCGCAGGGTCCGCCCCGCCGCGAGTACCCTCGAGCCGCTCGACCCGCGACGGCGCCGCCTACCGGTGGCCAGCCGCCAGGTGGCTACCCGCCCGGCGGAAGTTATCCGCCCGCCGGTGCCTACCCGCCCGCCTACCGGCCGCAGGCGTTCGCACCCGAGCCGGCCGTCCGGGGGACGCTGAACGCCGCCTACGCACCGCCCCCGAACACCACCGGACCGATCGAGCAGGTCTGGACCCCGGGCCAGCGCACCAGCAACCGGCTGGTGTTCAACGTGGTGATCTACGTCGTCGGCGGGCTCGCGATGCTGATCGCCCTGGGCTACATCGCCCTGGCCACCGGGCTGTCGTCCACCTCGATCGCCTTTGTCCTCGCACTGGTGCCCCTGACCATCGTGCTGCTCGGGGTGCGCTGGCTGGACCGGTGGGAACCGGAGCCGAAGACGATGCTGCTGGTCGCTCTGCTCTGGGGTGCCGGCGTGGCCGTGCTCAGTGCGCTGGTGCTGAACACTGCGATCCAGCAGTGGATCTACGAGAGCACCGGTGACCCGCAGAGCACCACCACCACGACCACGGTCATCGTCGCCCCGATCGTGGAGGAGATCGTCAAAGGTCTGGGCGTGCTGGCCATCTATCTGTTCCGGCGCCAGCAGTTCGACGGCCCGGTCGACGGTGTGGTCTACGCGGCTACGGTCGCCGCCGGCTTCGCCTTCACCGAGAACATCCTGTACTTCTCCCAGTACGCGGACTTCGTGGCCGAGGTGTTCGTGATGCGGGGGATCTTCTCTCCGTTCGCCCATGCGCTGTTCACCTCCTGCATCGGGATCGCCGTGGGGCTGGCGGCCCGCTCCTCACGGACCGGCGTGATCCTGATCGCTTTTCCTGCCGGACTGGTCGGGGCGATGGGCCTGCACGCGCTGTGGAACGGCTCAGCGCTGATCGGGAACAACTTCCTGCTCATCTACGCCGTGATCCAGCTGCCGCTGTTCCTGGCGATGCTGGCACTGCTGATCTGGCTGCGCCGGCAGGAGTCGAACGTGATCCGGTCCCGGTTGACGGAGTATTCCCAAGCCGGCTGGTTCGCACCGCACGAGGTGGAGATGCTCGCCTCGATGCGGCTGCGCAGCCAGGCGAAGCTCTGGGCCTCCGGCTACGGCGAGCGGGCGAAGGCGGCGATGGTCTCCTTCCAGCGCAACGCCACTGTGCTCGCGTTCCGTCGCCAGCAGGTGCTCAGCCACCGGCTGCGGGAGAACAGCACCGAGCACGAGCTGCTCGGTGCGGTGCAGCGGGACCGGCATGCCTTCGCCCAGGCCGCGCTCGGCCGGTGACCAGGCCTCCGGAAGCGACCATCTCCGCATCGAGCGTGCGCTGGTGTGGACGATCGCTGCTGTCCTGACTGCAGCAGCTTTCCACACCAACGGCGCCAGACGGCTCCATCACCTGAGCTGGGCGCCGCCGCGGCGGTCGAGGTGCTGGTCCCGGCGGTAAACTGGGCACGCCTGTCCCGCCACCGAGAGCCACGAGGTCACCGTGTCCGACACTGTCAGCACCCCCACCAGCCCGTCCGCCCCCGACCGCGGCACCACCCGGGTGAAGCGCGGTATGGCTGACATGCTCAAGGGTGGGGTGATCATGGACGTGGTCACCCCGGAGCAGGCGAAGATCGCCGAGGACGCAGGCGCCGTGGCCGTGATGGCCCTGGAGCGGGTCCCGGCGGACATCCGCGCCCAGGGTGGTGTGGCCCGGATGAGCGACCCGGAGATGATCACCGGCATCGTCGAGGCAGTGTCCGTCCCGGTGATGGCCAAGGCCCGGATCGGGCACTTCGTCGAGGCGCAGGTGCTGCAGTCCCTGGGGGTCGACTACGTGGACGAGTCCGAGGTGCTCACTCCCGCGGACTACACCCACCACATCGACAAGTGGGCATTCACCGTGCCGTTCGTCTGCGGTGCCACCAACCTGGGTGAGGCGTTGCGCCGGATCACCGAGGGCGCGGCGATGATCCGGTCCAAGGGCGAGGCCGGCACCGGGGACGTGTCCAACGCCACCACGCACATGCGCACCATCCGCGCGGAGATCGCCCGGCTGTCCTCGCTGCCGAAGGACGAGCTGTACGTGGCCGCGAAGGAGCTGCAGGCACCGCACGCGCTGGTCGCCGAGGTGGCTGAGGCGGGCAGGCTGCCGGTGGTGCTGTTCACCGCCGGTGGGATCGCCTCTCCGGCAGATGCGGCGATGATGATGCAGCTCGGCGCCGAAGGAGTGTTCGTCGGATCCGGGATCTTCAAGTCCGGAAACCCGGCTGAACGTGCGGCGGCGATCGTGCGTGCCACCACCTTCTACGACGACCCGGACGAGATCGCCAAGGCCTCCCGCGGGCTCGGCGAGGCGATGGTCGGCATCAACGTCGACGACATCCCCGTCCCGCACCGGCTCGCCGAGCGCGGCTGGTGACCACCTCCGCGTGAGCAATCTCGGCCCCGACTGGCAGCGGCTCCCGGACGGCACCGCCTACCGGCGAGCGGCGCGGGTCGTGGTGTTCGATGCTGACGGCCGGGTGCTGCTCGTCCGCGGCCATGACGCCGACCAGGTCGAGCGCACCTGGTGGTTCACCATCGGCGGTGGTATCGAACCGGGGGAGACCCCGCGGGCGGCTGCCGTGCGCGAGCTGGCCGAGGAGTCCGGGCTGCGGCTGAACGAGGCCGACCTGGTCGGGCCCGTGCTCACCCGGGAGGCGGAGTTCGACTTCTTCGCCGAGACCGTCCGACAGGACGAGGTGTTCTTCCTCGCCCGCACCCGCGGGCAGGTGAGCCTCAGTACCGACGGGTGGACCGCCGTCGAGCAGGGATTCATGGACGAGCTGGACTGGTGGCACGCCGAGGACCTCGCTCAGGTGCAGGTGGAGGTCTTCCCGGTCCAGCTGCCCCAGCTGGTACGCAGCTGGCGGGCCGGCTGGGACGGGCAGGTGCTGCACCTGGGCTTCCAGGACGACGACGCCGCCCGGGGTGCTCGGTGACGTCACCTGTCGTGGGGGTGCTCGCCCTGCAGGGTGACGTGCGGGAGCACCGCCGTGCCCTGGCCGCGTGCGGAGCGCAGGTGGCCTCGGTGCGCCGGCCCGCGGACCTGGCCGGTCTGGACGCCCTGGTGCTGCCCGGCGGGGAGTCGACCACGATGGACAAGCTGCTGCGCCGGTATGAGCTGATGACGCCGCTACGGGCACAGGTCGCTGACGGACTTCCGGTGTACGGCTCGTGTGCCGGGATGATCCTGCTCGCCGACCGGATCGCCGACGGTATCGAGGGGCAGCAGACCATCGGCGGACTGGACGTGACCGTCCGGCGGAACGCCTTCGGCCGCCAGGTGGACTCCTTCGAGGAGCCCCTCGACGCACCAGCTCTTGGTGCCGGGGCGGAGGATCCGGAGCTGCGGGCAGTGTTCAT
>DATGRZ010000353.1:0-3419 GCA_035303065.1 Ruania sp.
CGGTACTGCGGCTTGAGCGAGTCCAGCGCCTGCTGGATGTCCCGGTCCAGGTTGTCGTGCTCGTAGCGCCGCTCCGGGGAGCTGGCGTCGGTGGTGGCGGCGATCCGCTCCACCGCCGGACCGAGCGCATCGAACCGGATCCGCTTCTTCCGCCGCTGTCCGTCCAGGAACAGGTTGGTGGTGATCCGGTGCAACCAGCCGGCGAACGTGCCCGGTGAGTAGGAGTGCAGCGACCGGAACACCCGCACGAACACCTCCTGGGTGAGGTCCTCGGCGTCCGCCCGGTTGCCGGTGAGCCGGTAGGCGAGCCGGTACACCCGGTCAGTGTTCTCCCGGACGATCTCCTCCCAGCTGGGCGGCTGCCAGTCCTCTTCCGGCGTGACCGGCTCCCCGGCCGAGCGCTGGTCTGCGGGCGGGTCGTCGGGCGGTGGGAACACGGCGGCGGTGGTCATCAGGCCTCTATCGTAGGCGGCGCACCTGAGAACTTGCTGGGAGCGTGGCGCCCCTCCTGCCCCGGTGGGCGCGCCTGGGCGCTAGCATCGGAGCAGTCCCGCCGTCTGCGAGCCGATCTGGAGGCCCACCATCGCTGCCGACAAGGCCCTGAGCTGGGCGTACACCGAAGAGTTCCTCACCGAACCGGAAGCCGCCGCCGCCGCCCGGGCCCGCGCCGAGGAGTTCGGCATCGACGCTGTGTCGGTCGGTGTGGGCGCCACGCTGCGGATGCTCACCGCCACTGCCGACGCCAAGGCGGTCGCCGAGGTAGGCACCGGCACCGGCGTCTCCGCGTTGTGGCTGCTGGACGGGATGGCCACCGACGGCGTGCTCACCACTATCGACGTGGAGGTGGAGCACCAGCGGGCGGCGAAGGAGGCGTTCGCGGCGGCCGGGATCCGCTCCACCCGCACCCGCACCATCTCCGGGCGGGCGCTGGACGTGCTGCCCCGGTTGGCGGACTCGGCCTACGACCTGGTGTTCCTCGACGCCGAACCGGGCGAGACCAGCGACTACGCCGAGCAGGCGGTGCGGATGCTGCGCCGCGGTGGGGTGCTGGTGGTCGCCCAGGCGCTCTGGCACGACCGGGTGGCCGACCCGGCCCGTCGGGACGAGCTCACGGTGGCGATGCGCGAGCTGGGCCGCAGCGTGCGGGAGAACGAGAACCTGGTGCCGACGCTGCTGCCGGTCGGCGGTGGGCTGCTGGTGGCCGTCACCCGCTGACCGGCGATGTCTGCCGCCGAGGTCGCCCCCGCCGCGCTGTACGTGCTGCACGTGCTGCTGGTGGCGGTGATGGCCGTGTCCGTATCCGTGGGGCGCAAGCCGACGGCGGCACTGGCGTGGCTGCTGGTGATGATCTTCGTGCCGGTGCTGGGGGTGGTGGCCTACCTGCTGATCGGCACCGCCCGGCTGCCTGCCGAACGCCGCGCCAAGCAGCAGTTCGTCACCGACCGGCTGCTCGCCCGTGAGGACCTGGATGCGACAGCGGACCGGGACACCTGGCCACGCTGGCTGCCCACCCTGGTACGGATGAACCGGCAGCTCGGTGCCCTGCCGATGGTGCCGGACAACAGTGCGGAGCTGATCACCGGGTACGAGCAGATGATCGCCCGGATGGCCGCCGACATCGACCAGGCCAAGGTCTACGTGCACGTGGAGTTCTTCATCCTGGTGCAGGACGAGACCACCACCCCGTTCTTCGACGCCCTGGCCCGGGCACGCCAGCGCGGCGTGACGGTCCGGGTGCTGGTCGACCACCTGTCCCAGCTCACCTACCCGCGCCGGCGGAAGACTGCCGCGGCGCTGGCCGCGATGGGCGCCGAGCTGCGCGCGATGCTGCCGGTCAGCCCGGTGCGCGCCGGACGCCGGCTGGACCTGCGCAACCACCGCAAGCTGGTCGTGGTGGACGGTCGCATCGGGCACACCGGCTCGATGAACCTGATCGCCGAGCACTACCACAAGCGCAGGGCGCTGCGGCACGGGCTGCACTGGCGGGAGCTGATGATGCGGCTCGAGGGTCCGGTGGTGCGGGAGCTGGATGCCGTGTTCGTCACCGACTGGTACAGCGAGACCGACGAGCTGCTGGACCTGGCCCCACCGGTGGACGCTGCACCGGCCGGTGGCCGGCTGGATGCCCAGGTGCTGCCCAGCGGGCCGAGCTTCGAGAACGACAACAACCTCAAGCTGTTCACCGCGGCGATCCACAACGCGCGCCACCGGGTGAGCGTCACCAGCCCGTACTACGTGCCGGACGAGACCGTGCAGGCGGCGTTGGTCACCGCCGCCTCCCGCGGACTGGACGTGGAGCTGTTCGTGGCCGAGACCAGCGACCAGCTCATGGTCTACCACGCCCAGCGCTCCTACTACGAGGAGCTGCTGCGCGCCGGGGTGAAGATCTACCTGTACCGGTCACCCACTGTGCTGCACGCCAAGCACCTGAGCCTGGACGAGGAGGTGGCGATCATCGGCACCAGCAACATGGACGTCCGCTCGCTGAGCCTGCACATGGAGCTGATGGTGCTGGTGGTCGGACGGTCGCTGGTCGCAGACCTGCGCCGGGTGGAGGACGAGTACCGTGCCCGCAGCCGGCTGCTCGACCTGCAGGAATGGCTGGACCGGCCCCGCCGGGAACGATGGTTGGACAACCTGATGCGGTTGACCTCGTCCCTGATGTGAGGCCGGTCCGGCGGTGTCGGTCAGCTGCCGACGGCGCTCAGGGCGGTGCTCAGCTCGCTCGCCTCGGTGGGGTTCAGCTCGACGACCAGTCGTCCGCCACCTTCGAGCGGCACGCGCATGATGATCCCACGGCCCTCCTTGGTGACCTCGAGTGGTCCGTCACCCGTCCTGGGCTTCATGGCGGCCATGGGCATGCTCCCTGATCTGTTCGGTTGAGACGCTCTGCTGGCCCCATTCTATGCCAGAGCCGCCCGGCGGTTCCAAAGCCCCCCTCTCCGCGCTCGCCCGGACGCGGCTGGGTGGCGGCAGATGAGCGCTGCTGCGACCGGCCGAGACCATGGCAGTCACCAGCAGCACACCCGCGGCCACGGTGAGCAGCAGCCAGGTCACCCCGGTGACCCACCCCACCGGTCTACTCCGGTCCGCCGCGGCCCGCTTCGGCGGCGGCCTGAGCAGCAGCGGCCATCTCCTCCCGGCGCCGGCTGCGGTTGGCCTCGATCACTACCTGTACCGCCTCGGCCGGGTCGTCGGTCAGGTGCACCAGGTCCAGGTCGTGCGGTGAGATGGTGCCCCGAGCGGCGAGGGTGCTGCGCAGCCAGTCCAGCAGCCCACCCCAGAACTCGGTGCCCAGCAGCACGATCGGGAACTGCTTCACCTTCTGGGTCTGCACCAGGGTGAGCGCCTCGAACAGCTCGTCCAGGGTGCCGTACCCCCCGGGCAGCACGATGAAGCCTTGTGCGTACTTGACGAAC
>DATGRZ010000354.1:0-7057 GCA_035303065.1 Ruania sp.
CGAGGCGCTGGAGGCCACCGGCACCGTAGAGCTGGCCGAGCGCCCCGTGGACGAGCTCTCCGGCGGGCAGCGCCAGCGGGTGTGGGTGGCGATGTCGCTGGCACAGCGCACCGACGTGCTGCTGCTGGACGAGCCGACCACATTCCTCGACGTGAGCCACCAGGTGGAGGTGCTCGACCTGCTCACCGACCTGAACACCGCCCGGGGCACCACGATCGTGATGGTGCTGCACGACCTGAACCTGGCGGCCCGGTACGCCGACCACCTGATCGCCATCGCCGGCGGCACCGTGCACTCCGCCGGTACCCCGGCCGAGGTGCTCACCGCCGAGATGGTCACCGACGTGTTCGGCCTGACCAGCGAGATCATCACCGATCCGATCTCCGGCAAGCCGCTGATGCTGCCGCGCGGGCGGCACCACGACCGTCTCCCGGCGTGAATCGGTTCAGGCGACACCTGCTCCGCTCGCGCGTGCTCGCGGAGCGCCACTGAGCGTGAGAAGTATCGACCGCGCCGCCGGGTGGAGCAGTGGGGCGGCTGCCTGCTCCCGGTGGGCTACGCCGTCGACCTGAGATACCGGCGCGACTGTGCCAACCTGGATCGTGTGAGCACTCCGATCGGTGACTATGCACTTCTGGCCGACCTGCACACCGGACCGTTGGTCTCCCGCGGAGGAAGCATCGACTGGCTCTGCCTGCCCCGGTTCGACTCCGCGGCGGTGTTCGCCGCCATCCTCGGCACGAAGGACCACGGCCGCTGGCTGATGGCGCCCGCTGAGGGCACGGTCGTCGAGCAGCACTACGAAGTGGGCACGTTCGTGCTGCGCACCCAGTGGCGCACTCCCACCGGTGAGGCCGAGGTGATCGAGTTCATGCCGATCGCCGATGACCGCGCCGACCTGGTGCGGCAGGTCCGCTGCACCTCCGGCACCGTCACCATCGAGCACGACCTGCGGCTGCGCCCGGACTACGGCGACGCCCTGCCGTGGGTGCGGCGCGTGCACACCGAGCACGGTTCGGCGCTGCAGGCGATCACTGGCCCGGACTCCTACGTGCTGCGGGGCCCTCGGCTGCAGGCAGGGGACAAGTGCCATCGCGGCTCCTTCGAGCTGACCGAGGGCCAGTCCCACTCCTGGGTGCTCACCTGGGTGCCCTCGCACGCGGAGATCCCCGGCCCGTTGGAGATCGCCGAGGCACTGACCAGCACCCGCACCTACTGGCAGGACTGGAGCAACCAGATCAGCGTGCACGGACGCTGGTCGAAGGCCGTGCACCGTTCCATGCTCGTGCTGCGGGCGCTCACCCATGCCGGTACCGGCGGCATCGTCGCCGCCCCCACCACCTCTCTGCCGGAGGACCCCGGCGGAGTCCGGAACTGGGACTACCGGTTCTGCTGGCTGCGGGACTCCGCACTCACCCTGGAGGCGCTGCTGCTGCACGGGCGCACCGCCAGCCCGCTGCACTGGCGCAACTGGCTGCTGCGTGCGGTGGCCGGCGACCCCGAGGACCTGCAGATCATGTATGGGGTGGCCGGGGAGCGCTCGCTGATCGAGCGCGAGCTGGACCACCTGCCCGGCTACGCCGACTCCCGACCGGTGCGGGTGGGGAACGCCGCAGTCAGCCAGTTCCAGGGCGACGTGGTCGGTGAGGTGCTGATCGCCCTGGCCAAGCTGCGCGAGGCCGGGGTGGACGAGGACGACTTCTCCTGGCCGCTGCAGCGCAGCATGCTCGGGTACGTCACCGAGCACTTCGACCGCAAGGACCAGGGGCTGTGGGAGATGCGCGGCGACCCGCACTACTTCACCCACTCCCGGGTGATGGTCTGGGCGGCCCTGGACCGCGGGGTGCAGGCGGTCACGGAGTACGGCCTGCCCGGACCAGCCGAGGAGTGGGCTCGGCTGCGCGACCAGCTCCGCGAGGAGATCCTCAGCCAGGGCGTGGACGCCGAGACCGGTTCCTTCACCCAGACGTATGACAACACCGAGGTGGACGCCTCTCTGCTGCAGATCCCGCAGACCGGGTTCGTCGGCTACGACGACCCCCGCATGCTCGCGACCGTCGAACGCCTGGAGCAGGAGCTGATGTACCACGGGCTGCTGCTGCGCTACCGCACGGTGGGCACCGACGGCCTGGCCGGTGACGAGCACCCGTTCCTGGCCTGCTCCTTCTGGCTGGTGGAGCAGTATGCCCGCACCGGTCGGGTGGCGGAGGCCACGGCGCTGATGGACACCCTGGTGGGCTACACCAACCACCTCGGCCTGCTCGCCGAGGAGTACGATCCCGCCGCACACCGGCAGATGGGCAACTTCCCGCAGGCGTTCAGCCACCTCGCCCTGGTCCGGGCCGCAGATGCGCTGCACGAGGAGACCGCAGGCCACCCAGCAGCCCACCCGGACCATCCGAGCACCACCGTCGACCCCGAGGAACCGTGATGACCGATACCACTCTGCTGATCCTGGGCGCCTCCGGCGATCTCACCCGGCGCCTGCTGCTGCCCGGGATCGGCTCGCTGCTGGAACGGGAACCGGACCGACCGGTGCGCATCGTGGGTGCCGACCGCGCGGAGCTGAGCGCCGAGGACTTTGCCGACCGGCTCGGCGAGGCGCTCACCGACGGCGGCGCCGGCTCCGAGGTGGTAGCTCGGCTGCGGGACTCGGCCACCTACTACCCGGTCGACGTCACCGAGGCAGCAGACCTCGCCCCGGTGCTCGAAGAGCTGAGCGACACCGGACGACTGGTGGTCTACTTCGCCCTCCCGCCAGCGGTGACCGAGCGCGCCTGCCGTGCCATGGTCGGCATGGAGCTGGCGGAGAACGTGCACCTGGCGATGGAGAAGCCCTTCGGTCACGACGAGGCCAGCGCCCGCGAGCTGAACCGCCTGGTGGCACAGATCGCCCCGGACGAACGGGTGCACCGGGTGGACCACTTCCTCGGCAAGTCCAGCGTGCTGGACATCATGGCGCTGCGGTTCGCCAACCGGATGCTGCAGGCGGTCTGGAGCGCCGAGCACATCGAGCGCATCGAGATCGCCTACGACGAGTCCCTCGCGCTGGAGGGGCGGGCTGGGTACTACGACCATGCCGGCGCGCTGGTGGACATGATCCAGTCGCACCTGCTGCAGGTGATGTCCGTGGTCACGATGGAGCCGCCCGCCGAGATCAGCGACCGGGAGCTGCGGGACGCGAAGTCGGCTGTGCTGCGCGCCACCCGCCTCTGGGACGCCGACCCGGCAACTGCCAGCCGTCGCGGCCGGTACACCGCGGGTACGATCGGCGACCGGTCGGTGCCCGACTACCTTGACGAGAAGGGCGTGGACCCCGCTCGGGACACCGAGACGATGGCTCAGATCACTGTAGAGGTGGCCAACCAGCGCTGGGCCGGTGTGCCGATCACGCTGCGTTCGGGCAAGGCCCTCGGGGAGACCCGCAAGCATGTGGTGATCACCTTCGCCGACGTGCGCCACCTGCCTGCCGGCCTCACCGGCCCGGACCCGAAGGACCGGCTGATCATCGGGCTCAGCCCGGACGTGATGGAGCTGCACCTGACCACCAACGGCACCTCCGACCCGCTCGCCCTGGAGCAGAGCGTGCTGCGCACCGACCTGCGCAAGGCTGAGCTGGAGGCCTACGGGGAGGTGCTCGCCGCCATCCTGGACGGTGAGGTGATGCTTTCCGTGCGCGGGGACGCGGCCGAGGAGTGCTGGCGGATCACCGACCAGGTGCTGGCGGCGTGGCGCTCCGGTGCCGTGCCGATGACCGACTACCAGGCCGGTTCACCGGTGCCCGCGGACTGGCACCCCGCACTGGGCTGAGCAGCACGCCGCGCCATAGCGGGCCCCCACGCCGGCGGTCGGACTCCTACCGCGCCCCCGGCGGCCGCGAAGCGTGCAGCACCAGCGCCTCGCGCCGCCGGTGCACGGTCAGATACCGCAATCCCTCCGGCCCGGCCCGGAACGCTCGCCGGGACCGTTTCGGCAACCAGAGCAGCACGCCGGGCACCAGGTCCACCTCGCCGGTCTCGGTGTCCAGGTACCCAGACCCGGCGATCACATGGATGAGCACGTCCACGTCCGGCCCCCAGTGCTCGGCGATCGCCCCACCGGGTTCGAGCGCGATCACGTTGGAGTCCAGGTCCCGCTCGCGCATCCGCAGCGAGAACACCGCCCCGCCGAGGCCGCGCTCGCCGGCCCCAGCAGCGATCTCGGTGGTGTCCACCAGCACCCGCGGCAGGGGAGTGGAGGCGTTCTTGCTGAGCCGGATCCGGTACTCGGGCACCTCCTCGGACAGGTACTCCCAGCCGAATCCCGCCCCGTAGTCCCGCTCCAGCTGGTCACGCAGGTTCACCGGGTCATGGTCGTTGACCAGCACCAGCGACTCGCCCACGGCCAGCTCGTCATAGGCGGTGAAGACCGCCGGGTGCCGCTCCGCCTTGGGCAGCTCGCGCAGGTCCAGCACCCCGTCGACGACCTCCGCGACCGGCCGCCGGCTCACGAAGCCTCAGCCACGGGCTCGGCCGCCTGGTCCGCTTCGTCTGCCGCATCCGGGGCCTTGCCGGCCAAGTCCTCGGTGGCCGCATCCACTGCCGCCCAGGCGAGCACCGTGCGTACGAACGAGGTCGGTCCGGCCGCGACGAACACCTGCGCGTCCTGGTTGCCCGGGTTGGTCAGCGACACCGCTTCGTCCTTGTCGATGAACGCAGCGTCCCCGGGGTAGACGTCGATCGCCTCCTCGCCCTTGACGATCCGCACGAACCCGGCCACCGGGATGAGGATGACGTCCGAGCCGTGATGGCGGTGCGGTGGCATCCCGGCACCTGCCGGCACGGCCACTTTCAGCAGGCCCAGGTCGCCCGGGTCGTCGGCGCCGCCGAAGAACACGCTGATCACCGGGCTGTCCGGCAGCGGGGGTTGGCGGACAGCGGCGTCGGCTGCCGTGCGTAGCTTCATGAGGATCTCCTGAGACTCGAGCGTCGGGCACTAGTTTGCACAACGACGAATTGTGTAAACTCTAGGACATGACATACGTGATCGGTCAACCCTGCATCGACGTGATGGACCGGGCGTGTGTGGACGAGTGCCCGGTGGACTGCATCTACGAGGGCGGACGCTCGCTGTACATCCACCCGGACGAGTGTGTGGACTGCGGTGCTTGCGAGCCGGTGTGCCCGGTCGAGGCGATCTACTACGAGGACGACCTGCCCGGCGAGCTGGAGCCCTACCTCGCCGACAACGACGCGTTCTTCTCCACGGTGCTGCCCGGCCGCAGCGAACCGCTCGGCTCTCCCGGCGGGGCGGCGAAGATCGGGCACCTGGGTGTGGACACCCCGCTGGTGGCCTCGGTGCCGCCGCAGGGCGAGGCGGCCGCGGGATGAGCATGACACCCCCGGAACCGGATGAGGGAGCAGTGCCGGTCTCCTCCCGCCGCCAGGAGGTGCTGCGGGTTCTCACCGACGCCCACCGCCCACTGACCAGCGCCGAGGTCGCTGACGCCCTGGGCGTGCACAAGAACACCGTCCGGTTCCACCTGGAGTCGTTGCTCGCTGCCGGGCAGGTCGAGCGGGCCGCGCAGATCCGCTCCGGACCGGGACGACCGGCGCAGGCCTTCCGTGCGGTGCGCGGGATGGATCCCGGTGGCCCGAGGTTCTACCAGCTGCTGGCCGGGGTGCTCTCCGATGCGCTGCTGGCCGACCCCGGCGGTCCCCAGCGCGCTGTGGAGGCCGGCCGGCAGTGGGGACTTCGTCTGGCCGCCACCTCTGCCGACCCGATCACTGCGGTGAACGAGGCGGTGGACCAGCTCGTCGACCTGCTGGACACCTTCGGATTCGCTCCAGAGCGTGACGACGGAGCTCGGTGGGACAGCGAGGGTGAACCGGTCGTAGCACCAGAGTCCGACGGCGGAGCTCCCCGGGATGCCGCGGGCACCCGTGGCGTAGCGGTCGGCCCGGGCAAGGACGGCGAGGTCGGTAAGGTCGGTGCGGACGACCACCGTGTGCCCCTGCCGGCGCTCAGCGTCCGGCACTGCCCGTTCCTGGAGCTCGCCGCCGGGCACCAGCGGATCGTCTGCCCGGTGCACCTGGGCCTGATGCGTGGCGCCCTGGAAGCCTGGGGCGCACCGGTGCAGGCCGACGCCCTGGACCCATTTGTCGAACCTGACCGATGCCTGGTGCATCTGAGCACCGCCCCCGAGACGCAGACCGGAGCGTGATGATGCAAGCAGACAACCTCACCGACGTCGCCACCGCGCAGGTGGCTGCCGCCCGTGCCGCGGGCAGCGGGCGCAGCACGCACACTGTGGTCGGCGGCCAGGGGCGCACGATGCGGCAGGCGGTGATGGCGCTCGCGGCCGGGCACGGCCTGGGAGAGCACGAGAGCCCGAAGGAGGCCACGCTGCAGGTGCTTCTGGGCCGGGTGCGGCTCACCGCCGGGGAGGATGCTTGGGAAGGTGCGGCCGGAGACCACCTGATCATCCCGGACCGGCGCCACGACCTGCTCGCACTGGAGGACGCCGCCGTGCTGCTGACCGTGGTCACCGGCTGATGACCCTCTCCCCGCCTCGACCCGGTGAGCTGACCAGGGCCCGGCGAGCGGCGCCGTCGTGGGCAATGATCGCCGCCGGCTACCTGTGCATCGTGGCCGGCGGTCTGGTGGCCGCGGTCACCGGGCCGCTCGACCTGGTCCACGGCAGCTGGGCCGCCGCCTACCTGGTGCTGGTCGGCGGGATCGGCCAGCTGGCGCTCGGCTGGGTGCCCGGTGTGCTCGGCCGCCCCACTGACGGTGGGAGCGCGTGGGCCGTGCTGTTCGCCTGGAACCTCGGCAACGCCGCGGTCCTCGCCGGCACGTTCACCGGCCGCACGATCGGCGTGGACGTGGGCAGCGTGCTGCTCGTGCTCGCACTGGTGCTCGCTCTGGTGGCACTGTCCGGCTGGCGCAGCGAGGTGCTGGCGGGGGACCGGTGGCGGCGCCTGCTCGGCTGGTCCTACCTGGGTCTGCTCGTGCTGCTGGTGGTGAGCATCCCGGTGGGGATCGTGCTCGCGCACCTGCGCTGAGCCGCGCGCAGTCA
>DATGRZ010000355.1:0-9709 GCA_035303065.1 Ruania sp.
ACTGGCAGCCCCCGGACCTGACCGGTATGACGATCATCGCCCAGCCGCACTGCCACCAGCACGCGGTGATCGGCTACCAGGCCGACCTGGACCTGCTGCACCGGGCCGGGGCAGAGGTCACCACGATCACCACCTGCTGCGGGCTGGCCGGAAACTTCGGTATGGAGAAGGGACACTACGACGTCTCGGTCGGCGTCGCGGAGCAGTCCTTGCTGCCTACGCTGCGCACCGCACCCGAGGGCGCCGTGTACCTCGCCGACGGGTTCTCCTGCCGCACGCAGGCCGACCACCTGGCCGGAATTGATGGCGTACACTTGGCACAGTTGCTCAGGCGGGCAGGGGCGTAGTTGGGCATCTATTGACGTTCCCTTCACACCACGGTCCTATGAGAGGCGCCCGTCGATGCCGTCCTTCGCCTTCGAGTCCGGGTACCTGGTGCCCGCTACCATCGGGGCCCCCAGCACCAGCCCGCTGACCCCGCAGATCCGTCAGGCGTTGCGCGACTATCTGCTGGACGTGATCGAGGCTGATCTGTTCCCGGTGGAGTGGAGCGAGGGCGAGGATCCGGTGCTCACTGCGATGGATGCGGCTGGGCAGGTGGTCACCGCGGTGGTCACCGACCGGCTGGACGGGGACGGGCTGGTGCGGGCGCTCACCCGCGCAGGGGAGGCCACCGCTACGCCGTGGTTGACGATCGCCGGGCGCTACCGCAGCGGAGTGGGTGGCTTTCGCCGGGACTGGAACGCGTTCCGGGAGTCCCGTCCGCCGGGAGCCAAGCCCGGTCCGCAGCTGTACGTGGTTGCCGGGGAGGTCAGCCGGGAGGTGTTGGAGGCTACGCGGGTGCTGCACGGGGTGCAGGTGTTCGCCGTCGATGCTCGGCAGACCTCCAACGGCCAACAGCTCCTCGACGTGACCGCCGTGCAGCCCGCGACCATCCGAGTGCTGGACGGGCACGTGGTGCACGAGATCGATCCGGGGCTGACCGCACCGAGTGCAGCCAGTGCGCCGAGGGCGGTGGGCGCGCCAAGTCCTGCTGATGTGCCGACTCCGGCTGAGCCGGTGGCGGTGGCCGAGAGTGTGGTGCCGACCGCGCCGACACCCCGTTCGCCGGAGACTCCGGACGCTGCATCGAAGGCCCCTGACGCTGGGCCGGAGAGCCCGGACTCCTCGCCGGACCCGCACCTGCGTGCGGTCGCCCGCATGGTCGGTGCGCCGATGCCGATCGAGCTGCGACACGGGGGCCGGGTGGAGCACGCCGTACTGACTGCCGAGGGCGCCTTGCAGCTGGGGGAGCGCACGGTGACCACTATCGAACGGGCCACCGAGCTCCTCGGTGGCGAGCCGCGACAGGCGTGGACCTCCTGGCACGTGGCAGGCTTCCCGATGGCTGAGGCTCGCGCTGAGGCGACTGGAGGCACGGTCGCTGTCCGCGCGTCCCGGCGGAGCCGGCACCGGAACCACTGAGGCCCCCGAACCACTGAGCCGCGTCCGCCACCGACGCCCCGGGCGCAGCGGGCGTAGCGGCTGTGCTCCACCCTGGTGTCACCACTGACCGGGCCGCTCGGCTAGCCTCGACGAGACGACGAGAGGCAGGGTGAGCAGATGCTGCGCTGGGGACTGATCGGACCGGGACGGATCGCGGCCAAAGTGGCCGCCGACTTCCCGAACGTGACCAATGGCCGCCTCGAGGCAGTCGCCTCCCGAGATCGGGCGCGGGCTGAGGCGTTCACCACAGAGCACGCCGCTCTGGCGGGGCACGAGGTGCGGGCCGTGCAGGGCTACCAGGCACTGCTCGACGATCCGGACATCGACGCTGTGTACATCGCCACTCCGCACAGTGACCACGCCTGGCAGGCGATCGCGGCGATCGAGGCCGGAAAGGCGGTGCTTCTGGAGAAGTCGTTCACCGCCACTCTGGACGGTGCCCGGCAGGTCGTCGAGGCGGCCCGGGCGCACGGGGTGTTCGTGATGGAGGCGATGTGGACCCGGTTCCAGCCGGCGATACGACGCGCCAAGCAGCTGATCGCCGATGGTGCCATCGGCCAGGTCCGGGCCGTCACCGCCGATCTGGGCGTGCGCCGGGAGCTGGACGTGACCGACCGGATGTTCGCCCTCGAGCTCGGCGGCGGCGCCCTGCTGGACCTGGGGGTCTACGTGGCCTCCTTCGCCCAGCACGTTCTCGGCGCCCCGGACCGGGTGCTCGCCACCGGCTCGCTGGTGCCGGAGACCGGGGTGGACGCCGAGGCCGGCCTCCTGCTCGGCTATGCCGATGGCCGCAGCGCCACCCTGCAGATCTCCTTCAGGCTGCCACTACCGGGCAACGCCCGGATCTACGGCACCGAGGGGTGGATCGACGTCCCACCCCGGTTCCACCACCCGAACCGCATTGTGCTGCACCGCACCGGTGCGGAACCGGTCACCGAGGAGCTACCGCCAGCCGGTGCCGGGTACGCGCTGGAGTTCATCGAGGTGGGGGAGTGCCTGCAGGACGGACGGCAGGAGAGTGCCACGATGCCGCTGGCCGACAGCCTGGCCGTGCAGGAGGTGCTGCAGCAGGCTGCCGACCAGCTCGGCGTCCCGCTGCACGACCGCTGGTAGGCGGCCACGGGGTCGGCCTCTACGGCCGCTGGTAGGCGGCTACGGGGTCGGCACTGGGCCCGCGGGGGCGATACCCGCGGGCACGACCCGGCGGACCAAGTATCGCCTGAATCGATTCACCGGAGGAGGAGGAGGGGAAGAGGGAGGAGGGGCAGGGGATCAGCCGGCGAGGAACTCCGAGAGGATCGCGCCCACCTGGTCGTGCTCGATCAGGAAGCCGTCGTGCCCGTGGTCCGAGCGCAGCTCCCGGTAGATCCCGTTCGGCACCCCCTCGGCGATCCGCTGGGACTGTGACGGCGGGAACAGCCGGTCGGTGTCCACCGCCAGGGCGAGCGTGCGGGCCCGGACCGTGGCCAGCGCCGCCTCCACCCCGCCGCGGTCGCGGCCCAGGTCGTGGGTGAGCATCGACTCGGTGAGAGCCACGTAGGAGTTGGCATCGAAGCGGCGGGCGAGCTTGTCCGCGTGGTGGTCCAGGTAGGACTGCACGGCGAACCGTCCACCGCCACCCAGCGGGTTCTCCCCGCCCTGCGGCAGCCGACCGAACCGTTCGTCCAGCTCGTGCGCGCTGCGGTAGGTGGTGTGCGCGATCTGCCGGGCGATGCCCAGGCCGACGTGCGGTCCGTCGCCATCAGCGGCGTCGTAGTAGTCCCCACCGCGGAACTTCGGGTCCGCGCGGATCGCTCCGAGCTGCGCGTGCGCCCAGGCGATCTGGTCTGCCGAGGTCTGCGCGCTGGTGGCGATCGCGGCGATCGCGGCCACCCGCTCCGGAGCGGACACGGCCCACTCCAGCACCCGGTGCCCGCCCATCGAGGCGCCGATCACCAGCTGCCAGGCGCCCACACCCAGGAAGTCGGCGAGCTCTAGCTCCGCGGCCACCTGGTCCCGCACGGTCACGTACGGGAACCGGCTGCCCCACGGGGTGCCGTTCGGTGCGTCCGAGGACGGCCCGGTGCTGCCCTGGCAGCCGCCGAGCACGTTCGGCGCTACGACGAAGTACCGGTTCGTGTCCAGCGGCCGGCCCGGACCGATCTGGTCGGCCCACCAGCCGGCAGAAGCGTGCCCCGCCCCGGCCTCACCGACGACGTGGCTGTCCCCGGTGAGCGCGTGCAGCACCAGGATCGCGTTGTCCCCCGCAGGGCTGAGCTCCCCCCAGGTCTCGTAGGCGAGCGTGACCTCCGGGAGCTGTCCACCAGCCTCCAGCGGCAGTGGGCCGAGGTCGACGAACTGCCGGTTGCCGACCGGTTGATCTTCGCGCCACGCCCCGCTGGCGGGCACCGGTGTGGTGGGGATGTGGCGGCGCCGGGCAGGCCGGGCCGGCCGGACGATGCGTCCGGCCGGCCCGATCTGGTGGCTTGTCACGGGGTACACGGTAGTTCCTCCAGCGCTCAGCCGCTGACCGACGTCTCGGCCGTGTCCTGGGCAGTGGCGGCTGCGGCCGCCGCGAACCCCTTCTCCAGGTCGCCGAGGATGTCGTCGATGTGCTCCAGGCCCACGGACAGACGCACCAGCCCGGGCGTGACGCTGCTGGCCGCCTGCTCCTCCGGGGTGAGCTGGGAGTGGGTGGTGGATGCCGGGTGGATCACCAGTGAGCGCACGTCGCCGATGTTCGCCACCAGCGAGTGCAGCTCCAGCCCGTCGACGAACGCCCGACCTGCCTCCAGGCCCCCGGCGATCTCGAAGGAGAGCACAGCGCCGGGCCCCTTGGGCGTGTACTTCTGTGCGAGCGCGTAGTACGGGCTGGACGGCAGTCCGGCGTAGTTGACCGTGAGCACGTCGGAGCGGGCCTCGAGCCACTCGGCGACCTTCTGGGTGCTCTGCACGTGCCGCTCCACGCGGAGACTGAGCGTCTCCAGTCCCTGGATCAGCAGGAAGGAGTTGAACGGGGAGGCCGCCGGGCCGAGGTCGCGCAGCGCCTGCGCCCGGGCCTTGAGGATGAAGGAGAGGTTGACGCCGAACGCGCCGCCTACCCCCAGGTCCCGGGCGTAGACCAGGCCGTGGTAGCTCGGATCCGGCTGGTTGAAGTTCGGGAACCGCTCTGGCTCCTGCGCGTAGTCGAACGTGCCGCCGTCCACGATCACCCCACCGATCGAGGTGCCGTGCCCACCGAGGAACTTGGTGGTGGAGTGCACCACCACGTCGGCGCCGTGCTCGATCGGACGCACCAGGTAGGGGGTGCCGACCGTGTTGTCCACGATCAGCGGCACACCGACCTCGTGCGCGACGGCGGCGACCGCCTCGATGTCCAAGATGTCGCCCTTGGGGTTGGGGATGGTCTCGCCGTAGAAGAGCTTGGTGTTCTCCTGCGCGGCGGCTCGCCAGGACTCCGGGTCGTCCGGGTTGTCCACGAACGTCACCGTCAGGCCCAGCTTCGGCAGGGTGTGGTGCAGCAGGTTGTAGGTGCCGCCGTACAAGGACGGGCTGGCCACGAGGTGGTCACCTGCCTCGGCGACGTTCAGGATCGCGACGAGTTCGGCGGCCTGCCCTGAGGCGACCACGAGCCCGCCCACACCGCCTTCGAGGGAGGCGATCCGGTCCTCTGCGACGCCGTTGGTCGGGTTGGTCAACCGGGTGTAGATCGGTCCGAGCTCGGCGAGGGAGAACCGCTTCGCGGCGTGCTCGGTGTCGTTGAACACGTAGGAGGTGGTCTGATAGATGGGGACGGCCCGGGAACCAGTGTCGGCGTCCGGGGTGTGGCCGACATGGATCTGTCGAGTCTCGAAGTGCCAGTTCTCGCTCATCACGGTCTCTTTCTCGTTCGGGTAGGCCGGGATGCGAGCATCGACACGCGTCGAGGCGACCATCCCGGGCGGGGTGGTCGGTGCACGTCTGGCTCACCAGCGCGGTGCTCCAGAGCGGAGACTCATCGCGCGGAGGGCATGCCGAACGTGCGCATCAGCGACACATTCGGCAGAACATGCTGACCACCGTACGTGCTGGCGACAGTACTGGACAGGCCGTCTTACATAGTGAACACAAGCGTCCAGGTCCGGGCGGCTCGGCAGCCACCGGCCGCCACCCCCGGCCCGCGCCGGTGGCCCGGTGAGAGGGGTGGGCGCGTGCCGTGGCTGGACGCCGCACGAGCGTGGTGGGTGGCGCGGACGCGATGGGTGGCGCGGGCGCGGGTAGTGCTGCGCGAGGGTGATCGGCCGGCGGCAGGCCCTGGGACAGGTGTGAAAGTTGTGAATGAAGGGGCTCATGTTCACAAAACCTGCGAAATCCAGTACGTTAGAGCGCGATCCCGTCGACAACGTCAATGCGACACGCCGTGTTGCATCGTTATTGGTGGGACTGCGGTGCCGCAGATCGCGTGCCGTGAACGTTGTGGAGCTGCTGCGGCGGCAGGTGAGGAGCGACTTCGGTGGTGAACCGGACCAAGGGGCGTGGCGCCGCTGCCGCGCTGGCCACAGGTGCGCTGGTCGGAGCGCTCTGGGTGGCGCCGGCGCAGGCGGACCCGGACTACCCCAGCGAAGACGACATCGCCCAGGCAGAACAGGCCGAGCAGTCCACTGCCGAGCAGATCCAGGCGATCGAGGTCCAGCTCGCCGCCAACAACGCAGAGCTGGAGCAGGCGAACGTCGATGCGGAGCTTGCCGCCGAGGCCTACAACCAGGCCGCGGTCGAGCGTGAGGAGGCCGAGACGGCCGCTGAGGACGCCGCCACTGCGGCCGATGAGGCCGATGCCGAGGTGCTCGCCGCCCAGCAGCACGTTGCGCAGATCGCGATGGCCTCCTACCGCAACAGCGGTGAGATCCAGCAGCTGTCGATGTTCTTCTCCGCCGACAACTTTGAGCAGGCCCTGGACCGGGCCACGATGTTCCAGGCCATCGGCTCCGACGCAGACCAGGCCTACCAGCGCCTCGACGCCGCCGAGCGGGTCGCCGAGGTCATGCACCGCCGTGCCGAGGACGCCCTGGCCGAGGCCGAGCAGGCCGCGGAGGCCCTCGAGGAGGCGTCCCAGCGTGCCGACGCCGCAGCGCTGGCCGCGCAGACGGCTGTGGACACCACCGCCGGCGAGCGCGACTCGATGATCAGCCAGCTCGCCGAGCTGCGCGAGACCACAGTTGCTCTGGAGCAGGAGCGCCAAGAGGGGATCGAGGCCGAGCGTCGCGAACGGGAGAGCGCTGCAGCCGCCCGCGCCTTGGAGGTCCAGGCCGAGCAGGAAGCCGCTGAGGAGGCGGCAGAGCAGAGCGCAGCTGCGGACGAGGCGGACGAGTCGGCCGCAGACACCGAGCAGGCCGAGTCCACCTCGGACCGGGCCAGTCGGCCCAGCCGGGACCACGACCGGTCTGACCGGGGCGGGTCCGGGTCCTCCGGCAGCAGCAGTTCCGGCTCCTCCGGCAGCAGCAGTTCCGGGTCCTCCGGCAGCAGCTCGTCGGGCTCGAACAGCTCCGGTTCCTCCGGTGGGGGCTCCTCCGGGTCGAGCAGCGGCTCCTCGGGCGGGAGCTCCTCGGGCGGAAGCTCGTCCGGTAGCGGCTCCTCGGGCGGTAGCTCCTCGGGCGGTGACGGCGGCTCATCCGGCGGGGGGTCCACCGCCCCGGCGAGCACCGGCCAGGCTGCGCTCGACTGGGCGATGACCCAGCTCGGCAAGCCCTACGTCTGGGGTGCTCAGGGTCCGAACGGCTACGACTGCTCCGGTCTGACGATGCAGGCCTTCCAGCACGCCGGCGTCTCGCTGCCGCGCACCACCGGTGACCAGTACGCAGCCACCACGCACGTGCCGGTGAGCCAGATGCGCCCCGGTGACCTGATCTTCTACTCCCGCAACGGGTCCGCGTCCGGGATCTACCACGTGGCCATCTACGCCGGGAACGGGATGCGGGTGCACGCACCGTCACCGGGCAAGAGCGTGGAGTACGTGCCGGTCTGGTGGACCAACGTGCTGCCCTACGCGGGGCGGGTCTGACCAGTTCGGGGTCCGATTCGGGTCCGATCTGTCCGGCTTGTGCGCGACTGTTCGTCTGTGCTGCCAGTTCGACGGCGGAGCGTGTCTGGCTAGCGCGGTCGCGCCGGGGTGAGCCGGTCACCCGGGTAGACGCGGCGCCGCAGGCGCCGCGCACCTGAGCACCTCAGCCTGTGGCGCGGCAGCTGACCGGGCCGGGCTCCGCCGTCGGGCAGATCGTGCTCAGTGGCCGATGTGCGGCTGCGGGTGGGTGTACCCGGTCTCCTCGGCGCGGGCGAAGGAGCGACGGATCTCCTCCTCGGCGGCCTCCCGGTCCACCCAGTGCGCACCCTCCACCGACTTGCCCGGCTCCAGGTCCTTGTACACCTCGAAGAAGTGCTGGATCTCCAGCCGGTGGAACTCCGAGACGTCGTCGATGTCACTGCGCCAGCTCGCCCGCTGGTCCCCGACCGGCACGCAGAGCACCTTGTCGTCGCCGCCGGCCTCGTCGCGCATCCGGAACATCCCCAGTGCGCGGCAACGGATCAGGCACCCGGGGAACGTCGGCTCCTCCAGCAGCACCAGCGCGTCCAGCGGATCCCCGTCCTCACCGAGGGTGCCCTCGATGTAGCCGTAGTCGTCCGGGTAACGGGTGGAGGTGAACAACATCCGGTCCAGTCTGATCCGGCCGGTCTCGTGGTCCACCTCGTACTTGTTCCGCTGCCCCTTGGGGATCTCGATGGTGACGTCGAATTCCACAGCCTGTCTCTTCCGCCTGTTCGGATGTGCTTGTCCTAGTGTGGCCTACGGCGGGCCGTTTCGGGTGTGCCCGAGGACGACGAAGGGCAAAGTGTGGCCAAGACGGCAGGGGCGCGCCGGCCGGCGCAGCGGACCAGCCGGCAGCGCCGCATGTACCGCCGGCGCCGGTTTGGCGCCGGACTGCTGGTGCTGGTGCTGCTCGGAGCCGGGTACGGCACGCTGGACGCTTTCGACCTGGCCCCCGGCATCCTCACCCGCACCGATCCGTGGCCCGAGGCGGAGCCCTTTCCCACCCCGACGCTGCCCGCGCCGGTGGCCGAGGCCGGAGTGCCTGCGCTCGCCGACGACGCACCCGTACCCACCACGGAGGCGCTCACCGAGCTGAGCCAGGAGCTGCTGAGCGATGCCCGGGTCGGCCCGGACCCGGGAGTGATGGTGGTGGACGTGGCCACCGGGGACCAGCTGCTCGCCCAGCACGTCGCGGACGGATTCGTACCGGCCTCCAGCCTGAAGGTGCTCGTGGCTGTGGCGGCCGTGGAGGCCTACGGCGACCAGCACCGGTTCAGCACCACTGCGGTGTCCGGCGGTGACGGTGAGGTCACGTTGGTCGCCGGCGGGGACCTCACCCTGGCGGCCGGCGCCGGCGACCCGGATGCGATCATCGGGCACGGCGGCCTCGGCGACCTGGCCGAGCAGACGGCTGCGGCGCTGACCGAGGCCGGCACCACCAGCGTGCACCTGAACCTGGACGACACGCTGTTCACCGGCCCCACGCTCGCCCCACGGTGGGGGGACGTGGACCTGTCCGGCGGCTGGGGCATGCACATGGCGCCGATCGCCGTGGACATCGGCCGGATCGAGGGTCAGCAGCCGCGCTCCACCGACGCCGCCATGGATGCGGCTGAGACCTTCGCCGAGGAGCTGGCCGACCACGGAGTGAGCGTGGAGTCGCAGATCAGTCGCGCCGCCGCGCCCGAGGAGGCGAGCGAGCTGGGCGTCGTGGAGTCGGCGACGCTCGGTGAGATCGTCGCCTACACGCTGGAGCACTCGGAGAACGTCCTCTCCGAGACCCTCGGCCGGATGACGGCGGTCGCCACCGGGCACGAGGCCAGCTTCGCCGGCGCCGGTGAGGCCGTGCTGGAGGTGCTCGCCGACCTGGGCCTGGACACCAGCGGCGCGAGGCTGGCCGATGCCTCCGGCCTGTCCTCGGCGAGCCGGCTCACCCCACAACTGCTCACCGAAGCGCTCCGGCTGGTGGCCGACGGCAGCCACCCGGAGCTGCTCACCGTGGCCGACGGTGTCCCGGTCGCGGGCTTGGAGGGCACGCTGACCAACCGGCTCACCGACGGCGCGGCCACCGGCACCCTTCGGGCGAAGACCGGGACGCTGCCGCAGACGGTGGCGCTCACCGGGTTGGTCACCACAGCGGACGGACGGCTGCTCGCCTTCACTGTGCTGGCCAACGGGTTCGAT
>DATGRZ010000356.1:0-5788 GCA_035303065.1 Ruania sp.
CCCCGTGCGTACCCGCAGACGCCGCGTCGCCGCATACTCGTGCAGGTAGGCCACGTACTGGTCCCGGGTGGGGAACTGCCCCCAGGGGCGCGGGAACGGACCACCACCGCCGGGTGCACGTACTCGTCCATGACCGGTTCCTTCCCTCACCGATCTCCAGCATGCTCCGGCCCGGCACCCGGAGGACCCCCCAGATGGGGGGACTCGGCTAGGTTGGGCCGTGTCGTGATGGCGCGAGCAGGAGGGCAAGGATGCAGCTTCAGGTCGATGGCAGTGTGCTCCGGGACGAGGCGGGTCGGCAGCGGGTGCTGCATGGGATCAGCCTGGTCGCCAAGGGCGCCACCCCCGGGCAGGGCTCCGACGAGGAGTACCGCCGCTCCTTCTACGGCACCTGGACCGCGAGCGACATCACCGACCTCGCCGCGCGCGGGTTCACCCTGGTGCGCCTCGGGGTGATCTGGGCCGCTGTCGAGCCCGAACCGGGCCGCTACGACGAGACCTACCTGGACCACCTGGCCGACCAGCTCGACCTGCTGCACGGCGCCGGCATCGCGGTGCTGCTGGACGCGCACCAGGACCTGTACTCGCAGTGCTTCGGCGACGGCGCCCCGCCCTGGGCCACCCTCACCGACCAACCGTTCACCGCCACCGACCTGTGGAGCGACGCCTACCTCACCGAGCCCGCTGTGCACCAGGCGCTGGACGCTTTCTGGGCGAACACTCCCGGCCCGGGCGGGTTGGGGCTGCAGGACTCCTTCGCCGCCATGTGGGCCCGGGTCGCCACCCGGCTCGGCGGCCACCCGGCGGTGATCGGCTTCGACCTGCTCAACGAGCCCGCCCCCGGCAGCCCGGCCGGTCCGATCTTCGAGGCGGTGCTCGGCGCGTTCGCCCACGCCACCGGGCAGGACGTGCAGCAGGTCGCCGCCGACTTCGCCGACCCGGAGGCCAAGCTGGCCCAGCTCGGCCGGCTCGAGGACGAGACGGTCCATCGCCAGGTGGGCGACGCCGTCGCCGGCCTGGTGCAGACCTTCGAGACCGAGCAGGTGGCGCCGCTGATGGCCAGGGTGACCTCCGCAGTCCGCAGCACCGGCAACGACAAGCTGATCGCCCGCGAGCACTCCTACTTCGCCAACCTCGGTATCCCCTCCGGGCAGCCGCCGCTGGCCGACCCGGCCTGGGTGTACTCCCCGCACGGCTATGACCTGACCGTGGACACCCCGGCGATCGCCCTGTCCAGCAACACCCGCGCCGGCACCATCTTCGCCCGGCACCGCCAGACCCAGCAGCGGCTCGGCGTGCCCGTCATCGCCGGGGAGTGGGGTGCGTTCGGGCAGGCCACCGGCATCTCCGACCACGCCCAATTCCTCATGGACACCTTCGACGCCTACGGCTGGTCCTGGACCTACTGGTGCTGGGAGGAGGGTTTCGCCGGCACCGAGGCCGCGCAGGTGCTCACCCGTCCGCGCCCACTGGCGTTCGCCGGCGACGGCGCCACCTGGGTGGTGCGCGGCAGTCACCTCCGCGCGGCGTGGCAGGGCAGGAGCGGGACTGCGCCGTCGGTGTTCTTCCTGCCCGCCGGGGCCGGGGTGGTCCGCCGGGACGGCCAGGTGGTAGCCGCAGAGCAGGACGGGCCGTGGCTGCAGGTGCCGGCCGGGGACGGCGCCTACACCCTCGAGGTGGAGTGACCGGTGGCGCTGCGGAGGGACAGGAGCGAGCCGTGGCGCTGACCTTCCGGCAGCGGACGCTGCTGGCCACCCCGCTGCCGGCGGCCTGGATGTCGCAGGTGGTGATCCACAACGTCTACGTGAAGTTCTACACCGACGTGATCGGCCTGGACCCGAAGTACGTCGGCTGGGTGTACCTGGCGTTCAACCTCTGGAACGTGCTGAACGACCCGGTGTTCGGGGTGCTGCTGGACAAGATGCGCTACCGGCGTGGAGGTGGTCAAGACCTGGCTGGGCAACATCTTCTCCGCGGTGGCCACGATCGTGGCCACCCAGCTGCTGGTCGGGGACGCGATCACCGAACGCACCACGATCGCCACCCTGCTGATGGGCGTGGTGGTGGTCAACGGTGGGCTCTACCTGGTGGCGGCGATCAAGCTGAAGGACCCGCCGGAGCTGTACTCCCAGGGCGATGCCGGTGACCAGGCGATCACCTGGGCGCAGCTGAAGGCGGACGCCGCCTCGATCCTGCGGATGCGCGCGTTCTGGGCCTGGTTCGCCTACGGGCTGACCGCGCTGGCGCCGATGGGCATGTACTTCACCGCGTTCCTGTACTTCATGGACCACGTGATCCGCTCCACCGGCACCCAGGCCACCATCGCCGACACCGGGTCGATGCTGGTGGTGCTGTGCCTGCTGCCGCTGCTGGCCCGGGTGATCAAGCGGATTGGCTCGCGCACCTCCATCTTCCTGGGCATGGTGCCCTACCTGGCCGGGCTGACCGCGCTGTTCTGGGTGACGCAGTGGTGGCAGGTGCTCATCTGCTACCTGGTGCTGATGGCCGGGCGGCACATGATGAGCACCGCCGGGGTGGCCCTGGAGGCGGCGCTGATCGACGACAACGAGCGGGCCACCGGCACCCGCAAGACCGGCTCGTTCGCCGCACTGCGGGCGCTGCTGTCCGCACCGGTGACCGGGGCGCAGACCACGATCTTCATGGCGATCATCTCCGCCTACGGGTATGACCAGCTCGCCGACGTGCAGTCCGCCTCCGCCCAGCTCGGCATCCGCATCGCCACTGCCGGGGTGCCGATCGCGTTCTGCCTGCTCGGCCTGGTGGCGCTGTGCTTCCTGCCGTACAGCAGATCCGTCGAGGCCGAGCTGAGCGCCTTCTCCCGCGACCGGCGCGGACCGGGCACGGCGTTCCGGGCCGAGGCGCGCGCGGGGGCGGGCCCGGCGGGTCTCGACGGTGGGCCCGGTCGCGGCAGCGACGGTGAGACGATCGTCGAGACTGCGGAGGCGGAGCCGCCGCCGCCCGCATAGAGTGCGAGCAGAACAGGTCGTGGATCGAGGAGAAGGAGGCCGACGGCGTGGTGGACCCGGACTTTCCGCTCTGGCTGCGTAGTACTCACCTGATCAACTTCCTGCTGATGGGCATCGTCCTGCGCAGCGGATGGGAGATCATCGCTTCTCTGCCTCGGCTGTGGTGGCGCAACGACTGCAAACCGGGCACCGAGTGGCTCCGGTTCACCCGCCGCCGGCTGCCCAAGGAGGAGGGCGTGTACACCTCCTTGATGGACGAGCGCAGCGCCCACCCGCTGCTCACCCTGCCCGGCCGGAAGAACGTCGGTCTGGGCCGGCACTGGCACGGTCTGGGCGTGAGCCTGTGGTTGCTGAACGGTCTGGTGTACGTGGTGCTGCTGCTGACCACCGGCCTGTGGCGGCGGATCGTGCCGACCTCCTGGGACGTGTTCGGACAGGCGTGGGACTCCCTGGTGATCTACCTCGGGTTCGGGGTTCCTGGCATCGAGCACTTCCAGCCCTACGACGCGTTGCAGATGCTCGGCTACACGGTGATCGTCTTCGGTGTGGCGCCGCTGATGATCCTCACCGGGATCGCGATGTCCCCGGCAGTGCGGTCCCGGTTCCCCTGGTACGTGAAGCTCTTCGGCGGGCACCAGGGTGCCCGGTCGGTGCACTTCCTCGGCATGGTCGTGATGACCCTGTTCATCATCATGCACGTCGGGCTGGTGTTCCTGGTCCACCCCGAGTACAACCTGCCGCACATGGTGTTCGGGGTCACCGACACGGCGCGCTACGCGCAGGCGTTCACGATCGCGTTGGCGACCATCGTCGTGGTGGTCGGCCTGTGGATCGCGCTCAGCTATCTCACCCTGGCGAACCGGCCCCGTGCCCACCGGGTGCTGGTCACGCTCACCGAACCCGTCCGGCGCCTCGCCCTGGCCCGGTTCAAGCCTCGGATGGGTCGGCAGCGCAGCTTCACCGAGGACGACCTGTCCGAGTTCCACTGGACCAACGGGCTGCCGCCGACCGCCGACGAGTCGACCGAGTGGCTCGCGCACCGGGACGCCGGCTTCCGGGACTGGCGCCTGCAGCTGGGCGGTGAGCTCAGCGGGAAGACGCTGCAGCTCAGCCTGGAGGACCTGCGGCGGCTGCCACGGACCGAGTACATCGCCGTGCACACCTGCATGCAGGGCTGGTCCGCCACCTCGAAGTGGGCCGGTGTCCGCCTGCAGGACGTGCTCGACCTCCTCGGTCCGCGTCCACCGGCCGCGCAGTACGTGATGATCACCTCCTACGGGTTGGCGCAGGAGATGATCGATCACCGTCCCCGGGAACCGTTCTACTCCGTGCTGGACCTGGACACCGTGGCGGAGACGGAGACGATCCTGGCCTACGAGCGCAACGACCGGCCGCTCGAGGTGCACCTGGGTGCGCCGCTGCGGCTGCGGGTGGAGTCCCAGCACGGCTACAAGATGGTCAAGTGGATCCGGTCGATCGAGTGGATCGTCGACTATGCCGACTATGGTGATGGCCGGGGCGGAACACGTGAGGATGCCGCACTGCAGGCGTTCAACGGCAGGATCTGACCAGGAGGTCCGGATGATCAGCAGCACCTACCGGGTGAGCGGGATGGTCGCTCCGGACGATGCCCGGGTGATCAAGGACCACATCGCCGGCGTGCCCGGTGTCGGAGCTGTGGCCACGGAGATCCGCCCGGACGGCGAGTCCGTGATCATCCTCAAGCACCAGGAGGACGCCGCACCGGACCGGGCCGTGCTGGCGGCGGCGTTGCAGTCCGCCGGGCACTACACGCTCGGCTGATCCCGGTCGCGCGGGCGGGTGGGCGCATCCTGCGCGCTGGCGCGCGCAGCGTGCTCGCGGGTGCCCGCAGCACCCCCGCCGACGCCCGGAACATGCCGGATGTAGGTGGCGGTGGTACGCACCGGGGTGAAGCCGAGCGAGGCGTACAGCTCTCCGGCGCCCTGCGGGTTGGCGCTGTCCACGTCCAGCTCGATCACGTCGAAGGTGCCCGCGGCGGCGGCTGCGGAGATGGTGGCACCCAGCACCGCCCGCGCCATCCCCTGCCCCCGGGCCTCCTGCCGGGTGCCGACCAGGGTGACGTACAGCTCCTTCTCGGTCCACTGCGAGGTGGTGCAGTAGGCGAGCACCGTTCCCGCTCCGTCGGTGACCACCCGGGCGAACGCCGGCCGGGCGGCATGGCCGGCGACCACGTTCCGCCACCGGTCCGGACCGATCGGTGCGCTGCCCCAGTGGCTGGCGAACGCGTCGTTGTGCGCCAGCCGGGTGGCCTCGTACAGGTTCTCGGTGAGCGGCTCGGTACGCGGGTCCGGCGGCGGTACCTCACCGGGCAGCGGCCGGGACATCACGGTGAAGTACCGGGCCGGGTGGTAGCCGCGGTCGGCCAGCACCGCCCGCACCGGGTCGCTCTCCAGCCCTGCCTCCACCCGCAGGTCCACCGGTGCGCCCGGGTGACGCTCGGCAGCCAGTGCCAGCGCCCGCGCCTCGGTCTGCTCGAACATCGCGGTGGCGATGCCGCGGCCGCGGTGGTCCGGGTGCACACCGCCACCGAGCCCAGCGCGCACGTGCCCCTCGCCGTGGGTGAGGCCTGCGCCCACCCGCACCACGGCGAAGGCGACCAGACGGTCACCGTCCCAGACCGCCACAGTGTCCTGGGCGGGGTCGAGGAACGGGGCGGCGAGCTCCTCCGCCAGGTCCACCTGGTCGTAGTGCTCACCGGTGCCGTCGACGTCGGCGAGCAGGTTCACCAGCTCGGCCCAGGCGGGCAGAGACGCGGTGGT
>DATGRZ010000357.1:0-10535 GCA_035303065.1 Ruania sp.
GGTGACGGTGAGCGACCCGCCACAGCGGATCGTGACCATCAAGTCCACCTCGACCGAGCTGGTGCTCTCCCTGGGCCTGGCCGATCGCCTGGTCGGCACAGCGTTCTCCGACGGCCCGCTCCCGGAGCACCTGGCCGAGGACGCCGCCGATGTGCCGGTGCTGGCCGAACGCGCGCCGTCCTCGGAGGTCGTGCTGGCAACCGAGCCGGACTTCGTGCTCGCCGGGTGGGAGTCGAACTTCTCCGCCGACGGGGCCGGGGAACGCTCGGAGCTGGCCGAGCTGGGCATCGACACCTACGTGAACCCGGCCGCCTGCCTTCAGCAGGCCTACCAGCCGGACCCGTTGACCTTTGAGAACGTCTTCGACGACATCCTGCAAGCCGGCGACCTCCTCGGCGCCCCGGACGCGGCCGAGGCGCTGGTGGACCAGCAACGCGCCGACCTGGAGCAGGTGCAGCCCTCCCAGGCCGGGCTGACTGCGCTGTGGTACTCCTCCGGGTCGGACGTCCCCTATGTCGGCGGTGGGATCGGCGCCCCGCAGCTGCTGCTGGAGACCGTCGGGCTGGAGAACATCATGGCCGAGGTGCACGAGTCCTGGGCGTCCGGGTCGTGGGAAGCGATCGCGGCACAGAACCCGGACGTGATCGTGCTGGTGGACTCGGCGTGGAACACGGTCGAGCACAAGATCGAGGTGCTGGAGTCCAACCCGGTGACCGCGGAGATGGACGCAGTGATCGACCAGCGCTACCTCGTGGTGCCCTTCCCGGCCAGCGAGGCCGGCGTACGCAGCGTTCCCGCCGCCGTCGACCTGGCCGCCCAGCTGACGGACCTGACCGGACAGGACTGACCGCACCCGATGACCCGCAGCACGATCACCGGCACCGCTCCCCCGGGCACAGACGGCACCGACTCTCCGGGCGCAGACCCGCGAGCGCAGGATCGCCGCGCCCCAGGCAGCCCGGCGGCCACAGCGCCGCGTGCCGGGCGGCTGGCTCCGTGGCTGATCCTGGCGCTGGTCCTGCTGGCCGGCTCCGCAGTGCTGGCGCTGACGATCGGACCGGCGGACATCACCGCTGCCGAGGTGCTCGGCAGCGCCCGCCACCACGTGCTCACCTGGCTGGCAGACCACGGGCTGGCGTTCCTCGACCCCGGTGAGAACCCGTTGTCGCGGATCCGGGACGCGATCGTGTGGGAGGGCCGCGCACCGCGGATCTTCACCGCGGCAGCGGTGGGCGCGGGGCTAGCCCTGTCCGGGGCGGTGATGCAGGCGATCACCCGCAACCCGTTGGCCGACCCCTACCTGCTCGGTGTCTCCTCCGGGGCGGCACTGGGTGCCGTGGCGGTGCTGCTGCTCGGGTTCACCCTCGCGCTACCGCTGGCCGCATTCATCGGCGCACTGGCCGCGCTGGGTGCGACGCTCGCGCTCGCCGGGATCGGTGGCCGGCTCACCCCCTCGCGCACCATCCTGGCCGGGATCGCGGTAGCCCAAGGCGCCTCGGCACTGGTGTCGTTCGCGATCGTGGCCTCCGCGCAGGGCGACTCCTACCGGGAGATCATCAACTGGCTGCTCGGCTCGGTCGCCGGCGCGTCCTGGTCGTCGGTGGCGATCGCCGTGGGGGCGCTGGTGGTGATCGGCACCGTGCTGCTGGCCCGGGCGCGCACCCTGGATGCGTTCACCTTCGGTGACACGGCGGCCGCCTCGCTCGGGGTGCACGTGACCCGGACCCGCTGGCTGCTGCTGACCATCACGGCACTGCTGGTCGGGGCGATGGTCGCAGTCAGCGGGTCGATCGGGTTCATCGGCCTGGTGGTGCCGCACGTGGTCCGCCTGCTGCTCGGCGCCCGGCACTCCCGGCTGCTGCCAGTGGCAGCGCTGGTCGGCGCAGTGTTCCTGCTCTGGGCGGACACCGGGGCGCGCTCCTTCTTCGCCCCCTCGGAGGTGCCGGTGGGCATCCTCACCGCCGCGATCGGTGCCCCGGTGTTCGCCTGGCTGCTGCTACGCACCAGGAGCAGAACATGAGCGGCGAGACCATGGTGAGCTCCGCCGTCGACGACCTGAGCGTGACCGAGCTGACCGGCGAAGACCTCACCTACCGGGTGGCCTCGGCGACCCTGCTCGGCGGGGTGGACCTGCACCTGCGCACCGGTGAGGTGACCGGGGTGCTCGGACCGAACGGGTCCGGAAAGTCCACGCTGCTGCACCTGATCATCGGTGCCCTGCCTCCCTCGGCGGGGGTGCTCCGGCTGGACGGCGCCGACCTGGCGCAGCTGAACCGGCGCCACCGGGCGCGAGCCCTGGCGCTGGTGGAGCAGGACGCGCACACCGACATCCCGCTGACCGCCCGGGAGGTGGTGCTGCTCGGCCGCATCCCGCACCAGGGCATGTTCGGCACCGACTCGACCACCGACCTGCAGCTGGCCGCCGAGTGCTTGCACCAGGCTGGTGCCGCAGACCTGGCCGACCGGGACTTCGCCACCCTCTCCGGCGGGGAGCGCCAGCGGGTGCAGCTCGCCCGGGCACTGGCCCAGCAACCGCGCCTGCTGCTGCTGGACGAACCGACCAACCACCTGGACGTCGCGGCCCAGCTCGCACTGCTCGCCGTGGTGCGCCAGGTCGCGGCCACCGGCACCGGGGTGCTGACCGCGCTGCACGACCTGAACCATGCCGCCACGGTCTGCGACCAGGTGCTCGTGCTCGACCACGGTCAGGTCGTGGCCACCGGGCACCCGCACGAGGTGCTCACCCGCGAGCTGATCGCCGACGTCTACCGGGTAGATGCCGAGTGGGTGCCCACCAACCACGGCCCGACGCTGGTGTTTGCCCCCTTGGGCTGATCCTGCCCTCCACCGCCTGGTGGATGCCGCCCGCTGTGCGGTCGCGATACGTTGGCGCCCATGGTGAATTGGTCGGGGGTCCTGCGCCGGGCCCGCAGGGCAGCACGCTGGTGGGTGGCCGGGACCCTGGCCGCGCACGGGGCGGCGATCGCAACAGTGCTCACCGTGGACCGGATGCGTAAGCGTCGCTATCCGCCAGGTGGGGAGTTCCCGCGCACCCCGCCCCGGTCCGTACCGGTGGCCGAGTCCGAGGTGACCGTGTTCACCTACGGCCAGCACGTCTACGACGCGATGCTCGCCTCCATCCGGTCAGCGCAGGAGACGATCTACTTCGAGACGTTCATCTGGAAGTCCGACGAGATCGGGCAGGCGTTCAAGGACGAGCTGGTCGCCGCCGCCGAGCGCGGTGTGGACGTGTACATCGTGGTGGACACCTGGGGGAACCTGGTGGTCGACCCGCGGTTCAAGCGGATGCCCGACCTGCCCCGGCTGCACACGCTCTGGTTCCCGCTGATCCGGCCCGGGCTGGTGACGTTGAACCCGCGCAAGACCGGGCGGGACCATCGCAAGATCCTGGTGGTCGACTCCCAGGTGGGCTACGTCGGCGGGTACAACATCGGCTCGCTGTACGCCACCATGTGGCGGGACACGCACGTGCGGGTGGCCGGCCCGTCGGTGTGGGAGCTGGAGGACGCGTTCGTCGACTTCTGGAACGACCACCGGCGGCGCAAGCACCCGCAGCTGCCGGACCGTGGCGCGGCAGCGTGGGAGCCGCGGATCCGGGCGGCGGAGAACGCCCCCAGCCGGTTGCTGTTCCCGGTGCGCGGGCTGTACCTGGAGGCGATCGACCGGGCCGAGCACCACGTGTACATCACCCAGGCGTACTTCATCCCGGACCGGGAGATCCTCGCCGCGCTGATCGCAGCCGCGAAGCGAGGGGTGGACGTGCGGGTGCTGGTGCCGAAGGTCTCCAACCACGTGCTCGCCGACTGGGCCGCACGGTCCTACTACTCCCAGCTGCTGGAGGCCGGGGTGACGCTGTGGCTGTTCCACGGGGCGATGGTGCATGCCAAGACGATGACCGTGGACGGGCGCTGGTCCACGATCGGCACAGCGAACATCGACCGGATGTCGATGACCGGGAACTTCGAGGTGAACCTGGAGTTCTACGACGACGGCCTGGCCGAGCACATGGAGCGGGTGTTCGCCACCGACCTGACCAGCTGCAGCGAGCTCACCCTGGAGCAGTGGAACCAGCGCGGGCGGCTGACCCGGGTGCTGGAGTACCTGATCAAGCCGCTCGGGCCGCTCATGTAGCAGAGACGCCTGGCCGGATCAGCCGCCGGTGCGGAACATGTCCTCCTCGGCGGGGCGGATGATCGAGGCGGCACCGGGTCCGTCGTCGTGGGTGACCAGGTGGGCCAGTCCGCGCACCACCGCGACCGGCCGGCCGGCGGTCTTGCCCCGGACCAGGTCCGCGGCGGCGGCGATCTCGTCGGCCACGTTGATGATGGTGGCGGCCAGCTCGCGGCCGTGCTGGTCGACCTGCCCGCGCAGGTCCTGCAGCACCTGCAGACCGGCCGCGCCGATCCCGATGTCGGCGATACCGCGGCGCCAGGGGCGCCCGACCGTGTCGGTGACCAGCACTGCAGGGCGGGCACCGATGCGGGCGGCCAGGCCGCGGCGTAGCGTGCGGGCGGAGGCGTCCGGGTCCTCCGGCAGCAGCAGCACTGTGCCCGGGTGCACGTTCGAGGCGTCCACCCCGGCGGCGGCCAGCACCAGGCCCTGCCGGTTCTCCACGATCTTCAGCGTCGACCCGTCCGGGTGCTCCCGGGTGGCGACCACCCGGACGGTCTCCGCGTCGATCGCCTCCTCCCGGTTGGTGGCGGCCCGCAGCCGACCCTCCGCCTTGGCGACCACCTTGGAGGCGAGCACGACCACATCACCGTCCGTGACGCCGTCGGGCCCCTCCGGCCAGGTGAGCCCCGCGAGCAGCGGGGTGAGGACGGCGGCCAGGTCGGTGCTCGAGGTCACCTCACCGAGTCCGTCGGGGGCTTGGGCCAGCAGCATCAGTGCACCACCTTGGGCAGGACGTCGGTTGCGAAGGTCTCGATCCAGTCGGCCTGGTTGGGGCCGGTGTTGTGCAGGTAGATCGCGGTGGCGCCGAGATCCACGTACCGCTGGATCTCGGCGAGGTGGTCGGCCGGGTCGGCGGAGATCACCATGGCGGCATGGGCGTCCTCGGAGCGCAGCAGCCGGGCGATCTGGGCGACCTCGAACGGTGAGCGCAGGTCGGCCTTGGCGAACCGGAGCAGACCGTTCGGCCAGGTGCGCAGCGCGTTCTCCAGCGCTTGGGCGTCGGTCGGTGCCCAGGAGCTGTGCAGCTGCACCACCCGCCGCGCGTTCTCCGGGTCCTTGCCGGCCTCGCGTGCGCCGGTGCGCACCCGGTCGAACAGGGCAGCGACCTTCTCGCTCGGTCCACCCAGGGAGAGGATGCCGTCGGCGTGCCGGCCGGCACGGCGGGCGGTGACCGGTCCGCCCGTGCCGACCAGGATCGGCGGCGGGGAGGCGGGCATGGTCCACAACCGGGTGGACTCCAGCTTGAAGTACTCCCCGGAGTGCTTGGTGTCCTTGCCGGCAGCGGAATTGGTGAAGAGCTTGGTGATGATCTCGATCGCCTCGAACATGCGGTTGATCCGCTCCGGCGCCTCCGGCCAGTACGGGGCGACCACATGCTCGTTGATCGCCTCCCCGGCACCGATGCCGAGCCAGTGCCGGCCCGGGTACATCGCCGCCAGCGTGGCGCTGGCCTGGGCGAGCACCGCCGGGTGCCAGCGGAACGTCGGCACGGCCACTGCGGGGCCGACGTCCCCGGTGGTGCGCTCGGCGATGGCGGTGAGCACGTTCCACACGAACGGCGCCTGACCCTGACCGGGCACCCATGGGGCGAGCACGTCCGAGGCGGCCACCCCGGTGAAACCCGCTGCCTCTGCCCGCACGGCCAGGTCGACGGCGTCCGTGGGGTGCAGGTGCTCCAGCGCCGCTGCGAAGCCGATCTGCACCATGCCAGGAAGCCTACTAGCGGAAACGTTGGTGACCGGCGGCAAGGCGCGTGGGACACTCGGCATCACCATGACCACGCCCGCTCCACCACCGGTCCCGGCTGCTGCGTCCGCACCTGAGCTGGACGTGCTGCTCACCGGCACGGTGTTCTTCGACCTGATCTTCACCGGGTTCCCGCACCCGCCCACCCCGGGCACCGAGGTGTGGACCTCCGGGATGGGTTCCTCCCCCGGCGGGATCGCCAACCTCGCGGTCGCCTGCGCACGGCTCGGGCTGCGTACCGGCCTGGCCGCCGGGTTCGGCGACGACCTGTACGGGGACTGGATGTGGCAGGTGCTGCGGGACCAGGAGCACGTGGACCTGACCTACTCCCGCCGGTTCCACGCCTGGCACACCCCGGTGACCGTGTCGATGGCGCTCGCCGACGACCGCAGCATGGTCACCCACGGTCACCCGACCCCGCAGCCGGTGGCCGACCTGGTCGCCACCCCACCGCCGACCGGCGCGGTGCTGATCGACCTGGGCGACCCGGAGCTGCGAGCCGCCCCGTGGTGGCGGGAGGCGCGCGCGGCCGGGGCGCTGGTGTTCGCCGACGCCGGCTGGGACCCGGCCCAGGAGTGGGACCAGCGCATCCTCACCGACCTGGCCGACTGCGACGCGTTCACCCCGAACGCGGAGGAGGCGATGGGCTACACCCGCACCGCCACCCCCGAGGACGCGGTCGCAGCGCTCGCCGAGCATGTGCCGCTGGCGGTCGTCACCTGCGGCGAGGGCGGTGCGCTGGCCATCGACAGCAGCACCGGGGAACGGGCCACAGTGCCTTCGCTGCGCGCTGAGGTGGTGGACGCCACCGGCGCCGGGGACGTGTTCGCCGCTGCGCTGGTGCTGGGCACGCTCCGCCGCTGGCCGCTCACCCAGCGGTTGAAGTTCGCGGTGCTCTGCTCCTCCCTGGCAGTGCAGGAGTTCGGCGGCTCGCTGGCCGCACCCGGGTGGGGAGACATCGCCGACTGGCGCCGTCAGGTGTCCGAGCGCGCCAGCACCGACGAGCAGGCAGCTGCCACCGCACGGGAGTATGCGTTCCTCGACGAGCTGCTCACCGGTATGGTCACTCGCCGGGTGCGCCGCGCCGAGGGCACCATCGCCCGGATCTCCGACGCGGGGCTCGGCACACAGACCCCACCGGACCCGCTCACCCAGGAAGAAGGACCCCGATGACCACCCGACGAGCTCTGGCTGCCGGAGCAGCCCTGGCCACCGCTGCTGCACTGCTGGCCGCCTGCGCACCCGGCAGCGGCGGCGGTGAGGAGACCGCCCCGGTCGAGGCGAGCGAGGTGACCACCGACCTCGCCTCACTGGGTGACATCACGCTCACGGTCTGGGACCAGGAGGTCCGTGGTGGTCAGGACGAGCAGATGCAGCGGCTGAACGATGCGTTCGAGGAGGCCTACCCGAACATCACCATCGAACGGAACTCGCAGTCCTTCGACGACCTGGAGACCACGCTGCGCGGTGCGCTCACCGGCAATGACGCCCCGGACGTGGTGCAGGCGAACAACAGCCGCGGCACGATGGGTGCGTTCGTCTCCGCCGGGCTGCTGCTGGACCTCGATCCCTACGCCGAGGCTTACGGCTGGGGCGACCGGTTCTCCGACGACGTGCTCGCCGTCTCCCGCTACTCCGAGGACGGGGTCACCTTCGGTGAGGGCACCCTGTACGGCCTGCCCCAGGTCGGCGAGGTCGTCGGCGTGTTCTACTCCCGGTCCGCACTGGAGCAGGTAGCCAGCGAGGACGAGCTGTTGTCCGGCGACTTCGACACGTTCACCGACATCCTCGGCCGGGCCGCGGACGCCGGCCTGACCCCGATCCAGCTCGGCAATATCGAGGGCTGGCCCGCCGGGCACGTGTTCGGTCCGATCCAGGCCCAGCACGTGCCCGCCGACCAGGTCCGCGCTCTCGGCATGGGCAACGCCGGAGCATCCTGGCTGAGCGAGGAGAACATCGCCGCCGCCACCGAGCTGGCGGACTGGTCCACCTCCGGCTATCTCAACGACGGGGTGAACGGCACCGACTACGACGCCGCCTGGTCCGACTTCACCTCCGGGGACGGCGTGTTCACCATCGGTGGGTCCTGGCTGGCCGCCGACCTGCAGGATGCGATGGGTGCAGACGTGGGCTTCTACGTGCCCGCCTCGCCGGACGGCACGCTGTCCACCACCGGCGGCACCGGGCTGCCGTTCGCGGTCACTGCGCAGAGCCCGAACGCTGATGCCGCTGCTGGCTACATCGACTTCATCACCAGCGACGAGGCGATGGAGGTGCTCGCAGAGACCGGGAACATGCCGGTGAACCAGACCGCCGAGCTGGCCCCCGCGGACGGGGTGAACGCGGACGTCTTCGCCGCTTTCGGCGAGGTGACCACCGAGGGGAACCTGCTGCCCTACCTGGACTGGGCCACCCCGACGATGGGCGACACGCTCGGTGCCGCGCTGCAGGACCTGATCGCCGGCCAGGCCAGCCCGGAGGAGGCGGTGCAGCAGCTCGAGGACGACTACAGCGCGTTCACCTCGGGCAGCTGAGATGACCGCGCGGTGGCGGCCGTGGCTGTACCTGGCCCCGGCGATCGTGGTCTACGGCGCGTTCCTGCTCTACCCGCTCGGCCGGTCGGTGCAGTTCTCCCTCTACGAGTGGGACGGGCTGGGCGCGTCTACGTTCGTCGGGCTGACCAACTACGTCGGTGTGCTCACCGACGCGGGCCTGCGGGCCGCCTTCGGGCATGCGCTGGTGCTGATCGCGTTCTTCGCGCTGCTGCCGCTGGCACTTGGCCTGGCGGTGGCGGCGGTGCTGAACCGTGCCCGGGTGCGCGGCCTGGGCCTGTTCCGGACCGTGGTGTTCGTGCCGCAGGTGCTGGCGATGGTGGTGGTCGCCGTGGCCTGGCGGGCCATCTACGCCCCAGACGGTCCGCTGAACACCGCACTGACCGCCGTCGGGCTGGACTCGCTGACCCGCGCCTGGCTGGGTGACTACACCTGGACCCTGCCGGCGGTGGGGATGGTCGGCACCTGGGTGCAGACCGGTCTGGTGACCGTGCTGATGCTCGCCGGGATGGCCCGCGTGCCCCGAGAGCAGTACGAGGCGGCCCGGCTGGACGGTGCCGGACCGGTGCGGGAGTTCTTCGCGCTCACCCTGCCCAGCGTGCGCGGGGAGATCGCGGTGGCGCTCACGCTCACCATCGTGGCCGCGCTGAAGACGTTCGACCTGGTGTACGTGATGACCGCCGGCGGGCCGGGCAGCTCCACCACGGTGCCCGCGTATGAGGTGTTCCAGCGGGCGTTCCGCACCGGACAGGTGGGCTCGGCCGCGGCAGTGGCGATCACGCTGACCGTGCTGATCTTCGGGCTCAACCTGGTGATCAACCGGCTGGTGGAACCGCGGGAGGGCCGATGACCACCTCCCGGGCGGAGACGGCGATGAACTACCTGCTGCTGGTGGTGGTCTGCGCGTTCGCGCTCGGGCCGATCGTGGTGGTGCTGGTCACCTCCCTGCAGCCGCCGCTCGGGGAGACCGGGATCGCGTGGGGCAACTATGCCGAGGCGTGGAACGAGGGCAGCTTCGCCCGCTACCTGCGCACCTCCGCGCTGGTCTCGGCCACTGTGCTGGTGGTGGCGCTGAGCGCCTCGATCCTGGCCGGGTACGCATTCGGCACGATGTCCTTCCGCGGCTCGGCAGTGGTGTTCTCCCTGGTGCTGGTCGGCATCATGGTGCCCACCGAGGCGATCGTGGTGCCGCTGTTCTACGACCTGCGCACCCTGGGGCTGACGAACACGCTGTGGGCGGTGGCCTTCCCGCAGATGGCACAGTCGATCGCGTTCGGCAGCTACTGGATGCGGGCCTACTTCCGGACCGCACCGCGCTCGTTGATGGAGGCGGCCCGGCTGGACGGTGCCAGCGAGCGGCGGGTGCTCTGGTCGATCCTGGTGCCGGTGGGCCGGCCGGCGATCGTGACGATGACCGTGCTGGTGTTCATGTGGACCTGGAACGAGTTCCTCATCCCGCTGGTGATGAGCCCGAACGGTGCCTACCGCACCGCACCGCTGGCGCTCGCACTGTTCCAGGGGCAGCACGTGCAGGCCACCTCGCTGCTGGCGGCCGCCGCGGTGCTGGTGGCGCTGCCGGTGGTGGTCGTCTACCTGTTTCTGCAGCGGCACTTCATCCGCGGCATGCTCGAGGGCGCGGTGCGGGAGTAGCGGTCGGGTGTGAGCGCGGCCGGTACAGGTGCAGCACGGATTTCTGGGCAGCATTAACTTTCTGGGATGATCAGGGACCATGAACCACGCAGCGACCACACCGCCGTCCCAGAACCCGCCGACCGAGCCCATCCGCCCGGTCGCGCAGGTACCGGACCGGCCGTCGCTGGACGGGCTGGAGGACCGTTGGTCCGCCTCCTGGGGCGAGCAGGACCTGTACGCCTTCGATGCCACCGCACCGCGGGAGCGGGTGTTCTCCATCGACACCCCGCCGCCGACCGCGTCCGGGTCGTTGCACATCGGGCACGTGTTCTCCTACACGCACACCGACTGCATGGCCCGCTACCGGCGGATGCGCGGCCACGAGGTGTTCTACCCGATGGGCTGGGACGA
>DATGRZ010000358.1:0-3742 GCA_035303065.1 Ruania sp.
CGATCCGCCTCTCCGAGGAGTTCGGCTACCGGCTCGTGGTCAACCACGGCACCGAAGGGCACAAGATCGCCGATGTGCTCGCGGAGAAGGACATCCCGGTGATCTTCGGCCCGATGTTCACCTCCCGGGCCAAGGTGGAGCTGCGCGACCGAGCCATCGGCAACCTCGCCCAGATCTCTGCCGCTGGGGTGAAGGTCGCGATCACCACCGACCACCCGGTGGTGCCGATCAACTTCCTCGTGCACCAGGCCACCCTGGCGGTCAAGGAGGGACTGCCGCGGCAGGTGGCGCTCGAAGCACTGACCACCAACCCCGCGGAGATCCTCGGCCTGGCCGGGCGCGTGGGCGCACTGGAAGCTGGTCGGGACGGCGACGTGGTGGTCTGGGACCGCGACCCGCTGGAGATCGACGCCCGCACCCAGCAGGTGGTCATCGGCGGTCGCCTGGTGCAGGAGGCCGTGCCCGACGGCGGAACTCGCGTTGTGGAGCGCAGCGAACGGTTCGGCTGAGGTCACCATGGGCAGTTCTGCCCTGCGGGCAGGAGCGGTGGAGCCGGCTGCGCGTGCCACGATGACGGCATGGTCAAGGTTTCACGCCGCACAAGCCTCGCTGGGACAGTGGCCGGCATGGTCGTCCTGGCGGGCCTCACCGGGTGCAGCTACGCCAGCCACGACTGCTCCGGCGGCACCTGCGGGGTGCTGCTCAACGGTGTGGGGGCGCACATCGACATCGACGCCGAGCACATAGACGGCCCAGGGGCCTCGGGTGCGATCAACGTCGAGCTGATGGCCCTGGCCCCCGACCGGGCCACCCTCACCGTCAACGGCGCCGAGGTGACCTGTGCGCCTGAGGAGTCGCACGCTGTGGGGGACCTGCAGGTCACCTGCCGCAGCATCAACGAGGACAACATGACGATGGAGATCTCCCGATGACCCGCACCGTTGCCGCCCGTGCCACGATGGTGCCCATGCGCCAGATTGCCGCCCGTATGCTGACCGCTGCCGCAGTGCTCACCGCCGTGCTGGTGGGGCTGACCGGATGCACCAGCACCACCTACAGCTGCTCGGACGGTTCCTGCTCGATCACGCTCAAGGGCAAGGGGGCGAGCACTGAGATCGATCCGCTCTCGCTGGGTCTGTCCACCTCCGGCGATGTGGTGTTCACGCTGGAGAGCGCCGACGAGGGAGCCGCGACCTTCTCCGTGGACGGCACCCGCAACGAGTGCGGCCCGGGGGAGACGGTGATGATCGATGAGCTGTCGGTGACCTGCTCGGAGATCACCGAAGACACGTTGAAGCTCACCGCGGCGGCGGAGTGAACCGGTGGCCGGACACGAAGGGAGAGCGATGAGTTCCGCAGACGAGCCCTACCGCGTGCTGGTGGTGTGCACCGGCAACATCTGCCGTTCACCGATGGCGGAGGTGGTGCTCACCGAACGCTTCGACGAGGAAGGCCTCACCCCGCAGGTGCGGGTGGACTCGGCCGGGATCAGCGACGAGGAGCACGGCAACCCGATCGACCCGCGCGCCCAGCGCGAGCTGCGTGACCGGGACTATCCGGTGCCCCACCACACCGCCCGACCGGTGACCAGCCAGGACGCGCGCCGCTACGACCTCTTCCTGGCGATGACCGCCCAGCACGCCCGCGGCCTGCGCCGGCTGGGCGTCGAGGAGAGCAAGATCCGCCTCTACCGCTCCTATCCTCCGGACGGCAGCGGTGCGGACGTGCCGGACCCGTGGTACGGGGACGCCAGCGGCTTCACCGCCTGCTTGGACACCATCGAGGAGCTGGCCCCTGCGATCGTGGCCGAGGTGGCCGACGGGCTCAGATCCGGCGCTTGAGCGAGGAGCGCACGGTCGCCTGCCCGAGCGCCCACACCGACCGGGCCAAGGACAGCTGCTCCAGCCGCCGGTAGAGCTCCCAGTTGTACCTCACCAGGGACAGCCGGCTGGACCCGGACAGCGACCCGGCCCGCTGCTCCCGGTACAGCGCCAGCGGTTCGTCCAGGCCGCGTGCCACTGTGCCGTCGCGCAGCAGGGAGAGCCACAGCCCGTAGTCCTGGCGCTTGCGCAGGTCCGGCATGAACCGTCTGCCGAGCGCAGCCACCGAGTACATCCCGGTCAGGCAACCGATGTAGTTCTGCCGCAGCATCACGGCATACGTCAGCTCCCCGCGCGCCGGCACCACCCGGCCGTTCGGCACGAAGTCCGCCGCATCCCCGGCGAAGTCGGCGGCCACCTTGTAGTAGCCGGTGAACGTCACCGGTGCTCGGTGGTCGGCGGCGAACGCGAGCTGCTTGGTGAGCTTGTCCGCCAACCACAGGTCGTCGGCGTCCAGGAACGCCACGTACTGCCCGCGGGCGCGCTCGATCGCCGCGTTGCGGGCCCCGGCAGCGCCCAGCTGCCGGTCGCTGCGCTCCGGACGGATCCGGGAGTCCAGCCGCGCGGCCTCGGACAGGATCGTCCAGGTCTGGTCGGTGGACCCGTCGTCGGTGACGAGCAGCTCCCAGTCCGGGTGCGACTGCGCCTGCACCGACCGGATCGACGAGGCCAGTGTGCCGGCAGCATCGTGGGCCGGCATCACCACGGACACCAGCGGCATCGGACCTCCTCGCGCTCAGGCAGCCCCGGCACGGCGGGGCAGCGTCCACAGTACCCTCGCCGCGGCCCGGTACCGTGACCTGCGGTGGCACGCTGCGCACACGTGGAGGAGACGCTGGTGACGAACACCCTGACCCGGGGCGACCGGGTGCTGGTGCTGGGCAGCTCGGGCTTCGTGGGTTCCCACCTCGCCCCGGTGTTCGACGCGCTCGGAGTGGAGCTGGTCCGCTTCGACCTGCACCCCGACCCCCGCGGTGAGCACCCCACGTACATCGGCGACGTGCGCGACGTGGACGCGCTGATCGAGGCGATGACCGGGTGCACGGCAGTGCTGAACCTGGCCGCCGCGCACCACGACTTCGGCATCGGCACCGCCACCTTCGAGTCGGTGAACGTCGGGGGAGCCCGGGCCGTCTGCGCCGCCATGGAGCACCACGGCATCACCAACCTGTGCTTCTACTCCTCGGTGGCCGTCTACGGTGAGCACGCCACCCCACCGAACGAGCACACCGTGCCCGAACCGGCGAACGACTACGGGCGTACCAAGCTGGCCGCCGAGAGGGTCTACCGGGACTGGGAGGCCGGCGGGGACCGGCGCGCACTGATCGTGCGCCCCGCGGTCGTCTTCGGCCCCCGCAACTTCGCCAACCTGTACAAGCTGATCCGCCAGATCGACGCCCGCCGGTTCTTCCCGGTGGGCCCGGGCAGCAATGCCAAGAGCATGTGCTACGTGGCCAACCTGGTCGAGGCGATCGGCTACCTGTGGACCGCCCCCTCCCGCGTGCCGGCGGAGGAGCCGGAGGTCTACAACTACGCCGACAAACCCGACCTGACCTCCCGGGAGACCGTCGCCCTGGTCTACCGCGGGCTCGGCCGCCGTGAACCCCGCGCCCGGCTCCCGCTGGCGCCGGTGCGGCTCGCTGCGAAACCCTTCGACCTGGTCGGCCGCGTGACCGGCAAGGACCTGCCGATCACCTCCGCCCGGGTGCACAAGCTCTCCGAGGCCGAGACCGCTTTCGCCGCCGACCGGATCCAGCAGGTGGGTTTCACCCCCTCGGTCACCCTCCCGGAGGGCGTGGCCACGATGGTGCGCTGGTATCAGCAGGAGGGCCGGCACGCCACGCCGGTCGTGCACCGTCCGC
>DATGRZ010000359.1:0-2879 GCA_035303065.1 Ruania sp.
GAGCACCGTCGGACGTGCATCAATTTCCGACCCTTATCAGACCGGTTATACCATTTAATTCCTCAGGGAGATATCGTGATAATAGTGATATCGAGTCGGGCAATTCTTGTCTTTCGATGTTCCGATTCCTCATCCCGCACCGGTCTGGCCCCGTGCTTAGCCTCTGCAGCCAGGTGGTGACCGCTGCGCAGGGCGTCCTCACCGGGCGCGAGCAACGGCCGACCATGATCGGCCCGACCGAGCCGACCGGGCCGACTCCGGGCAGGACCATGCGGCCGTGGCTAGACTCGCCGGTATCAGGTCATGACGACACAGATGGTGAGTTGATGAACGCCTCGACGACGCGGCAACGGGAAGAGGTCATGGGGGCGATCGCCCGCCTCGTGGGAACCGATCAGGAGGACCTGGCGCAGCGCCTGCTGGAGCATGTGGCCACCGAGGACCTGGCCGAACGGCCGGCGGAGGTGATGGCCGGGCTGGTCACCACGATGCGCGAGCTGGCCGAGCACCGCGACCCCGAGCAGACACTGATCCGGGTCTTCAACCCCGACACCGGTGAGCACGGCTGGACCACACCGCACACGATCGTGCAGGTCTGCACCGACGACATGCCGTTCCTGGTGGACTCGGTCACCGCGGCACTGTCCGGCACCGACCACCTGGTCGACCTGGTGATCCACCCCCAGCTGGCGGTCCGCCGCGACGAGGTCGGCACTCTGGAGCAGGTGCGCCCGGAACGGCCGCCCACGGCGGCCGGGGCGGTCGAGTCCTGGATGACCTTCGCAGTGGACCGGATGTCCGAGCGCAGCCGTGCCCAGCTGACCGAACGGCTGCAGAAGGTGCTCGCGGACGTACGCTCCGCCGTCGGGGACTGGATACCGATGCGGCAACGCTGCGAGGAGATCGCCCGGGAGCTGGACGCCGGCGCCCCCGCCACGGTGGACCGGGGCGAGGTGGAGCCCACCGTAGGCTTCCTGTCCTGGCTGGCGCAGGACAACTTCACCTTCCTCGGTTATCGGGAGTACCTGCTGGACACCGTCGACGGCGATGAGGTGCTCCGCCCGGTGCCCGGTACCGGTCTGGGCATCTTGCGCCATGCTCCAGAAGGGCAGGACGTCTTCGCCCGGCTGCGTCCCGAGGCCCGCCGCAGCGCTCGGGAGCCGCACCTGCTGACGATCACCAAGGCGAACTCCCGGGCCACTGTGCACCGACCCGTCTACCTGGACTACATCGGCGTGCGCACGTTCGACGCCGACGGGCAGGTGACCGGCGAACGCCGCTTCCTGGGCATGTTCACCACCGCCGCCTACGCCGAGTCGGTGATGCGGCTGCCGATCGTCAGCGACAAGGTACGGGCTGTGCTGGACCGGTCCGGCTTCTCCATCCGCAGCCACTCCGGCAAGGACCTGCTCGGCATCCTGGAGGGCTACCCCCGCGACGAGCTGTTCCAGGCAGACGTGGACACTCTGGTCGCGGTCACCGCGGACGTGCTGCACCTGGCGGAGCGACGCCGCTCGAAGCTGTTCCTGCGCCGGGACGAGTTCGGCCGGTTCGTCTCCTGCCTGGTCTACCTGCCTCGGGACCGGTACAACACCACGGTCCGGCTGCGCGTCGAGGCGATGCTGCGGGAGACGTTCGGGGCCGAGCAGGTGGACCACACCACCCGGGTGAGCGAGTCGCCCCTGGCCCAGCTGCACTTCGTGCTCCGGATGCCGCGGGACACCTCGATCCCGGACGTGGACACCAGCGCGCTGCAGACCCAGCTGGCGGCAGCCACCCGCACCTGGGAGGAGAACCTGCTCGACGAGCTGCACGACCGCCCCGGCGAGGATGCTGGGATGCGGTTCGCGCGTGGTTTCCCGGAGGCGTACAAGGAGGACTTCGGCGCCGCGGCCGCGGTCAACGACCTGGCCCAGCTGGACGGGCTCACCGGCGCCCAGACCCGGGTGCACCTGTACACCCCGGCCGCCGGGGACACCGCCCAGCGGCGAGTGAAGATCTACCGGGCCGCCCCGCTCATCCTCACCGACGTGCTGCCGATGTTCACCGACCTGGGTGTGGACGTGCTGGACGAGCGGCCGTACACGATCAGCGACGAGGTCGACGGGCAGCGGCACGTGTACGACTTCGGGCTGCGGCTGCGCAGCGGCCGGGACTGGCCGGCGGACCAGGCGGTCTCGGCCGCGTTCGAGGAGGCACTGCTGGCGGTCCGGGACGGCCGGGCGGAGTCGGACCCCCTGGGCGAGCTGGTGCTCACCGCGGGCCTGGTGTGGCGGGAGGTGGTGGTGCTGCGCACCATCGCCCGGTACCTGCGCCAGATCGGGTCCACGTTCTCCGTGGAGTACCTGGAGTCGGCCCTGGTGGCCAACCCGGACACCGCCCGCCGGATCGTGGCGCTGTTCGAGGCCCGGTTCGACCCGGACCACCCGGCCGGGCAGGACGCCGCCGCCCGAGAGCGCGCCCAGGCGGAGATCCGCTCGGCGATCCACGCCGACCTGGAGCAGGTGGCGAGCCTGGACCAGGACCGGATCGTGCGTTCCTTCATGGGCGTGATCGATGCCACCTTGCGGACCAACTACTTCCAGACCGATGACGACGGCGCCCCGCACCAGCACGTCAGCCTCAAGCTGGCCTGCGCGCAGGTTCCGGGCATCCCGGCGCCGGTGCCGATGGCCGAGATCTGGGTGTACTCCCCCCGGGTGGAGGGCGTGCACCTGCGGTTCGGGGCGGTGGCCCGGGGCGGGCTGCGCTGGAGCGACCGTCGGGAGGACTTCCGCACCGAGGTGCTCGGCCTGGTCAAGGCGCAGATGGTGAAGAACGCGGTGATCGTGCCCACCGGGTCCAAGGGCGGGTTCGTGGCCAAGCAGCTGCCGGACCCG
>DATGRZ010000360.1:0-3821 GCA_035303065.1 Ruania sp.
TGCCCGGGGTGCCGCCCGAGCTGCGCGGCACCTACGCAGGCCTGGCCCACCCCGTGACCCTGGCGCACCTGCAGAGCCTGGGGATCACCGCCGTCGAGCTGTTGCCGATCCACGCGAAGGTGGACGAACCGGCCCTGACCGAGCGAGGCCTGACGAACTACTGGGGGTACAACACGCTCGCGTTCTTTGCCCCGGAACCCTCCTACGCGACCGCGGCCGCGCAGCAGGCCGGGCCGGCGGCGGTGCTCGCCGAGGTGCAGGGCATGGTCTCCCTGCTGCACGAGGCCGGTCTGGAGGTGATCCTCGACGTGGTGTACAACCACACCTGCGAGGGCGGGCTGGACGGTCCGATGCTCTCCTGGCGGGGGCTGGACAACGCCGGCTACTACCTGCACCACGGCGCCCGGCACCACGAGTACGAGGACGTCACCGGCACCGGCAACTCCCTGGACTTCCGCAGCCGGACGGTGGTCGGGATGGCGCTGGACTCGCTGCGGTACTGGACCGAGGTCATCGGCGTGGACGGGTTCCGGTTCGACCTGGCGACCACTCTGGCCCGCCGCGGGCACACCTTCGACGCCGACCACCCGTTCCTGGTGGCGCTGGCGACCGACCCGGTGCTCTCGGCGGTGAAGCTGATCGCCGAGCCGTGGGACGTGGGTCCGGGCGGCTGGCGCACCGGTCAGTTCCCCGCGCCGATGGCCGAGTGGAACGACAAGTTCCGGGACGCGCTGCGCACCTTCTGGATCACCGACGCCGCTGCCCTGGCCCACGGCGGCGCCGGCGGCGACCTGCGCGAGCTGGGCACCCGGCTGTCCGGGTCCGCCGACCTGTTCTCCCCCAGCCCTGCCCCGGAGGGCCGAGGGCCGAACGCGTCGATCAACTACGTCACCGCCCACGACGGGTTCACCCTGGCCGACCTGGTCGGCTACGACCACAAGCACAACGAGGCCAACGGGGAGGAGAACCAGGACGGCACCGACAACAACCTGTCCTGGAACCACGGGGTGGAGGGTCCCACCGACGATGTGGAGGTGCTCGCCCACCGCCGGCGCACGATGCGCAACCTGCTCGGCACCCTGCTGCTGGCCGGCGGCACCCCGATGCTCACCGCCGGGGACGAGCTCGGGCGTAGCCAGCAGGGCAACAACAACGCCTACTGCCAGGACTCCCCGCTGTCCTGGGTGAACTGGGACCTCGAGGACTGGCAGGAGGACCTGGCCGCCACGGTCGCCCACCTGCTCCGACTGCGGGCCGCAGTGCCCGCGCTGCGCCCGGAACGGTTCCACCACGGGGAGTCCACCGATGTGCACCCGACCCTGGCCTGGTACGACGAGCACGGCGGGCCGATGACCCACCACCGCTGGCACGACCCGCACCGGCGGGTGCTGCAGATGTACCTGCGGGACGTGCGCGACCCCGGGGAGGTGCTGGTGGTGCTCAACGGTGCCACCAACCCGGTGGGGGTGACGCTCACCAGCGCCGGGGCCATGGAGCTGGAGCTGTGCTGGGACTCGGTCTGGGAGCGTCCGCAGGCTGGGGAGCTGGTGCACGCCGGGTCCACCATCGTGGTGCCGGAGCTCAGCATCCGCCTCTACCGCGCCCGCTGAGCCCGGCCCCTCCTCCGCTGAAACGAATCACTCGCGCCTCGGCACGACGATTCGTGACCCCGGGTGACGACCGGGCGTCCTGGCTGCCGAAGCCGCGCGCACCGGACTGATCCGACCCTGACTAGTAGGCTTCCGCCATGACCGACACCGACGTCATCGTGATCGGCGCTGGCCTGGCCGGCCTGGTTGCGGCCACTGAGCTCACCCGCCGGGGGCAGCGGGTCATCGTGCTGGACGCCGAACCGGCGGCCTCGTTGGGCGGGCAGGCGTTCTGGTCCTTCGGCGGGCTGTTCCTGGTGAACTCCCCCGAGCAGCGCCGCCTGGGCCTGCGCGACAGCGCCGAGCTGGCGTTCTCCGACTGGCTCGGTTCCGCCGAGTTCGCACCCGGGGCTGACCGCGGCCAGGGCCCGGACGCCGCCGGGTACGCCTGGGCGGAGAATTTCGTGGAGTTCGCCGCCGGTCCGATGCGGCAGTGGCTGCACGAGATGGGCGTGCGCTGGTTCCCGCTGGTGCAGTGGGCCGAACGCGGCGGTTATCTGGCCGGCGGGCACGGCAACACTGTGCCGCGGTTCCATGTGACCTGGGGCACCGGGCCGGGTGTGCTCGCCCCGTTCCTCAGGGCGGCACGGTTCGCCCGGTCCGAGGGGCTGCTGGAGATCCGGTTCCGGCACCGGGCCAGGGAGCTGGTGGTCACCGACGGTGCGGTGACCGGTGTACGCGCCGACGTGCTCGCACCCACCACTGCCCGGCGTGGCGAGCCGACCAGCCGGGAGGTGACCGACCGGGTGGAGCTGGCCGCGGGCGCCGTGGTGATCGCCACCGGCGGCATCGGTGCCAACCACGACCTGGTGCGCTCCTCCTGGCCGGAGGCGGCCGGGCGGCTGCCGGCGCAGCTGCTCTCCGGCGTGCCGGACAGCACCGACGGCTCCGGGCTGGCTCTGGCCACCGGCGCCGGAGCGGCGGTGGTGCACGCCGACCGGATGTGGCACTACCCGGAGGGCATCCCGATGCCCGAAGGCATCTGGTCCCGGCACGGGGTGCGCATCCTGCCCGGGCCGAGCTCGCTCTGGCTGGACTCGAAGGGGCAGCGGCTGCCGGCACCCCTGTTCCCCGGCTTCGATGCACTCGGCGCACTGGAGCACCTGACCGCCGGCGGGCACACGCACTCCTGGTTCGTGCTGAACAAGGCGATCATGGAGACCGAGTTCGCCCTGTCCGGCTCGGACCAGAACCCCGACCTGACCGGGAAGGACCTGCGCCTGCTCGCCCAGCGGGTGCTGCCCGGCGCGGTCGGCCCGGTGGCGACGTTCGCCGAGCTGTCCCCGGAGTTCGTCTGGGCTGACTCCCCTGCCGAGCTGGCCGCGGGGATGAACGCCCTCACCGGCAGGCAGGACATCGACGCCGCCGACCTGGCCCACCTGATCGCCCTCCGCGATGCGCAGATGGCCTCCGGGCTGGGCAAGGACCCGCAGGTCGCGGCGATCCACCACGCCCGCGGGTACGTGGTGGACAAGCGGATGCGGGTCGCCCCGCCGCGGCCGCTGACCACCCCGAAGGACGGCCCGTTGCTGGCGGTGCGGCTGCAGGTGCTCACCCGCAAGACCCTCGGCGGGGTGCACACCGACACCTCCGGCCGGGTGCTCGCCCCCGACGGCAGCGTGATCGACGGGCTGTACGCCGCCGGTGAGGCGGCCGGGTTCGGCGGCGGCGGGGTGCACGGGCGCCGCGCCCTGGAGGGCACGTTCCTGGCGGGGTGCCTGTTCAGCGGACGGGTCGTCGGCACCTCGATCTGACCGCCGGGCGCCGCGAGGGGCCCACGTCCGGGACGGCGCCCGGAGCCGGATACAGTGTGGACGTGAGTTCTGATGCCCCCACTGCCGACATCCCCGAGGCCGACGAGAACGAGCTGAGCACCGAGGCGACCGCCCACCGCAGCCTGGACCGGGCGGTGGCCCGCAGCGCCGAGATCGAAGCGGACTTGGTCCGCGACGCGGGCGCCTACCGGGTGCTCACCGGCGACCGGCCCACCGGACGGTTGCACCTGGGCCACTACCTGGGCACCCTGGCCAACCGGGTCCGGCTGCAGGACCTCGGGGTGCAGACGATGCTGCTGGTGGCGGACTACCAGGTGATCACCGACCGGGACGACGCCGGTCCGATCGCGCAGCGGGTCCGCGACCTGGTCACCGACTACCTCGCCATGGGCATCGA
>DATGRZ010000361.1:0-2332 GCA_035303065.1 Ruania sp.
AGGATCCCCCGATCGGGGGAGCCGTGGCGGTACCCACCGGACCGAGGCTGGGCCCATGAACACCACACCGCTCCCCCGCCGAACCACCCGCGCCGCTGCGCTCGCCTCAGCGGCTCTCCTCCTGCAGTGCCTGGTCTGGCTGGTGCTGCCCGACCTCAACCCGTACATCGACCCCCACCTGGCCCAGATCCGCACGGTCCTGCCGCTGACCGCACATACCGGCCTGCTCGCCGTGCTCGCCCTGGTCGGGACGGTCTGCGCCGGCATCGCCGCGCTCCGCCCCGAGCACACCGGCGCGGGCCAGGTCGTCGCTCGGGCGGCCCCGGTGCTGACCCTCGGGTTGTTCGCGGCCACCGCGAGCATGCACGGCTTGTCGCTCGCCGGGTACGTGGTGGCAATGACCCTGCCGTTCGCCGCGATCGCCGCGGGCATCGTTGCGGCAGTGCGCGTCCCACGCAGCCGGTGGCCGCTGGGTATCGCGCTGGCTGTCGGTATCGGCGTCATCGTCGTCTTCCGGGACCTGATCCGTACCGCGTTCGCCGACAACCTGACCGCGTTCGCGGAGCAGGGCACCCCGATCTGGGCCATGCTGCTCAGCTTCACCACGCTCGCGCTCTGGGTCGCGCTCACCGTGCGCGGTCTACACGACGCCCCCTGGGCCACCCGCGCCACGGCGTGGCTGGTGCGGCACCGGCGCCTGGTCACCGTGCTGGCAGCCCTGGGACCACTGCCCTACCCGCTCGCTCGGCTCACCTGGCTGACCCCGTGGCCGATCGGCCTGCCGGAGGGCGCCACCGAGGCCATCACCGCCTGGGGCGTGATGCTCTCCCTCGGCGCCTGGATGGGCGCGATCCTCACTCTCGGCCTGATCCTGCCGTGGGGTGAACGGCTCCCCCGCTGGTTGCCGCGGATCGGTGGCCGGCCGGTGCCACCTGCAGCGGCGATCGTTCCCGGTTCCATCGTCGCCGGACTGCTCTGCCTGGCCGCGGTGCCGTGGACGATCAGCTTCCTGCAGGCACCCACAGGCACCTTCGCGCCCTACTTCTTCCTGCTGCCGATGGGCTACTGGGGCGTGCTTCTCGCACTCGCGGTCTGGGCCTACGCCGGGTACCGCGCTCAGCACCGACCCACCGGCACCGGTGCAGACCGGACCAGCCTCGGGGGCGCGCCGAACGGTCCAGCGGACACAATGGTCCGATGATCCGTACCACTCTGATGCGCGGCGCCTGGTTGATGCTGGGCGCCGCCATCGGCGTGGCCGCCGCCATCCTCGGCGCCGCCATCGCCGGCTCGGCCGGTGGCGGCACCGATCTGCGCGACGGCCTGGCCTGGGGTCTGCTCACCGTTCTGCTGGTGGCAGCAGGGGTCGGGCTGCTGCCCGGGGTGCGGGAAATCCAGGTGACCGCCGCCCGCACCCTGCTCGGCGTGAACACACCGCTGATCGCCGAGACGCGGGACTGGGTGCACCGCTCGCGGTGCGCGGTGTGGACCGTGCTGCACGCGGTCACCGGGCTGATCACCGGGTTCTGCGTCCTCGGGCTGCTGCCCGGTGCGGCGGTGACGTTCTGGGCACTGCTGGAGGGACGCCTCGACCTGCTCGAACCCGTAGGCCTGGGGGAGTCGTGGTGGTCGGCTCTGCTCGGCGGTCTGGCCATGCTCGCCGCGACCGTGGCTGGACCGGTGCTCGCCGCCCTGGTCGCCGTCCGGCTGGCACCGAGGCTGCTCGGGCCCTCCGCGGCGGATCGCCTGGTGCTCGCCGAGCAGCGGCTGGCCGCTGAGCGTCGGCACACTGCGCTCGCGCGGGAGCTGCACGACGGCATCGGGCACGCGCTGTCCATCATCGGCATCCAGGCCGCCGCCGCACGCCGGGTGGCGGCCACCCGGCCGGCCCGGACAGAGTCCGCCCTGCACGTGATCGAGCAGACCGCACGTGACGCCCAGGCCGAGCTCGATCACCTGCTGGGCCTGCTCCGCGACCCGCAGGCGCCGCCCGGACGCGCCGCCCGGGAGGACCTGTCCGCGCTGCTGGCCAAGCACCGGGCAGCCGGGCTGAGCATCGATCTGAGCGAGGACCACGGACCGGTGCCCGAGCTCGTCTGGGACGCGGTGCTGGACATCCTTGCCGAAGCGCTGACCAACGCCCACCGGCACGGTGGTCAGGGCACGGTCACCGTTGCGATCACGCAGGACGACCGGGCGCTGCAGATCCAGGTGGACAACCCGCCTGCTGCTCCGGCGGGCCAGCACGCTCAGGACCTCGGTGGCCGAGGCATCGTCGGCATGCAGGAGCGGGCCGCGCTGCTTGATGGCACCGTGCGGGCTGGGACCACCG
>DATGRZ010000362.1:0-2895 GCA_035303065.1 Ruania sp.
CTCGGGGCGATCACTGCCGCCGAGCAGGCCTCGGTGTTCGCACAGAACATCATCGGCGAGCACCGGTCCAACCCGCGGATGCTGATCGTGCACGAGGTGATGGGCCGGCACTGCGGCTGGCTCACCGCCGCAGCGGCGCAGGACTACCGCACCTGGCTCGATGCCCAGCGCTGGAACCCGGCCCTCGGGCTCACTCGGGAGCGGTGGGACGTGCACGCGGTGTTCCTACCAGAGCTGAAGCTGGACATGAAGGCCGAGGCACAGCGGTTGCGGGCGATCATGGACGAGATCGGCAACGTGAACATCTTCCTCTCCGAAGGGGCCGGGGTCCCGGAGATCATCGCCGAGCTGGAGGCGGCCGGTGAGGAGGTGCAGCGCGACCCGTTCGGGCACGTCAAGCTGGACACGATCAACCCGGGTGCGTGGTTCGCCAAGCAGTTCGCCGACCTGATCGGCGCGGAGAAGACCATGGTGCAGAAGAGCGGGTACTTCTCTCGCTCGGCCGCCGCCAACCCCACCGACCTGGACCTGATCCGCACGATGACCGACCTGGCGGTGGACACTGCGATCGCCGGTGAGTCCGGAGTGATCGGGCACGACGAGGAGAACGGCGACCAGCTGACCGCGATCGCCTTCCCGCGGATCGCCGGCGGCAAGGCCTTCGACATCAACCAGGTCTGGTTCACCGACATGCTCGCCGACATCGGCCAGCACGTGGAGGCCGCGGAGCCCGCTGAGCATTGAGCCTCCGGCCGGACCCCACCCACGGCGAGCGTGGGACGCCTGCCGGGTCCGCACCTCGGACGGCGGTCAGAGGGCCCACCCGCCCGGGCCTATCCTGGGGCGCGTGAGTGTTCTTCCTGATCCTGCTGTCGTAGCCGGCCTGGACCACTGGCGTCAGCTCGAGGCCCGCCAGCAGCCCAGCTGGCCGGACGCCCACGCGCTGCACGAGGCCACCACCCGGCTGGCGGAGGTGCCGCCGCTGGTGTTCGCCGGAGAGGCCGACCGGTTGCGTGAGCTGCTCGCCGCCGCCTCCCGGGGTGAAGCGTTCCTGCTGCAGGGCGGGGACTGCGCGGAGACGTTCGCCGAGCTGAGTGCGGACAGCATCCGGGACAAGATCAAGACCATTCTGCAGATGGCGGTGGTGCTTACCTACGGGGCGAGCATGCCGGTGATCAAGATGGGCCGGATGGCCGGTCAGTACGCCAAGCCCCGCAGCTCGGACACCGAGACCCGGGACGGGCAGACCCTGCCGGCCTACCGCGGCGACATCATCAACGACTACGCCTTCACCCCGGCCTCCCGCATCCCGGACCCGCAGAGGCTGCTGGAGGCGTACCACAACTCGGCCACCACGCTGAACCTGATCCGGGCGTTCACCCAGGGCGGGTTCGCCGACCTGCGGCTGGTGCACGACTGGAACCGTGGCTTCATGGCCAACCCGGCCTACGCGCAGTACGACGCGTTCGCCGCCGAGATCGACCGGGCGATCCGGTTCATGAAGGCCGCCGGCGCGGACTTCGAGGCACTACGCACTGTGGAGTTCTTCTCCAGCCACGAGGGACTGCTGCTGGACTACGAGCGCCCGCTCACCCGGATCGACTCCCGCACCGGCCACCCCTATGGTTGCTCGGCCCACTTCCTGTGGATCGGGGAGCGCACCCGTCAGCTGGACGGTGCGCACGTGGACTTCTTCTCCCGGGTGCACAACCCGATCGGGGTCAAGCTCGGCCCCACCAGCACGGTGGACGACGCCCGTGCCCTGATGGACAAGCTGAACCCGGAGGGCGAGGCGGGCCGGCTCACCTTCGTCTCCCGGATGGGTGCAAACAAGGTCCGCGAGCTGCTGCCCGCCCTGGTGGAGGGCGTGAAGGCCGACGGCCGCCCGGTGACCTGGGTGTGCGACCCGATGCACGGCAACGGCTTCACCTCCGACAACGGCTACAAGACCCGCCGGTTCACCGATGTGATCGACGAGGTACGCGGCTTCTTCGAGGTGCACCGCGCCGCTGGTACCGTGCCCGGTGGTCTGCACGTGGAGCTGACCGGTTCGGACGTGACCGAGGTGCTCGGCGGCAGCGAGGAGATCGACCAGGAGGCGCTCACCCGCCGGTACGAGACGAGGGTCGACCCTCGGTTGAACCACCAGCAGTCGCTGGAGATGGCCTTCCTGGTGGCGGAGATGCTGCGAGGGTCGTGATGAGCTCCGACGAGGGCTCTGTGGGCTCTGTGTCCGGCAGCGGTGCTCTCCCGCCGGGCCAGCACTGGCGCGACGAGCCGGAGATCATGCACTACGGTCCGGTGCCTCGGCTGCGTCCGGACCGGTGGACCTTCGTGGTCGGCGGGGCCACCGCCGACGGCCTGGAGCACACCTTCGAGTGGGCCGACCTGGCTGCTCTGCCGCGGCAGGAGCTGGTCGCTGACATGCACTGCGCCACCCGGTGGAGCGCCGCCGGGCTGCGCTGGGCCGGCCCACGGGCGCTGGACGTGGTCGCCCTCGCCCCGCCGGCGGCAGAGATCGCCAGGGTGCTGGTCTTCGCTGAGTACGGCTACGCCGCGAACGTGCCCCTGGCGGACCTGCGCACGGCCAGCACACTGCTGGCCACCACTCTGGACGGCGCCCCGCTGAGCGTCGAGCGCGGTGCCCCGATGCGGCTGGTGATCCCGCACCTGTACACCTGGAAGGGCCCGAAGTGGGTACGCGGGTGGAACTACCTGACCGCTGAGGACACCGACCTGGGCTTCTGGGAGCAACGCGGCTACCACCGGCGTGGGCATGCCTGGCAGGAGCAGCGCTACGACTACCAGGGCGAGCACCCCTGACCCAGGCGAGCTCCGCCGTCACCCTGGACTCAGATCACGATCTGGACTCAGATCACGGTGAGCACGATGACC
>DATGRZ010000363.1:0-21422 GCA_035303065.1 Ruania sp.
GTGCGGCGGCGACGGTCAGGTGTCCAGCAGCTCGGCGCTGTCCAGGATGCCGCGCAGCACCGGCACCAGGGTGCGGGCCTGCTCGGCGCTGCTGCTGGCGACCACCTCGACGATGTCGGTGACCGTGGGGTGCTCGATCACCGCGAGGTGCACCGCCTGGAAGACACCGCCTACACCGGCCATCTCGAACGACCCCTCGATCCGGAAGCCCGGGACCCCGAGCACGGTACGGTTCTCCCGACCGATCTCGGCGAAGCCGTCGGCCTGGGAGAGCTTCTCCGCAGTGCCGGCGGCGACGTCGTCCAGGCTCACGCTGCCGGGCTTGCGACGGGCAGTGACGCACACGTTCGGCTTGAACTCACCGGGGCCGGTGGGGGCCCCGACGGCGAGGATGGTCTCCTCGACGGTGAGCGGCTCCCAGGTGTCGGGCACCTGCAGGCGCACGCTGGGGAAGGCAGGGAACTGGGCGCTGGGGGTGGAGTAGGTGGTGGTCATCGTGGATACAGACTCTCATCTCGTCAGAGTGTGCGGGTCGGGTGTACAGGTCAGTACGGGCGGGGGCCGCACAGTGGGTCAGAATGGCCAGAGCGACTCGAGGTCCTTGTTGAACTCCTCGGCGCTGAAGCCCAGGTCCAGTCCGCCCGACGCACCGAGACCGACGGCCGCCTTGGCACCGAACTTCAGCTGGAATCCGTCCGCGCTGGTCTCGAACTTCCCGGTCGCCTCGGCACCGGCACCGGCGGTGACGCCCGCCTTGCCGCCGATGCTCAGGCCGAAGAACTCATAGCCGGTCTCGGCCTTGGCCTCGGCTCCGGCGAACGCCTTGGCACCGGCCTCGGCGGAGACACCGGTCGGGCCGACGTCCAGTCCGCCGTCCACCCCGGCCTTGGCACCGGCGAACACCTCACCGCTGGTGGTGTGGGACATCGGCCCGTGCTCAGAGGTCACTTCGCCCTTGGCGTAGCCGCCGGCCTGTGCAGAGGCGCCGGCCTTCGCACTGACACCGTTCGGCCCGACCTCCGCCTCGGCGGACGCTTGCGCCTCCGCGGTGAGACCGGCGCCACCTTCGGCGGTCAGCCCGAGCGCCTCGCTGCCGACCTTGCCAGAGGCTCGGGGTCCGGCCACAGCGCTCGCCTCGGCCTTTCCGCCGGCGCCGCCCGGGCCATGCCAGCTGGAGGTGCCCGCGTTGGTCTCCGGTTTGACCGCGCCCTCACCACTGGCGTGCAAGCCCAGCAGGTCGACAAGCGAGGTCCAGAAACCGTCTTTGATCTCGCCGGCCATCTCGTCGGTGACGCCGTCGGTGGCGGTGTCGAAGGCCGTCTCCCAGGCGTCGTAGTCCTTGTCGAAGAGGCGTGCCTCCTCCTCCCATGCCTCGTAGGCCTCCTTCTTGGCGGCGTCCTCATCAGCCTGGGTCTCTGCCTCGGGGCTGTCCTCCTCCGGCTGGAACATGCCACCAACACCGCGGGGCTCCACGCTCCCGGGGAGCTCCACGTAGGTGTTCCAGAGCTCTTGGCACTCGTCCACGTGGTTGTTCAGGGAAGTCTTCAGCTCCTCCAGCTCCTCGCCGTAGGTCTGCACGACCGGGCCGACCGGCTCGTACAGGTCTGCGGCACGACCCAGCACGCCGCTGGAGTCGCCGATGCTCTCCCGCAGCGAGGTGACTGCTTTGCCCTGCTGGGTCTCGGCACGCATCTGGATCGCGCTGAGCGTCTCGCCGCTGCGACGCATCATCTCACCGAGGGACTCGATCTCCTTGCCACGGGCGATGATCGCCGACGGGTCGCCCTCGATGTGCTCGATGATGTGGCCGCCAGGTGAGACGGGCATGGGGTACATCTGGTTGTCTCCTTCAGGCGATCGGCGTGCACTGGTTCTTGGCGAGCTGGATCGCACCCTCGGAGTCCAGCTCCTCGAATCCTGCGATCACGTCGTCTAGATGCTCACCGACGCCGGTCAGCGACTCCTTCAGGTCGTCCCGCTGCACGTCCCAGCGGGTCTCGAACTCCTCGACGGTGTCGCGTAGTGCCGTCTTGCCGAACGGTGCACCGATCGCCTGCTCCAGCGCGTCGGACCGGCTCCTGGCGTTCTCGAACTCCTCGATGATCTGCTGCAGCTCGTCGCTCATCTCCTGCAGCTCATCGAGCGTCAACTTCACGTCCGCCACAGGCCCCTCCCGCTGGGTCGTACTTCTAGGTGTCTCCGCGCAGCCCGTGGACGAGGGCCGCACAGCGACCGTACGAGCGACGGTCGGGCTGGGCCAATGGGGAGTACTCCCCCCGGGGACGACACCGCGGGACACCACCACCGGCCGACCACCGCCGCCCCGCCCCGTCACTGACGCACTCTCGCCGTTGGAGGTACCGCTGTGCTACCGCCAACGGCGAGAGTGCCTCCGATGGGAGTGCGGGCCCGGTGGCACGGGTCCAACGGGGCCGGTGCACCACACCGGTGCGGACCTCCGGGAGCGCGGCTGCGGGGTCAGGAGCCGGCGACCGGGATCCACACCCGCATGGTCGAGGGGCCACGGTCGCCCCAGGAGTGATAGGGCACCAGCGGCACCAGCTCGGGCTCGCCGGACCCATCGGTCACCACCGCGGCGCCCGCACCCGCCAGTGCGCTGCGATGCTCCGCATCGTTTGCCTGAGCCGCACCCACGGTCCCGGCAGCCCCGTACGGCCACGCCGGATCCGCCATCCCGATGCGCCGTACCGGCACCAGCACCTGGCCGTCGGCCTCCACCGGTGGCTCCGTCACCTCTACGGTCGCCGTCGCCACGTCCGCGCCCAGGTCCACCGATTCCAGGCACATCACCAGGGGTCCGCGCTCGATCGCCACCTGCCCGCGCACGGCGTCCACCCGCGGGTCGGCAAACGTCCAGCGCGGCTGCATCGGCAGGTCCAGCTGCACTTCGTCTCCGGCCGTGAACGCCCGGGTCAGGGTCAGATACCCGTCTGCCGGCGAGATGGTCTCGGCTCCGGCGCGCAGCACAACCCCTGCCTGCGCCCAAGCAGGCACGCGCACCTTCAGTGTCCATGGACGGGTGGCGTCCTCGGTGACCCGGATCTGGATCCGTCCGTCGTGCGGGTAGTCGGTAGTGACCTGCAGACCGACGGGGCAGCCGTCGGCCAGGGTCGTGCTCAGCTGCGCCTGGGCGAGCTGCTGCAGCTGCACGCCGTCGTCGTCCTTGGTGGCCAGATAGGCACCGAGGGAGGCGAGGGTGCGAGCCACGTTGGTCGGGCAGCAGGAGACTGCGAACCACGGGGCCCGCAGGCTGGAGGCCGCCCGCGGCGCGACCTCGTCGGCAGCAGTCTGCCGACCCGGTGTGCGCTGGTGCAGCGTATTGGTGTAGAAGAACGCCTTCCCGTCCTCAGCCAGGCTGGTGGAGACCACGTTGTAGAGCACCCGCTCCACCAGGTCGGCGTGCTCGCCCGCACCGGTGGCCAGCAGCAGCCGGTGGGCGACCATCGCTGCCCCCACTCCGGCGCAGGTCTCGGAGTAGGCGCGGTCCGCGGGCAGCTCGAAGTCCTCTCCGAACGCCTCGCCCTCGTGGTGGGCGCCCATCCCGCCGGTCAGGTAGGTGCGCCGGGCCACGGTCCGCGCCATCTGCCGCTGCACCGCCTCCAGCAGCGGGCCGTCCTCGCGCTCCACGGCGGCATCGACGGCACCGGCGGTCAGGTACAGCGCCCGGACAGCGTGCCCGCGCAGCACCTCTGCCTCACGGACCGGGACGTCGTCCTGGAAGTACTCTGGCCCGAACCAGATCTCCCCCAGCCGGCCGTGCCCGCGCCGCTCGAGGAACAGGGCTGCCTGGTCCAGGTACTTGTGCTCGCCCGTGCACCGCGCCAGCTCCACCAGAGCCGGCTCGATCTCCGGGTGACCGCCGATCGATTCCAGCCCGCCGGGACCGAACACCTCGCAGACGTGGTCGGCCGCGCGCAGTGCCATCTCCACGAACGGGTCGCTACCGTGGGTGCGCAGCCGCGCGACGGCAGCCTGGATGAGGTGCCCGTAGCAGTACAGCTCGTGGCCGTTCTCCAGGTCGCTGTACCGCGGCGCCTGCCCCGGCCGACCGAAATGAGTGTTCAGGTAGCCGTCCGGCTCCTGCACCGGCAGGATGCGCGCGGTCAGGGCCTGGAACCGTTCCTCCAGGCGGGCATCGCCGGTCCGTCCGATCTCCCAGGCCATCGCCTCCATCAGCTTGTACACGTCGGAGTCGGCGAACTCCCGCCCGGTACGGTCCCCAGGCAGCCGGCCCTCTCGGGCAGCATCGAAGTTGCCGATCCAGCCCACCCGCTCCATCCAGTGCTCCGCATGGTCGATCACGACGGCGGAGTTCAGCTCTTGTAGGTCCGCCCAGTAGCCGCCGGTGATCTGGACCTCGTCCAGGCCGAGCGGCGAGAGCACGCCTCGGGTGGGCAGCACCGGGGTCACCGGTCCGGTCGGGGTGCTGGCGTTGTGCGTCATAGCAGAGGGGGCTCCTTGCGAGATCGGACGGGCTCACTACCGGGACGAAACATTCCGAAATCGTTTTCGTCCCACGGTACCACGGACAATGCGTTGTGCTGACAGCTAGGCTGGGGACGGTTTCCCCCGATGGAGGCAGGATGGCTCAGGCTGCAGGACACAGCGCGACCGGTGCGCGACTGAAGGATGTCGCCGAAGCGGCTGGTGTCTCGGTCGCCACTGCGTCCAAGGCGCTGAACAACCGAGAGAACGTCCACCCCGCCACCCGTCGCCGGGTGCTCGAGGCTGCCGAGCGACTCTCCTTCACCCCGAACGCCCTGGCACAGACGCTGCACTCCGGGCGCAGCGGCACGGTCGGCCTGATCACCCACGACCTGGAGGGGCGGTTCTCCATCCCCATCCTGATGGGCGCAGAGGACGCCTTCGGTGCGGGGAAGATGTCCATCTTCCTCTGCGACGCACGGGGGGATGCGATCCGCCAGGCGCACCATCTGCAGGCGCTGCTCAGCCGGCGCGTGGACGGCCTGATCATCGTCGGCAGCCGCACCGACCCGCGACCACCGGTGACTACTGACGCGCCGGTGCCGGTCGTCTACGTCTATGCTCCGTCCGAGCGCGAGGAGGATCTCTCCTTCGTACCGGACAACGTGGGGGCCGGGCGGCAGGTGACCGAGCACCTGCTCTCCCTGGGCCGGCGCCGGATCGCGCACATCGCCGGGGACACCTCGTACGCGGCCACGCACGACCGGGTCGAGGGGATCATCGCCACGCTCGCTGACGCGGGCCTGGAGCTGGTCGGCGGCAAGCCGCGGTTCGGGAGCTGGTCGGAGTCCTGGGGCCGGGCCGCGACCACCTCGCTGCTGGCCGGGGACCCGGAGGTGGACGCGATCATCTGTGGCAGCGACCAGATCGCCCGTGGTGTGCTGGAGAGCCTGCACGGCGCCGGCAAGGAGGTGCCCGGGGACATCGCGGTAGCCAGCTTCGACAACTGGGAGATCCTGGCCACCGGCGCGCGTCCGCAGCTGACCAGCGTGGACATGGGCTTCACCGCACTGGGCCAGCGGGCCGCCCGTGCGATCTTCGACGCGCTGGCGGGCCGGCACGACTCCGGTGTGCACACCGAACCGTGCCGGCTGGTGGTGCGCGCGTCGACGATCGGTAGCTGAACCACTCAGGGCGACACTCACGAGGACACCTGCCCCGACCCGGCCTCCCGCCGGCCTGCCGCACGGGCCTCGGCGAGCAGCTCCACGAGCCGTCGGCGGGCACGCACACGCCACCCCACGACAGCAGCGACCAGCAGACCGGCGCCGAGCAGGGTGAGCAGCTGCGGCACCGGCACGGCCCATGCGGACACCGACGTGCGCACCTCCTCGGCGGGCACCTGCTTGCCATCGATGGTGCGCGCGTCCGGGGTGAGCACGATGTCGGCGTCGATCGGCCCGGTCGGCCAGACCTGCGGCATGGTCACCGTCACGGTCCGCTGTTCGCCGGGCAGCAGCGACTGCGGCCGCTGCCCCTCGGCGGGAAAGGCGACCTGGTGGTCGCCGAGTCTCACCTGTCCGCTGGCGGTGAGCTGCACGTTGCCGGTGTTGGTGACCAGCACGGTGGCGGTGGCCGTCCCGGGCCGCAGCGGGTGCGCCGACCACTGGTAGTCGAGCGAGGCTCCGGACAAGGTGGCGGTGGCGGCCAGCTCACCGGTGACCCGGGTCATCACCTGGATGCCCACCCGGGTGCGCACAGCCATCTCGGCGCCGTCTGCGCCCCGGGCAGACCCTGCCTGCACCGAAGCAGCCACCCCAGCGGCATGGTCGCCCGGCTGCGCTCGCTCCGGGACCGTGAGCGTGAACGGCACCACGACGGTCTGCCCGGCGGCCACCGTCACCGAGCCGGGTACGTCGATCCAGGTACCCGCGTCGCTGGACTCCTGCCCCGCGGCGAGCATGTCGAAGTGACCCTCGGCAGTGTAGAAGCCGTCCGCGGCAGCCAGGTCGAAGGTGACGTCGACGTCGCTGAGGTTGCGCACCGCGATCCGGTCGCTGACCTGCTCACCCGGAGCCAACTCGTGCATGATCGTGCTGCGCCCGTCCGGTCCGGAGGAGCCAGCCGGCACCACCGACCAGGTGACCGCTGAGCCGTCAGAGTCCGCTGAACCGTCCGGCTCCGCCAGGGCCGCAACGGGGGTGAGCAGCAGGGCCGCGGCGGCCGCGCAGCCGGCGACCACCAGGCGCAGGAGTCCGCCACGGCCGCCGGCTGCGAGATCGTCAGTACTCATCCTCGAACAAGGAGAGGGTGAGGACCGAGGAGTAGCTGCCGGGTGCGACGTCGACATCGGTCTTCAGCACCAGGTCCGCATCCGCGGTCCAGCTACCACCTGCGGCCTGAGCCCCGGAGGAGTCCAGCGACATCGCCAGCAGCTCGTTGCCGACCAGGCCGTCCCCCTCACCGTCGAGCACGGTGTCCACCGGGTTACCAGGTGCGACCTCGCCACCCTCCCCCTCACCATCGGTGAGCAGGCGTGGGGTCCAGCCCAGGTGGTCCGGGCTGATCGGCGTCTGATCCTCGGACCCGGTGAGCTCGCTGGCCTGGCCGGTCACGTACCAGTAGACCCCTTCGGGCACCTCCGTGCGGGTGTCGGTCACGGTCACCTCCGGCAGCTCGCCGGTGAACTGGCGGAACTCTTCGGTCGAGCCGTCCTCGGTGAGCGCGGCCTGGTCGGCCGCAACGCTGAGCGCCAGCGCCCCGGAGGGCTCACCTTCCGCGATGTCCACGGTGACGTCCACCTCGCTGCTGTCCGCCGACTCTGGTGAATCGGCGAGGGCTGCGGTGGCTACGCCGGTCAGCAGCAGCGCTCCAGCGGTGCCGACGCTGCCGCGCACGAGCAGGTTCTTCATCTGCATTCTCATCTCCATCCTCAGGTGCCCGGATCGGTACCGGGCCGGTGGGTCCTCGAACTGTCCGACTGCGTCCTGCTGGAGCCGTCAGTACCCACGGGTCGACTCCCGCGGCACCAGACGGCAGGAGACGGTCTGCACCCCCGGTGAGGGATCGCCGTCGATCGCTGCGAACAGGCGGGCCGCCGCGCTCCGGCCGACCTGTTCCAGGTTCAGGTCCACCGTGGTCAGCGGCGGACGCGACTGTGCGGACATCGGCGCCCAGTTGTCGTGCCCGGTGACCGCGACGTCCCCGGGCACCTGCACCCCTTGCTCACGCAGCGTCTCCAGCACGCCGCGCGCGATCTGGTCGCTACCGCAGACGACGCCGTCCAGATCCGGGTCCTCCCGGAGCAGCGCCCGTGCTCCAGCACGTCCCCAGGCCTCGTCCCACGATCCGAACAGCGCCCGGCCACCGACCGGCTCCAGGCCGCCCTCGGTCAGTGCAGTGGTCGCCCCGTGCACCCGGTCCCGAGCAGCAAGATAGCCCCGGTCGCCGGCCACGATCCCGATCCGGCGCCGGCCCAGGGTGAGCAGGTGCTCGACCACCAGTGCGCCCGCACCGACGTCATCGCACACCTCGGACATGTCCTCCGGGTCCTCCGAGGGTGCATAGGCGTAGACCACCGGCACCAGCAGCCGGCCCAGGGAGGGGCGCGGGTCGGGCCGAGCACCCACCACGATCAGTCCGTCCACCTGACGGCCGAGCAGCGCTTGCACGTGGTACCGCTCGCGCAGCTGGTCGCCGCGGGCATCGCACAGCAGTACGGACACCTCACCAGAGCCGGCTTCGTCCTCGGCGCCCATCAGCACCGGGATGGAGAACCGGCCCTCCAGATCGTGCGTGATCAGGCCGACGGCGCCGGACCGGCCCCGCTTGAGCTGCTGACCGAAGATGTTCGGCCGGAAGTCCAGCGACTCCGCCGCTGCGAGCACCTTCCGACGGGTCTCGGCGCGTACCTGCTTGCGGCCGTTCAGCGCCTTGGAGGCGGTGGCGACGGACACCCCCGCCGCGCCGGCGACATCGGCCAACGTCACGCGCCGCTCGATCGACTCGCTCCGGGTCACCTCTGCCCTCTCCTGTGCTCCACTGTGCTGTGTGCTGGTGCCTGCGCCGGTGAGTCAGCCCTTGACCGCACCAGAGGTGAGGCCCTTGATGTAGTACTTCTGCAGCGAGATGAACAGGATCAGCGCCGGGATGGTCAGCACCACCACACCCGCCGTGGTGGCGCCGTAGTCGATCACACCCATCACCTGCTGGCGCATGTTCACCAGCGCGAGCGGCAACGGGGCGTTGTCCGCACCGAGCAGGTACAGCGGCACCATGAAGTCGTTCCACGCGATCAGCAGCACGAACAGGCCCACGGTGACCAGCGCCGAACGCACAGCAGGCAGCAGGATCCGTAGGAACGCACCGAACGTGGAGCATCCGTCGATCAGCGCCGCTTCCTCGATCTCCCGCGGCGTGGCGGAGAATGCGTTACGCATCATGAACGTGGCGAACGGCAGCTGGAACAGTGCGAGCACCAGGCCCACCGCCACCAGGCTGTTCTGCAGACCGATCTGGTTCAGCCACACCGCCAACGGCACCAGCAGCGCCGCATAGGGCACCATCAGCACCGAGAGCACCAGCGTGAACAGCACATTCTTGCCGGGAAAGGTGAACCGGGCGAAGCCGTAGCCGCCGGTGGTGGCGACCAGCAGCGCCGTGGCGACCGCCACCACGGTGACCACCACGGAGTTGCCCAGGTAGGTCCACAGGCCGGCGCCGTAGTCCACCAGGGCGGCGAAGTTGCCGAAGCCGAAACCGTCGGTCTGTGAGGTGGCCGAGTTCGGGGCGACCGAGTTCAGCACCGCCCAGATGATCGGGGCGAGGAAGGCCAGCGAGACCAGCGCGGTCAGGACGTAGTTGGCCACCAGGTGGCCGCGGGAGGTGTTCATCCGGCCTCAGTCCTCCTTCTTCGTCACGCCGAGGGCGCGCAGCTGGACCAGGTTGACCACCACGAGGGCGATCAGCACGAGCACCGACAGGGCGGCCGCCATGCCCAGGTCCTTCTTCGTCTCGAAGGCGTACTTGTAGATCAGCAGCACCACGGTCATCGTGGAGTTGTTCGGGCCGCCCTTGGTGAGGATGTAGAACTGGTCGAACGCGAGCAGCGACCCGGTCACCGAGAGCACCATGGTCATCGCGATCGTGGGTTTGAGCAGCGGCAGGGTGATCCGGCGCAGCTGGGTGACCTTGTTCGCGCCGTCCAGGCTGGCCGCCTCGTAGATGTCCCCCGGGATGGCTTGCAGCCCCACCAGGGTGAGGATCATGAAGTAGCCGGTGAACCGCCACACGATCAGCACCACGGTCGCCCAGAGTGCACCGGTCGGCGACCCGAGGATGGAGTCGCGCACGTCCATCAGGCCGAGACCCGCCAGGATCGGGTTCAGCGGGCCGACCTGTGGGGAGTAGAGCGCGTAGAACAGCAACGATGCCGAGGCGATGCCGAGTGAGGAGGGCACCAGGATCGCAGTGCGTACCCAGTTGTTCCACCGGCGTACCCGCTGCAGGGCTAGCGCCAGGAAGAACGCCACCGGCATCAGGATCACCGTGGTGAGCAGCGTGTAGAGCAGCGTGAACTTGACCGAGTCCAGCAGCAGCGGGTCGGCGAGAACATTCGTGAAGTTCTCTGGGAAGTTGCCGCCCCGGTTGCCGCTCATCAGGCTCCAGTCCGAGGTGGACATCACCAGCACGAGGCCGATCGGCACGATGAACAGCAGCAGCACCAGCAGTGCGGTCGGGGTGACGAAGAGCCAGCCGCGCACGCTCTCGGTGCGGGTGGCACGGGTGCGCGAACGGGACCTGTGCGCTGGTGGTGCGACAGCCATGGGGCCTCTCCGGAAGGTGGGGGCGGGGGCACGCTCACGGCGCGCCCCCGCCCGCAGGTGGTGCTGGCTCTACTGCAGGATGGAGTTGATCTGCTCGTTCAGGTCCTCGATCTGGGAGCCGTCGCCCCAGACCGCGTCCTGGATGAGCAGCTGCCAAGGGCTTCCTGCGGCGTTGAACGCCTCGTTGAAGTTCACTGCTACGGGGGTGCGTCCCTCGGCGATCGTGGCGTTGGCGACCGCAGTGCGCTCATCGGCGTCCTCGTAGCCCTCGGCGAGCACCGTCAGGTTGGAGGCGGTGTCGTTGTTGTCCGCGAACACCTCCTGCTGCGCCTCGTCGGACATCAGCCAGGACAGGAAGTTCCAGGCCTGTCCGATGTTCTCCGAGTCCCGGGAGATACCGATCGCGTCACCTCCGAGGAAGGTGGACTCGCCGCCGTCGATGCCGGGGATGGCGCCGACGCCGATCTCGAAGTCGGCGCTCTCGAACAGGCCCGTCACGGCGGTAAAGGGATAAGGCATCACGCCGACGTTGCCCTCCTGGAACGGTGCCGTCCAGGTGGCGCCGGTCTCGTCCTGGGAGCCGGCACCCAGGCCCCCGTCGGTCTCGGCGAGGGTGTGGTAGGCGTCGTAGAGCTCACGCGCCACATCGCTGTTCAGGTCCGCCTCGGTGCCTTCGGCGTTCAGCGGCTCGCCGCCGCTGGCCCAGATGGTGGGCAGCAGCCCGAACACCAGCGCGCCCCCGGACTGACCGGCCAGGTAGCTGCCGGAGACGCTCGACTCCCCCACGCCCGCGACCGCGCTGGCCTGGTCCACGAACTCGGCGACCGTGGTCGGACCCTGCTCCGGGTCCAGGCCGGCCTCCTCGTACAGATCCTTGTTCCAGACCATCACGGAGATGTCGGTGACGAACGGGAGAGTGTGCAGCCCGCCGTCGATGGTGCCGGCCTCGATGTGCCCGCTCTGCAGGTCGTCGAGGTTCGGCAGGCTGTTGATCAGGTCGGTGGTGTCCATGAAGATGCCCTCGCTCGTCCAGTAGGGCACCCGGACCACGTCGCCAGCGAGCAGGTCCGGCAGGCTGTCCGTCTGCGCGGCGGAGCCCACCTTCCCCTCGACATCGTCGTTCGGGATGATCTGCAGGTCTACCTGGTTCTCGTGGCTCGCGTTGTAGGCCTCGACGGCGTTCGTCGCCTGACGCTCCAGAGGCGCCCGGGACCACATGGTCAGTGTGGTGCCGTCGTCGACGCCCTCCGCCGGGATATCGGCGAGGTCAGCGTCGCCACCGGAGCTGTCGCCGCCGCAGGCCGCGAGGCCAGCGACCACCAGACCACCGGCCAGGACCGCCGCACCGGTCCGCAAGGTGTGTGTTCTCATCGTGCTTCCTTCGTGCATCGTTGCTGGTCGTAGTTCTGGTCGCTAGCGCCACCGAGACGGCGCCGACCGTGTGAAACTGTCCGAAATCGTTATCGGTCACTGTAACCACAGACCAGATGGCGGTCAAGCGAGAGCAGCACGCACTTTTACGAATTCGTAGATCGCAGCCAACTAGGGGTCTCGTGGGGGTACAAGAAATCCATTTCGGTCCTGGTGATATCAGGACGCACCGTCGAGCGAGTGCCACAACTGCACCAACGGGTTCAGCCGCAGTCCCAGCCCCCATGGTCGACGGCGGTACCGTCCAGCAACGTTCCTTGCTCCGAGTCGTACGCAGTGAGCTGCACACTGCCCGCAGGCGCCCTGGGGGCTCCGGTCTCGATCACCAGAGCGCGGGTAGCTCCGGCGCTCAGTGCAGACAGGCTGGCCGAACCAGCAGCCGACGCCGCATGGACGTCCAAGGACGTGTCCCCGATGTTGCGCACCTGCAGGTAGAGAGTTCCGGTGCCGAGCAGACAGCGCGGTGCAGCCGTACCTGCCAGCACCGTCTCGTGCCCGCCGGCAGGGGCCACCTGCCACTCGCGGATACCGACCGATCCTCCGCCGTCCTGCTCGCCCCAGGACTCGGCGACGATCCGCAGCGCACGGGTGGTGACGGCGTCGAACGTCAGCCGGGCATAACCGTCGCTGGTGCGTGCGTAATCATCGTCAGTGCGCACCTCGTGCCAGGTCTGCCCGTCCTCGTCCAGGTACGCCAACGTCCAGCTGCGGGGCGGGATCATCCCGGCGCCCGCCTCGTCTGGACCATCCCGGTACCACCAGACGCCGATCTCATCGGTCGTCACGTCGAACTGCCAGTCCAGCTGCGCCCACTGGGTGCCCACCTGGTTCCAGGTCCCCCAGCTCTGGCCCGGGTCGACCGTAGCGTCGAACAGGTTGCCTCGGCCGTCGTTGAGTCCCTCGACCGACTCCCAGTCAGTGGTGTAGGAGGCGCTCGGCTCGGCGTAGCGCGCGATGTTCCCGGTGAGCGTGGCACCGTCCTCCGGTGGCACGTCGACCACGGCGCGGGTCTCGTTCCCTGCCCGGTCCCGCGCGCGGACGAGCAGCTCGTGCGGCTGGTCGTCCGGCACCAGGATGGCGCCGGCCCGGTCCACCGGTTGCCACCGGCCGTCGTCGAAGCGGTACTCCAACGCTGCCAGCCCCGAGAGCGCATCTGCTGCTGTCACAGCCACGGTGCGGTCTTGTGCCTTCAGCTCGGCGGTCAGCTCCGGAGCCGTGGTGTCCACCCGCACAGTGCGCTCGACGGTCGCCGAGACGTTTCCCGCCCCATCCGCGACCCGTCCCGCGATCGTCGTGCTCCCTTCCTCGCTGATCGTCAGGTCGAGGTGACGAGCCTCCTGGCGGCTCTGCCACTCCTCCTCGTCGGTCCGGCCCTGCACGGTGAGCAGATAGTCGGTCTCGTCGGTGCCGGTCACCCGGACGGTGACCGGTGCGGGGAACCAGTCCCCCTCCCCGCTGCTGCCCAGTGGTAAGACGCTGGCAGTGGGCACCTCCTCGTCCGGTCCCGGCTCCAGACCCGGTTCGTCGGTGATGGTGACCGTGGCCTGCACGTGCTCGGCGGCCTGTCCCTGTGCGGTACCGGTCACGGTCAACGTGCCCGGCCGCTCGGTGGCGTCATCCGGAACGTCCTCCCAGCGAACCGGTACCCACAGCGGGCCCGCATCGTCGAAGGGCATCCGCACGGCCGGTGGCAGGTCGGGCTCCTCACCTACGGCCGTCTCCACCACAACCTCAGGGAGCTCCTCCGCAGGGACCGCGTAGACCTCCCATTCGGAGACTGCGACGGCGTGGTAGTAGGGGCCGGTGGTTTGGCCGGTGAACGTGGCGCGCAGCGCTGTGGTGGTCACTGCGTCGAAGGTGACGGTGTGCCAGGTGTCGGTGTCCGTCGGGTAGTCGGCGCCGCGAACCGGGCGCCAGGTGCCGTCGGCGTCGACGTACTCCAGCTCCCAGGAGGTCGGTGCGAGGATCCCGTTGCCGTCCTCGTGCAGCTCGATGCCGACGCTGTCGGTCCGTACCGGGGTGTCCCAGGTGTACATCACCCAGTCGGAGGCCACGGTGGAGGTGTTACTTCGGTAGTTTCCCCACTGGTCCGGCGGCAGCATCGCTGTCTCGGCACGGCCGTCGTTCAGCGCACCCACACGCATCGGCGGGGTCTCGGTGTAGGAGGCGGACGGCTGCGCGGACCGGGCGAGGTTGTCGGTGAGCACCAGATCCGGATCCTCGGCCCAGGTCTGCTCCACCGGGAGGATCTCGGGCCCGTCCCAGGTGACCTCGTCGATAGCGACGGACCTGCGGAAATGACCTCCGCCTTCGGAGTCCTTCGTGTGGTAGGTGAGGTACCAGGAGTCACCGAGCTCGACCAGCGACGGATGCACTGTCGTCGCCGAGGTACCACCCAGCACGATGTCCTGGAAGGTCCACGGGCCGGCCGGATCCTCGGCGGTCGCATACGCCACGCACGCCTGATAGTTCGACGGCGTGCAGTCGCTACCAGGCACCTTCCAGTCGTAGAGCATGTAGTAGGTGCCGTCCCGTCGCAGCACCCACGGGGCCTCGTAGAAGCCATCCGGCCCGTCCAGCTCCACAATCTCGCCAGCCAGGGCGGTCATCGTGGCATCGAGCGGAGCCATCCGCGCTACGCCCCACGAGCCCCAGTACAGGTAGGCGGAACCGTCGGTGTCGACGAACACGTGCGGGTCGATCACCTCCTCACCGGTGGTGGCTTCGCCGAACACGTCGCGCCAGTCCACCAAGGGGGCGCCGATGGCGTCCGACCAGGGCCCGACCGGGGTGTCCGCGACCGCCACGCCGATCGCCATCCGGTTCGGCAGCGTCTGGTCGACAGACTCCACCGGTGCGTAGAAGTAGAACCGGCCGTCCTCACCGGCGACCACCTGACCCGCGTATGCGGCGTTGCCGGTGGCCCAGTCGAACACCTCGCCCGGGCGCAAGTTCTCCTCGTACAGGTCCCAGCTCTCGCCTTCGGGGTCGGTACTGGCCAGCACACCGTATTCGTGCATCTCGAACCCGGCCTGCTGCGGCTCAGCTTCGTCATGGCCGCCGTAGATGTACAGGGTGTCGTCCACCACCAGCGGTGCGGCATCAGCCAGGTAGTAGGAGCCGTCCGCCACGATCGGGTTCCCGGCAGAAGTGATGGTGCGGGTCGGTTCCGGGTCGTTCCTCGCCCCGTCGCTCCCGCCGCCCGTACCGGTGTCAGCGACCACCGGCAGCGTACCGGTGGCGGCCAGCGCCACCCCGGCGACCAGCGTGCTGATCGCCGGGGTGCTGCGGCTGCCCATCAGCTGCAGGCCAGCTCGTCGTAGTCGACCTCGGCGGACACACTCTCACCGTCGGCGGTGCTGCCAGAGATGGTGACCGTCCCTGCTGCCAGGTCCGCCTCGCCGGTGTCGAGCACCACGGACGTCGTCTCCTCCGGTTGCAGGTCCTCGATCGCCTGTTCATCGTGCTCGCTGGCCACGGTGAGGTCGACGGCGGAGCCTGCCTCGTCGTTGCTGACCTGGACGTAGATCTTCGCCTCGTCCAGCACGCACCGACCTGTGGCCGTGGCGCTCACGGCCAGGCCCTCATCCGGCTCCTCACCGTCGTCCGCCTCGAGCACCAGCACGTGGGCGAGAGCCTCGTTCGTCCCGGGCCCATCCACAGTGCCGGTGACGTCGAAGCTGCCCGGTTCGGCATAGGCCTCCGGGTCGATCTCCTCCCAGGTGACCGGGAGCATCTCCCTGGAACCGTCGTTGTACTGCGCGCTGATGGTCTCCGGGAGCGCTGGTGCCTTCCCCACCAGGGTGTGCAGGTCGACGGCGTCGATCGTGTTGATCTGTCCCGGTTCGGTGGCGCGCACCCACACGTGGGCGGAGGCGGGCAGCGACGATCCGGAGACCGTACCGGTCACCGTGAAATCACCGTCAGCGGCCACCTGTTCCTCCGTCACGTCCGCCCAGGACACCGCCAGCTCGGAGCGGCTGCCGTCCGGGTAGACCCCGGTGACGGTCTCCGGCAGCTCGGGGAGCGCGCCGACATCGGTACGCACGTCGATCGGCACGATCTCCTCCGGGGCGTCGGCGAAGATCTGCCACTCGGAGACGCCCACTGCCGCGTACTGGCCGTCCTCGTCCGGGTAGGCGTTGAAGGTGGCTCGCACAGCGGTGGTGGTCACCGAGTCGAACTCGGTGGCGTTCGTCCCCGTGGCGGCGGTGCCGTACTCGGTCGCGTTCGGCATGTCGGTCCACTCCTCGGAGTCCGGATCGAGGTACTGCATGCTCCAGGACTCCGGCACGGCCACCCCCTCACCCAGACCGGGGTCGGTATCGGACCAGAACATCATCTCCGAACTGTGAATGCGTACCGGGTCCTCCCAGGTGTACTGCAGCCACCGGGTGGCCGGCTCGTCCCCGCTCCAGGTTGCCCAGACGGCGTCCTGAGCACCACCGGAGTTCACGCCCTCGCCGTCGTTGACGGCGTTGACGTCGTTCCATCCAGCGGTGAACTCGGCGGTCGGGGTCGCGCTCGGGGCGATGTTCTCATTCCCTCCGCCCAGGTCGTCCACCGTGAACGTGACCTGAGCACTCGAGGTGGCTTCGCCGTCATCAGCAGCCAGCTCCAGGGTGTAGGTCCCCGGCTCGGTGAAGCGCACGCTGGTGCTCGCTGCGCTCGGGTCGGCCACGGTCACCGTGGCCTCCTCGGGGGCCTCCACCACCGACCAGCCATAGCTGAGCTGACCACCCGGCCGGGCGTCGTCCCGGACGGTGCCGATCAGCTGACGCACCCCGCCAGAGCCGTCAGCGACCCGCGCGCGCACCTGGGGCGGAACGTTCTCTGCGGACGGCGCCGCCACGCCGGTGTCGAACACCTGCAGCTCCTTGATGCCGGTGCGCAGCTCGCCCTGGTGGGTTGCGGTGATGCGCACCTTCGAGCCGGTGACCGGTGGGAACTGGACGTGGTTGAAGTTCCCGGTCGGGTACGCCGGGGTACGGGCCTGGTCCGGGATCTCCTGCCAGGACGAGCCGTCGTAGTACTCCAGCGTGTACTCCTGCGGAGCGGCGTATCCCTGCCGGGTGCCGGCAGTGCGGCCACCCTGGTCGGCGTCCGAGGAGGAGGTGCGGTAGAAGTACACCCGCAGATCGTCGAAGGTGGTGCTCTCGCCCAGATCCACCTCGAGGGTGTCGGCGGCCTCCGGCGAACCGGCGGTACCCCAGAACGGTTCGTTGATCGTGGTGCCGTCCACGGCGGCCTCCGGGCTGGAGTAGTCCTCCTCGGCGGTGAACGAGGCACTCACCTGTGCACCCTCCGCCAGGTTCGGCGATCCTGTGGTGCCGGTGGCGACATCCGTCCCGGCCTTGGCCATCAGGTCGACCACCCGCGCATCGTCGTCGAACCTGACGTCCTCGGGGGCGAGCACCTCGTGCGGGTGCACCTCGGTGATGGTGACGCCCTCGTCGGACTCGACGATCTCACCGGCGTCGGGGTCGTAGACCACCCGTGACAGGGAGTCCGCGGTGAACGCCAGCTCACCGTCGACGAACACCGAGTAGCCCTCCGGCACCGACTCACCGTAGGGCCGCTCGCCGTCACCTGGCTCGTCCCAGACGATGCTCAGGTCGACATTCCGGTAGCGGATGTTGTTCGCGGTGAAGTAGGGCCAGTCGATGTCGATCGGGTCCAGCTCGATCATCGCATCCGACCGGGGCCGCAGACCCATCGCGTCCTCGATCATGGTGAAGTTCGTCGAGCCGAGCATGGTGTGGTGGATCCAGGACCGGTAGCCGATCTCCTGGGTGTCACCCCAGTCGGTGTTCGCCGAGGCGGTGTGCCAGAACTCGTTCTGGTCCGGGAGCCGGTTGTCGCCGTCGATGTAGTGCGCCCAGGCGTTCCAGTACAGCAGCTTCTTGTAGTCCTCGGCGGACAGGTAGTCGGTCGGGTAGTCCCGCAGCACGCTGGCCAGCATCCGGAACGTGACCGTGGAGTTGATCACGGAGAAGTTGTTGCTGCCGGAGTCACCACGTTCAGCGGCATCGGCCTGGTTCGCGGTGTAGAACGGGAAGATCGGGTACTCGTCATAGTCCTGCCACAGGCGCAGGGCTTCGACGTAGTCGTCGTCGTAGTCCTCGTCACCGGGCTGGGGCACCAGACCCACGCTGAACGGGTAGTAGTTGTTGATCTCCTTCCAGTCCACCAACAGCTCGTCTCCGCCGGACTGCCGGTGCTCGATCAGCTGTCTGTCCGGGTTCCACAGCACCTCCATCAGGGAGGACTTGATGTCCTCGGCGAGGGCGGTCATCCGGTCGGCATCCGCTGTGCGACCGGCGACCTCGTAGGCCTCTGCGGCGGCTAGCGCGTTGGAGTACAGGTAGGCGCTCTCGGTGCGGTCCATGGCGGCGTGGCCGTGCTCACGGGCCCAGTCGAAGGAGACGGCGTCGGCATCGTTACCGGTCATCGCGCCCCAGTCGTACTCGATGAGGTTGTTGCCGTTGGAGTCGAAGTCCTCCAGCAGGCCGGTGACGTCGTTCTCACCGTAGGTGCCGAGCCGTTCGGCGATGGCCGTCGGTCCGCCGTGCATCTCATAGGAGCGCCACGCCGCCTCGGGGATGTACTCGGTGTAGGAGTTCGACCAGTTGGCCGGCTCGCCGGGGTTGTCCACCATCCGGCCTGAGCGCGAGGTCTCCCCCGCGGACACCCAGGTGCCGTAGGAGTAGGCCGGGTCGCGCAGGTACTTCAGGTCGTCGATGAACATCCCGGCGGTGAGCACGATGGAGTTGTTGTAGCCGAGCACCCCCTCGATCGCGACCGGGAACTGGAAGTCGTTCCCGGGCACGTTCGCGTCCAGGAAGTTGAACCGCAGCAGCCACCACCGGTAGAAGAGCGTCTTGTCGATGTTGTCCTCGGGGGTGTCCAGGTACGGCACGTTGTCCGCCCACCACTGGTTGTAGGCGGTGACGTGCTCGGTGTAGGCGTCCGCCGGCTCGGCATCCCGGTAGAACTCGTACTCGGTGGCCGAGGCCGGGATCTCGTCGGTGAGCAGACCGAGCTGCACCTTGGTGCTCACGGCACCGTCGGCGGGCACGCTCAGCTCGGCGACCAGCGCGCCGTCCTGCGGCGCAAAGCCGTCGCCGGAGAATCGGGGGTAGAGGGTGGTGATGTCGTTCTTGGTCCCCTGCACACCGGTCAGCTCCTCGCCCTCCGCCGCAGCGGCCAACGGGGAGGTACCGGTCAGGGTGACCTCGTGCGCGGCACCATCTGTGCTGGTCAGCTCGACATTGGTGATCACCACGTTCTGCTCGGTGATGAACTTCGTCTGCCTGACCTGAAGGCCAGCGCCGGTGAACACCGTGGTGAAGTAGCTCGGGGTCTGCTTGCGGGACTCGACGTCCTCGGTGAGATCGACCTCGTCCCCGTCCACCGCGGCGGTCAGCTCGTAGAAGGAGTCGGTGCCCAGCTCGTCCCAGTACGCGGCCGACCCGGCGAAACCGAGGGTGTCCGGGTCGTGGGTGTACATGTAGGCCGCTCGACCGCGGGAGAAGAGCCAGTTGTTGGTGTCCCCGTACCCGCCGGCGTCTGCGTAGCGGGCGAGCATGTCGTCCACCCAGAAGTCGTTCTCGATGTCCTGACCGGCGCCGGCCGCGAGGTCGGCGTCCATGATCGCCTGCAGCTGGTTACCGGGGGTGAAGTCCGCCGGCAGGTCCGGTACCGGTTGCTCCGCACCGCTCCATTCGGGGTAGCCGACGCCCGCGTTCAGCCTGTCCTCGTCGTCCGCATGTGCCGGTGTGACCAGCGCGGTGACAACCAGTGCAGCGCCGAGAGCGACCGCGATCGCGCCCTTGGCGTTCACAGGCTGAGATTTTCGGGACCGAAGCATGAAATCTCCTCAACGTCGAGCCGGGGTGACGCAGGACACCAAAGCACACTCTTGCGGAAACGTAAACCTTTTCGGTCTTTTCGGCGCCTCGTCCCGCCTACCCGATCCCTCCTAGGAATTCTGGCCGATTATCTGGGGTCGCGGCCTGGCCCGCTTGTTTCAGTTCCGAAACTTCGGCTCAACTCCCGCACCGGCGCGCACGGCGCGCGCCGGTGCGTGCCTCAGTGCGCTATGGCTCGAGCAGGTGCAGGTCCTCGGGGGTGTCCACATCGGAGGAGGAGCCGAGGTCGGAGCAGTCCACCAGGTGCAGCACCTCCGGGTTCCGGCGCAGGTAGGCCCGGGCGCCCCGGTCCCCCTCGGCCAGCTCGGCGGCGGCCCGGGCGAGGTCGACGTCGAAGACCATCGGGTGCCGCGCGCCGCCGTCGCCGTACTCGGCGGCGGTCACCGTTCCGCACCGGTGCTGCCCCAGCAGGCGCGCCACCACGGCCGAGCCGACACCGGGCTGGTCCACCAGCAGCACCACCACCCGGCCGGCGTCCTCGGGCAGCGCGGCCACCCCCGCCCGGAACGAGGAGGCCAGCCCGCTGGCCCAGTCGGCGTTGACCACCGCCTGGCCACCGGCGCGGGCCACCACCGTCGATACCTCCTCGGCCTGCGCGCCGAGGACCACCAGCACCGGTGCGCAGCCACTCTCGCGCAGCACACCGACCGCCCGCTGCACCAGCGTCTGGCCCCCGCTGCGCAGCAGCGCCTTGGCGCCGAGCCCGAGGCGGCGCCCCGCACCGGCGGCCAGCACCAGGCCGACCGCAGCAGATCCCCGCTGCCGCCCGCCGTCCACGGTCTCCATGTCTGCTGAGCGTAGGCCCTGCACCGGCACCAACGGCCCGGCACACCCGCTCGCCCTGGCTTATCGTGGCGACATGACTACGACGTCGGGCCTGACCTCCACCGCAGCGGTGAGCGAGCTGCTGGAGTCCACCGGCTACCTCACCGACGAAGGCCTGGCGACGATCACCTACCTGGCGTTGGCGATGGGCCGCCCGCTGCTGCTCGAGGGTGAGCCGGGCACCGGGAAGACGTCGTTGGCTGAAGCCCTCGCCGCGGGGCTGGACCGCCCGCTGATCCGGTTGCAGTGCTACGAGGGCATCGACGCCTCGCAGGCCCTCTACGACTGGGACTTCACCAAGCAGATCCTGCACCTGCGCGCCCTGGAGACCGCGGCCGTCACCCGCGGGGCCGAACGCCCGGTGGGCAGCGAAGCCACGGCAGACCCGGCCGCCGGCAACGGCCTGGCCACCGAGGAGATCGAGAAGTCCCTGTTCGACGAGCGCTTCCTGCTCGATCGTCCCCTGCTCAAGGCCCTCCGCAACGGGCCCGCCGTGCTGCTCATCGACGAGATCGACCGCGCGGACGACGAGTTCGAGGCGTTCCTGCTGGAGATCCTGTCCGCCTGGCAGGTGACCATCCCCGAGCTGGGCACGATCCGCGCGCAGACGCCGCCGGTGGTGGTGCTCACCTCCAACCGCACCCGGGAGCTGCACGACGCGCTGAAGCGTCGCTGCCTCTACCACTGGATCGACCATCCGGGCCTGGCCCGGGAGGTGGCGATCGTGCGTACCCGGCTGCCTCAGGTCTCCGAGCGCCTGGCCGAGCAGCTGGTCACCGTGGTGCAGAACCTGCGCCGGGACACCCACCTGATCAAACCGCCCGGGGTGGCCGAGTCGCTGGACTGGGCCCAGGCGCTGGTGGAGCTCGGCGCGAGCGAGCTGGACCTGGCCACGGCAGCGGCCACGACCGGTGCGCTCTGCAAGCACCGGGAGGACCTGGACCGGGTGCGCTCCAGCCTCGAG
>DATGRZ010000364.1:0-2280 GCA_035303065.1 Ruania sp.
TGCGTCCCTTCCGGATCAGCGCCGTCGCTCGCCGGACCAATGCTCGGGGCATCCGTTGCGCCAACCAGGCGATCACCTTGAACCGTCGTGATGGTACCGACCTGGTCCGTCCTGCTTCCACGTCGTCGAGGCAGTCGGCGACCAGCCGGTCGGCCGCCAGCCACAGGAACGACGGTATCGCGGAGGTGCGGATCTTCGCCCGACCGTGGAACTCGGTCCGCACCCATCCCGGGATCAACGTCATCACCTGCACTCCGCTGCCCTCCAGCTCCAGGCTCAGGCTCTCAGAGTAGGTGTTCACCCACGACTTGATCGCCGAGTAGGTGCCCATCGCCACCAGCCCGGCCACCGATCCGACGTTGATGATCAGCCCGTTGCCCCGGGCCTGCATGGTCCGCCCGGCCGACGCACCGAGCACGAGCACACCGCGGATCATCAGGTCGATCGCCGCATCGTGCACCTCGACCTGCTCGGTCAGCGGGGTGTGCACCCCATGCCCGGCGTTGTTCACCAGGATGTCCACCGGTGCGCTGGTGTCCTCCAGCCGGCGCGCCACCATGTCGGCATCGGCGCGGTCGCCGAGGTCGGCGACGATGGTGTGCACCGCGATGTGGTGCGCAGCACGGAGCTCTTCGGCCGTCTCGTCCAACCGCTGCCGGTTCCGGGCGACCAGCACCAGGTCGCAACCGCGGGCCGCCAGCGCCCGGGCGAAGGCCAGCCCGATACCGGAGGTGCCACCGGTGACCATCGCAGTGCCGATGATCGGCACCGGTGTCGTCCTCGTCCTGCCCCTCATCGCCCGGCCGGCCCCGTGATCGAGCGGACCACCGGGGAGAGGCGACCCTCCGCCGTCGTCGTCCAGGAGTGCACCGGCCAGTGCTTCTCCCGCGCATAGCGGTACAAGCTCGGGTCGGGGTTCACCACGCTGGCGTACCCGACGACGTCCAGCCAGGGTCGGTCGGAGTAGGTGTCTCCGTAGGCGTAGGAGTCGGCCAGCTGCACCCCCTCCTCCCGGGCGTAGCGCACCAACCACGCGGCGCGCGCCTCGTCCACCAGCGGTGAGGTGGCCAGGTGGCCGGTCCACCGACCGCTGGTGTCCTTCTCCATCTGCCCGGCCACGATCACGTCGAACATGTCTGCCAGCGGCTCCACGAACACGTCGATCTGCCCGGTGACCAGAACGGTGCGGTGACCGGCGGCCCGGTGCCGGGCGATCCGTTCGGTGGCCTCCGCGTGCACCCGGGCACGCAGCGACGGGGTCACCTTGGTGGCGATCACCTCCCGCAGCTCCTCTTCGTCGACCCCGGCGTAGCGGCGCATGAAGGACCGGATGAAGTCGCCCCGGTCCCGCCGTTCGGCCTGCAGGTAGGTGCCGGAGGAGGCGACCATGCCGCCGAGCTCGCGCAGCGCGGGCAGGGTCCCCTTGGCGGCCAGCTCCACCCACACGTAGTGCTCGATCAGGCTGGCAGCGGCCACGGTGCCGTGCAGGTCGAAGACGGCGAGCACGTCCTCGCGTCGCGGCAGGTTGTTGGCGTTGATGGACGGTTTGGGCTGCGGGCGGCGCTGGCGCATCAGACCCGGCACCTGGGGCACGTGCACCTCCTGCAGGTAGTGCGCCCAGTCGATCGCCGTGACGTCGAACCCGTGCTCGGCCTTGCGGTCGGCGGCGACGGCCTCGTGCAGCGCCCGGGTGTTGCTGTCGTCGAAGACCACCTCGGTCTGGGTGTAGGCCTGGTACAGGTCGGTGAACTTGCGCAGCGTGCCCAGATCGCGCTTCGCCTTGTAGATGGTGGAGATCCACTCCCGGGTGGTGCTGTTCGCCGGCAGCCGTCCGACCAGCTTGTCGGCAGCGTCCACGGCCAGCTCGCGGCGGCGCAGCGAGCGCTGCACAGCGGGACCGTGCGGGAAGGTCCAGTTCGGCACCTGCACGAAGGAACCCTGGGAGTCGGTGAGCGGGTGCTTGCGGAAGTAGCCGCGGATCAGCCGGAGCAGGGTGCCGAACCGCAGCGGGTTACGCGCTCCGGAGGAGACCTGGAAGTACTGCGGGCTGGCCACCGGCGGCGGGCTGGCAGCGGCGGCCAGGATGGCGTTGACCACGTGGTCGACCGGGATGACGTCCAGGATGGTGTCGGCCAGCGCCGGGAACTCCGGCAGCATGCCGCGCCCGTAGGCGGCGATCAGCGGGTCGGCCACCTTGAAACCGTCGATCCAGCCGGGGAACGGGTGCTGCAGCGAGCTCTCGATGATCGTCGGGCGGACCACCGAGAGCCGGTGCTCGGC
>DATGRZ010000365.1:0-18593 GCA_035303065.1 Ruania sp.
CCAGGTCTCCGGGTCGTTCGGGTCCCGGCAGGAGGAGGCCCAGCGCCTCGGCCGGCTGATGCGGCCCAAGGCCGACGGGCGCACCGCACACTTCTACGCAGTGGTCACCCGCGACACCGTGGACCAGGACTTCGCCGCCCACCGGCAGCGGTTCCTCGCCGAGCAGGGGTATGCCTACTCGATCCTGGACGCCGAGGACCTGGCGGGGACGGCGAGCTAGAGAGGTCGCTGAACTGACGGTCATACGGCACGAGCTCGGCATATGTGCGAGGTCGTGCCGTATGACCGTCGATTCCGGCACGGCACTACTGCCCCTGCTGAGCGCTGAGGTACCCGATGCAACCGGCCCCCGGCGACGCATAGTTGACACCGCCCGTCGCGCACGATCGGCTGATCAACCGGTGCGAAGTGTCGAGGGCAACGGCAGCTCGAACGCGAGCAGGTCCACACCCGGCACCGGCGACCAGTCACGTTCCGGCGATCGATAGAACCCGAGCGAGGTGTACAGCCGGTGGGCTGGGCGCATGTCCGTAGCGGTGGAGAGCACCATGGCGCGATCCCCACGGGCGCTCGCCCGCCCCAGGCAGGCCCGCACCAGCTCCCGGGCGACACCGCGGCGCCGGGCGGCTGGGTCCACTGCGAGCATCCGGAACTCCGCCTCGCCGGGGCGGGAGAGCTCGGCGTACGGCGATCCGGGCACCGCGAACGTCACCGTGCCCAGGAGCCGGCCTGCCTCGGCCGCGACCAGCAGCTCGGCGCCGACGAACCTGCTGCTCGCGTCCCGCAGCTGCGCATCATACTCCGAGTCGAGCGGCACCAGGCCGTCGCTCTGGTAGGCCTGCACTGTCAGCTCCCCCACCGCGTCCAGCTCGTCCGGCTCTGCTCGCCTGATCAGAAAACTCACCGAGCAAGTATCACGCCGGTACCTGGTCGCGTCCACAGCGATCCGGGGCAGCGTCCTCGATCTCTCAGAGCGCCCGCGGCGCCAGAAAGCTGAGCGCAGCCTCTCGCCCCCTCATTTCGGTAGCGCGAGCCGCACCTCACACTGGAGCCCGGGCGCTCGTGCCAACCGCTGATCGGCCGTGACTAGGGAGCAACCCTCACTTTCCGCGGCGGCCACGTAGGCCGCGTCGTAGCCGCTCAGATTGTCGCGAAGTTCCCACATCCGGCCAAGCAACGGCGCCACCGGAACCGTCTCGATCACCACCTCCGCAAGCACGTCCAGCGCTTCGACTGCACGACCGGAGGCGACTTTCCCACCAAGGCTCAATCCGCGGATCACCGAGTACACCTCGACCCGGAGGTGGTCGGGTCCGAGCCAGTGGCTGTCGCCGGCGAGGTGAGAGCGGGCATGTTCACCCACGTCGCCATCATCGAGCAGGGCGTTGGCGAACACCGAGGCATCGACGACGATCATGCGACTCCGTCAGAGCGGTCCCGCGGGCTGTGCACAAGCCGATTCTCCCGCTCGGCGCGGGCACCGGCCACTGCGCGCGCCGCCTCCTCTGGCATCAATCGGGTTCCGTCGGAGCGATCGGAGAACCGGTCCAGCAGCGCCAGGTTGCGCGAGCGGCGTGCCTCGTTCTCCACGAGTGCGAGGAGGTATGCCTGCAGCGACTGGCCCCGTTCCCGCGCGCGCTGCGCCAATGCGTCGCGGATCTCCTCGGGGACGTCGCGGATCTGCAGAGCTGGCATGCATGCATTTTACATGCATCGAGGTGCGGGCTCAAACCGATGCCACCTCGCTCGCTGCTGCGGCTGGTGCTACGTGCCATCCGCCGGAGCGGGGTGAGAACCGGACCAGCAGAGCCAGGAGGTCCGCGCTCGTGCGGCTCCTGACGGTCGGCCCCAGAATGGTCTTGAGACGAACGCGTGGCCGTCATGACCAAAGGAGTGCACATGACCGACTTCCCGCAGGACTACGAGAGGTTCGAGCTTGGCGACTTCCGCCTGCAGCACGGAGCCACGCTCCGGGGCGCCCAGCTCGCCTACAAGACCTTCGGCGAGCTCAACGCTGAGAAGAGCAACGTCATCGTGTGCCCGACCTGGTACTCAGGCCGGCACTGGGACAACGAGTGGATGATCGGCGAGGGGATGGCGCTAGATCCCACCAAGTACTTCATCGTCATCCCGGACATGCTCGGCAACGGTGTCTCGAGCTCACCGAGCAACATGCCGCCGCCCTATGACCGCGCGCAGTTCCCGAACGTGACCTTCTATGACCAGGTCGAAGCCCAGCACAAGCTGCTCACCGAGCGCTACGGCATCGAGCGGATCGCCCTGGTGACGGGATGGTCGATGGGTGCGGCCCAGACGTACCAGTGGGCTGTCAGCCACCCCGACATGGTGGAGCGGGCCGCGCCGTTCTGCGGCTCGTCGAAGACCAGCATCCACAACTTCGTGTTCCTCGAGGGCGTCAAGGCGGCGCTCACCGCAGATGTGGCATTCCAGGGCGGCTGGTACCGCGAGCAGCCGGAGAAGGGGCTGCGCGCGGCCGCCCGCGTCTACGCCGGCTGGGGCTTCTCCCAGGCGTTCTACTGGGACGAGGTCTACCGCCAGGTGTGGGACTCGCGGCGGTTGGGCACCAAGCTCACCTTCTCCTCGCTGGAAGACTTCCTGGTCACCTACTGGGAGGGCCACTTCCTCGGCGGTGGGCCGATCGTGCACGAGCGCGACGCCAACGACCTGCTCGCGATGCTGTGGACCTGGCAGTACGGTGATGTGGGTGCCACACCCGGTTTCGATGGAGACCACATCAAGGCGCTGCGCTCCATCAAGGCACGGCTGATCGCGATGCCAGCAGAGCGAGACCTCTACTTTCCACCCGAGGACGAGGACTACGCGTCGCAGTTCATCGAGAAGGGTGAGGTGCGCAGGATCCCCGGTGTATGGGGCCACTTCGCAGGGATCGGCGACAACCCGGTCGACGCCACGTTCATCGACGACGTGCTCCAGGAGCTGCTAGCAGAGGAGGGCGGCCTGGCCTGAACACGCCTGCCATGGCACGGCGACCGTCCCCGCCAAAGACCGAGACAGCCTGAGTGGGCTCTAGGTGTGCTGCCCTAGGACGACGGCGGCCGCAGCACCCCGTCGACCCGGCGCGGGATGCCTAACGGGTTCGCCTCCTGCAGCGGTAGCGGCAGCAGCGCGTCCGGGGTCGTCTGGTACGCCACCGGGCGCATCCACCGGCGTATCGCCGTAGTTCCCACCGACGTGTGCACGCTCGTGGTGGACGGATAAGGGCCACCGTGGTGCTGCGCATGGGAGACAGCCACACCAGTCGGCCATCCTCCGTAGAGCACCCGGCCAGCCACTCGACCGAGCACGTCGAGCAGCTCCGCGGCCAGCGCCTCCTCCTCCGGTGCCGCATGCAGCGTCGCGGTGAGTGTCCCCGGCAGGACCGCGAGGGCCTGGCGCAGCTCGTCGAGCGAGCTGTAGTCCACGACCAGCGCGGCCGGCCCGAACACCTCGTCGAGTAGATCCTCCGGCTGCTCCAGCACCCGGACCGCGGTCGTGCGGAGCACGACCGGCGCGGCATGGCTGTCCTCACTGGGCTCGGAGCCGCGGACGACCTCCACGCCATCCAGGTCGGTGATCTCGTTCAGGCGATGGCGGTAGCCCGCGCCGATCCGGTCGTTCAGCAGCGCCTTGGGCTGCAGGTCGACCCGCTCCCCCAGCGCGGCGGCGAGGCCGGCCTCGGCGGGCGCGAACGTGACCCCCGGTTTCGTGCAGAACTGCCCTACGCCCAGCGTGAACGACCCCACCAGCCCGTCGGCGACCTCGCCGAGAGCATGCGCCGCAGCACCGGGCGTCACCACGACCGGGTTGATGCTGCCCATCTCCGCATAGAACGGGATGGGTTCTGGCCGCTGTGTCGCAACGTCGAACAGGAACCGTCCACCAGAGACCGAACCGGTGAAGCCCACGGCCCTGATCTTGGGATCACGCACCAGGTCCACTCCGGTCTCGCGCCCCTCGACCATGGTGAAGGTGCCATCCGGTGCGCCTTCGGTCTGCAGAGCAGTGTGCGCGAGAGAAGCGACTCTGCGGGAGAGCTCCGGGTGACCTTCGTGCGCCTTGACCACCACAGTGCTGCCGGCTGCCAACGCGCTGGCCGTATCGCCGCCCAGCACGGAGAACGCGAACGGAAAGTTGCTCGCGGCGAAGACTGCGACCGGACCGAGGGAGACCAGCATCCGGCGAAGGTCCGGTATCGGCGGCGTGGCATTCGGGTCCGGGTGGTCCACAGCCGCCTCCAGGAAGCTGCCCTCGCGGACCACGTCGGCAAACATCCGAAGCTGCGCACTCGTGCGTGCCAGCTCACCGGTCAGCCGGGCCTCTCCGAGGTGGGTCTCGTCGTCCGCCAGCGCCACCAGCTCGCTCGAGTGGGCGTCCAGGGCGTCCGCCAGTGCCTCGAGCCAGGCGGCGCGGTCCGTGTGCGGCCGCTGGGACACTGCTCGGTGTGCGACTGCCGCAGCTTGCGTGGCATCGCTCACGGAGACGTGGTCAGAAGTCATTGTTGATCACTCCTCATGTGGACGTCGTTGGTCACCGAGCCAGAGCTGTAGCCCACGCTGCTGCGATCGACCAGCGTGCCGGCGTCTTCGAGGACCCGGCCCAGGTGCACAGACGTCGCCTGGCGCGCCGCCTCGACATCGCCCGCTGCGATCGCCTCGGTGATCGCGGTGTGCTCGGACAAGGTGCTCGGTTGCGCTGCGAGATAACCGATCGGCTTGCGGTACAGGTCTCGCAGCACCAGGTTGATCGGTTGCACGAACGTGAGCACGAACGGGTTCTGGGTAGCGCGCGCCACGGCCATGTGGAACCCCATGTCCGCATCCATGCACGCGGCGAAGTCGTCGACGTTGTCGGCAGCCATGGCGATCATCGCTCGCATCCGCGTCAGGTCTTCCTCACTGCGGTTGCGGGCTGCTAGCGCAGCCATGTCCCCCTCAGTCATCTGGCGCAGCTCCATCAGCTGCTCGAAGCTCGCCTCGCCGCGGCGCAGCAGCATGCGGAAGCGCTGCACGATCGTGTCCACGTTCGGGGCCACGACCGTCATCCCTCGGCCGGCCCGGATCTCGACCAGGCCGCGGTCCTCCAGGAGCCGGGCTGCCTCACGGACGACCTGACGGCTCACGCCATAGTCCGTGGCGATCCCCTTCTCCGTCGGCATCTGCGTCCCCACCGGGAATCGTCCCTGCAGCAGCAGCTCCTCCAGCTGATCGGCCAGCCACATCGGAAGCCGCGCCGGGCGCGCAGGAGCGACTGCGGCTGCCTGCGGCATCGTCCAGGTGCTGGTCTCGGTGACCGATTGACTACCCATGGGGATCATCATATGTTCAGATCAACGGGAGAGTGCAAGCAGCGCGCTCGTAGCGAGCAGGAGGGCCACATGATCGATCCTCGGACGCAGGTTGCGGCCGTGCTGCCGCAGACGCCCGACCGGGCGACCCTCGTCGGACGCATCTTCGTTCCAGGGCTGGGGCCGCGCCTCGTCGCGGTCAGTACAGGAACACTGCACGACATCACACCCCTGGGACCGACCATGGCTGAGCTCATGCAGAGCTCCGCACCCGCTGAGCAGGTCCGCACGTTCCTCGCCGAGACCTCCTCCGACACGCCGACGTGGCCGCTCGAAGAGGTCCTGCCAGCTACCGCCGGGGAGGCGGACAGACGCCGTGGTGCCCCCGGGCCGGTCGCCTGCACCGAGGTGGTGCTCCTCGCGCCGGTCGACCTGCAGGTTCTGAAGGCGGCGGGCGTCACGTTCGTGCAGAGCATGCTCGAGCGGGTCATCGAGGAGCGGGTCGGCGGCGATCCGCACAAGGCCGCCGCCGTACGAGAACAGCTCCAGGAGTCGATCAGCTCATCGATCCAGGATGTCCAGCCTGGTTCGGCCGAAGCGCTCGCTGCGCTCAAGGTCCTCCGAGAGAACGGGCTGTGGTCGCAGTACCTCCAGGTCGGACTGGGCACGCACCCGGAGGTGTTCACCAAGGCGCCGGTCCTGAGCAGCGTGGGTCATGCCTCGGACATCGGGATCGCGGAGATCTCCGCCTGGAACAACCCGGAGCCCGAGCTGGTGCTGGTGGTCGACAGCGACGGCGCGCCCAAGGGCGCCACCCTCGGCAACGACGCCAACCTACGAGACATCGAAGGTGCCAGCGCGCTGCTGCTCCCCCTGGCGAAGGACAACAACGCCTCGGCAGCCCTGGGCCCGTTCATCCGGCTGCTGGACGACGAGTTCTCCCTGGAGCAGGTCGCCAACACCACGATCACGATGCGGGTCGAGGGTCAGGACGGATTCGTCCTCGAGGCCGACGCACCCCAAGCAGACATCTCCCGCCCGGTCGGTGCGCTGGTCGAGCACACCATCAACCGCCGGCACCAGTACCCGGATGGTCTGGTGCTCTTCTGCGGTACACCGTTCGCCCCCACGGAGGACAGGGGCGAGCCGGGCCAGGGCTTCACGCACCAGGAAGGCGACCTGGTCTCCATCTCTGCACCGGAACTCGGCACTCTGGTCAACCGGGTGACGACGAGCGAGCGCGCCCCGGTGTGGGACTACGGTCTCCTGGACCTCTTCCGAGACCTGCACCGGTCCGACGGAGTCTCTCCATGAGCAGGCCGATCATCGCCGTGACCGATACCGCGGTACCGGACGACTCCCTGGAGCGGCAGCTCGCCGAGCAGGAGGAAGCCACCTACCGGCACTGGGACGGGAACGCAGACGTGGCCGCGACTCTCGACGGTGCACAGCTGGTGTTCACGAACTTCGTCGAGCTGGGCGCAGCGGAGCTGGGCCGGCTCTCCGACGGTGCTGTCGTGGTCCGGTACGGCATCGGAGTCGACAACATCGACCTCGACGCCGCGGCCGCCGCTGGCATCACGGTCTGCAATGTCCCCGACTACGGCGCCAATGTGGTCGCGGACCATGCCTCGATGCTGGCGCTCATGCTGGTGCGCCGCGTCCAAGACTTCGACCGGGCACTGCACCGCGGCGCGGAGCCGACGCCGACAGAGTTCGGCCCGGTGCCCAGCATGGAGAGCCGCACCGTGGGGCTGGTCGGCGCGGGCCGGATCGCCCAGCTAGTCGCGCGCCGTCTGCAGACGTTCGGGTGCACCACACTGGCGTATGACCCCTACGTGACGTCCCAGGAGCTGTCGGCCCAGCAGATCCAGCCAGTGGCCTGGTCCGAGCTGCTGACCCGTACCGATATCCTCTCCCTGCACGTTCCGCTGACCGCGAGCACCCAGCACCTGCTGGACGACGCCGCGTTCGCGACCATCCGGCGCGGCGCCTACCTCATCAACACAGCTCGTGGCGGTCTCGTCGATCATGCTGCGCTCGTCCGCGCTCTGGACGCGGGACAGCTCGCCGGGGCTGCGCTGGACGTGACGGAGCCGGAACCGCTGCCCCCCGACCATCCGCTGCGCTCCCGTCCAGACGTCATCCTGACCCCGCACGTGGCCTTCCACTCGATCGAGTCCATGGCGCGCCTGCAGACGCTGGCCGTCGACGAGGGGCGCCGCGCCCTTCGGGGCGAGCCACTGCGTTCGCCGGTGCCGTTGCCGGGCCCAGACGGACGCGCCGACGAGGAACCGCACACCAGCGAGCGAGGAGCTCACCCATGACCACTGCCCCTTTGCACTGCACTGCCTACATCGACGGCGAGTTCCGGCCGGGCAACAGTCAGCTCACCCGGGAGAACCCGGCAACTGGCGAGGTTGCCGCCATCGCCGACCGTGCCGACCAACGCACGATCGACGATGCGGTCGCTGCAGCGGCTGGGGCCTTCACCACCTGGAGCCGCACCACCGGGTTCGAACGAGGTGGGCTGCTCCGCGGGCTGGCCGAGGCAGCCCTGGACCGGCTCGACGACCTGGCCACGTCCATGACCAAGGAGCAGGGCAAGCCTCTGAACGAGGCACGCGGAGAGGTAAGAAAGTTCGCCAAGGCGATGCAGTTCTACGGTGAGGAGGCAGAACGGATCCTCGGGCAGACCATCCCGAACGAGAGCACCGAGTACCTCTCCGTGGTCCAGCGCGAACCGGTCGGCCCGGTCGCGGCCATCACGCCGTGGAACTACCCTGTCGAGCTCATCGGCTGGAAGCTCGGCGGCGCCCTGGGGGCCGGTTGCACGATCGTGGTCAAGGCCTCCGAGTACACCCCTGGTGCGGCACACCTGCTCGCCGAGTGTGCCCACGCCGCAGGCTTTCCGCCGGGAGTGGTGAACGTCGTGCACGGCGCCGGGGAGGTCGGCGCCATGCTCGCCGGACACCCGGACATCGCAAAGGTGGCGTTCACCGGTTCCAACGCCACCGGACAGCGCCTGTTCCAGACGGTCTCGGGAGTGACCCAGCTGACGATGGAGCTCGGCGGAAGCTGCCCCATGATCGTCTCCCGGCACGCTGACCTGGACCTTGCGGCTGCGGGGGCCGTCCGCCGGTCGTTCCGCAATGCTGGGCAGATCTGCATCGCCATCAACCGCATCTATGTGGAGCAGCCGGTCTACCGCGACTTCACCGACCGGGTAGTTGACCTCACCCGTGCGCTCACCGTGGCGGACGGGTATGCGCATCCGGACGCGGACGTGGGTGCACTGACCATGGCGGAGATCCGCGACCGTACCGCTGAACACGTCTCGGACGCCGTCAACCGGGGTGCCACGCAGCTCACCGGCGTGCAGAAGCATCCGTCCGGTGGCTTGTTCCGCTACCCGGCCGTCGTGGTCGATGCGGCCGCTGACTCTCTACTCATGACCGAGGAGACGTTCGGACCCGCGGTCGGCGTTGCCGCAGTGGACTCACTCGATGAAGCGGTGCGTCAGGCGAACTCTGTCGAGGGTGGTCTTGCCGCGTACCTCTACACCGAGGACCTCGGCGAGACGATGCGCATCGGCAGAGACCTCGACTTCGGCAATGTCGCGGTCAACAACGTCGACGCCGGCATCATCAACGCCCCCTACGGCGGCCGCCGTGAGTCCGGTTTCGGTACCGAGCACGGCCGTGAAGGTCTGGAGGGGTACCTGCAGCACAAGCACCTGCGGATCCGGCACAGCCACTAGCGCTGCTGACCCCAACACTCACGCAAAGGAGCAATCATGCTGATCGGAATCGATCTTGGTACATCGACCTGCAAGGCGATCGCGGTGAGTCCGGTCGGCGAGGTGGTGGCTGTCGCGAGCGCTGACTACCCGATGATCAACCGGCGCGCAGGGTGGGCGGAGCAGGAGCCGAGCGAGTGGTGGCGGGCCACCGGCGAAGCGATCACCGCGCTGACAGCCCAGCTGCCGGAGCACGGGCGCGAGGTGGTGGGGATCGGTCTGTGCGGCCAGATGCACGGGTTGACCCCGCTGGACGCTGACGGCGAGGTCATCCGACCCGCCATCCTCTGGAACGACCAGCGCGCCGCACAGGAGTGCGACTGGATCACTGAACAGGTGGGCGGTCTGGACCGGCTGCTGGCGCTCACCGGCAACCAGATGCTTCCCGGTTTCACCGCGGGGAAAATCATCTGGCTCCGCCGCAACGAGCCGGAGAGCTATGCGGCGATGACCAGATTGCTCAACCCGAAGGACTACCTCAGGTTCCGGATGACTGGCCAGTACGCGACCGACGTCTCTGACGCCTCCGGCACCGGGCTGTTCGACGTGCAGCACCGCACCTGGTCCAGCGAGCTGCTCACCGCCATCGACGTGGACGAGGGCCTCCTGCCTGCTGTGGTGGAATCTACCGAGCAGACCGGCGTGCTAGAGGACTCATTGGCAGCCGCATGGGGACTGCCGGCAGGCACGCCGGTCTTCGGCGGCGGAGGAGACGCCGTGATCCAGACAACGGCGATGGGACTGCTCGAGGAAGGAGAGGCAGGATTCACGGTGGGCACCGCCGGGATCGTGGCCGGTGGACTCTCCCACTATCCCGAGAAGGTCACCGGCCGGGTACAGGTCAGTTGCGGGAACGAGCCCGGCCGATGGCACCTCATGGGCGTCTCCCTGAGCGCCGGTGGGGCGTTCCAGTGGTTGCGGGACGCCCTGACGCCCCTCAACGATTCGCAGGAGCTGACCTTCCAGCAGCTCATCACCCTGGCCAAGCAGGTGGAGCCGGGCGCGAACGGTGTGATGTTCCTTCCCTACCTGCTCGGTGAGCGCTCCCCCAACTTGGCTCCTGAGGCCAGCGCCGCGCTGGTAGGACTGTCGCAGATGCACAGCGTGGGACACATCGCCCGGGCCGTGATCGAGGGGGTGCTGATGAACCTGCGGGAGATCCTGGAGATCTGCGTGGACTCGGGCCTGCAGACTGACCGGATCATCGCTTCCGGCGGCGCCACCCAGGAGGTGCTCTGGCTCCAGCTGCTCGCGGACATCCTCGGACGTGACGTGGTGACCGTGACCGGTGCTTCTGAGGGCGGCGCCTATGGTGCTGCCCTTGCCGCCGGGGTCGGAGCGAGTGTGTGGCCCGACCTGTCGGAAGCGTTGTCCCAGGTCAAGGTGGTCCGGGAGTTCACACCGGACCACCAGGCGCGGCCACAGTACGAGAAGGTCTTCGCAGCACACCATCAGCTCTACAGCGCCCTCACCGACGTCTACGGTCTGCTGGCAGAGAGCAGCCGGTCATGAGCGTCGAGGACGTTGCGATCGCCGTACCGTCGAAGGAGTCATGACCATGGAGACGATGACACCGCAGGACCGGGCGAAGAAGGCCGTCGGGATCGCCGCGGTCGAACGGTACGTGCGCCCGGGGATGCTGCTCGGCCTGGGCTCAGGCACGACCAGCCACTGGTTCGTTCGTGCCCTTGGCGAGGCTGTTGCCGGTGGGCTCGAGGTGCGCGGAGTGCCGACCTCGAAGTCCACAGCACGGCTCGCGGAGTCGCTCCAGATCCCGCTGGTGGGTTTCGACATGTTCGATCGGCTGGAGCTGGTGGTCGACGGTCCGGACGAGGTCGATCACCAGGGGCACATGATCAAGGGCGGCGGGGCGTGCCTGTTGTGGGAGCGGATCGTGGCCGACGCGGCCGACTACTACGTCGTGGTGGCCGACACCAGCAAGCTCAAGGACCGGTTGGGGCGGTTCCCGCTACCGATCGAGGTGGTGCCGCACGGTTGGGAGTCGACGACCCGGTCCATCAGGCGTCTGCTGCACCTGCATGGTTACCGTCGGGACATCAGCGTGGTCCGTCGGGTGGACGACTCTGACGCTCCGGTGATCACCGACAGCGGCAACTACATCGTGGACGCCCACCTGGAGTCCATCGCGGAGCCGCTGGTCCTCGACCGCGAGCTGAACTGGATTCCGGGCGTGGTGGAGAACGGGTTGTTCACCGGTGTGGCCGACGAGGTCATCATGGCCGACCCTGCCGGTGAGATCTCGGTCCTGTCCTGCGAGGATGCCCCTGCTGCGCGCACGACGACCACCACCCACGGACTACGGCAGCGCACCAGGAACTGATCTCGAGGCCCCGGTCAGTGGGCACCGGCCAGGAACCCCAGCACCGTCTCCCGCAGCACCGGGCCCTCCCGCTCAGCGGTGAAGCCCTCCTCGGTGGCGATCCGCTCCAAGAACCCGTCCAGCAGCAGCCGTACCCAGGAGGCGAGCCGGTCCGCGGGCAGGTCGGTGCGCACCTGGCCCGCTTCCTGTGCGCGCGTGAGCCACTCGGTGAGCAGTGCGCGGTGCGCGTCCTCGTCGGCCTGCAGCGCGGCGACCGCCTTCGGTTCGTGCATCACCGCGGCGACGGCGAGCACGAATCCGCCCACCCGGGGGTCTGCGGCATCAGCGATCGCCTGGTCCACGATCTCCTCGAGCGCAGCCATCGGCTCGTCCAGGTCCGCGAGCCGCTCAGCCAGCTCGCCCACCTCGGCGGTGCCCAGCGCCAGGATCGCCAGCAGCAGGCCCACCTTCGTCGGGAAGTAGTGGAAGAACGTGCCTGACCCGATGCCGGCCTCGCGGCAGATCGCGGCCGTGGTGGCACCTTCGTAGCCGCGGGCGGAGATCACTGTCAGGGCGGCGTCGATGATCTGCAGCCGCCGGGCCTCATGACGCTGCGGGTCGACGGTGCGTGCCATGCTTCGATCCTGCCGTGCGACGAACCTGGATTCGACCATCCCGCTCTCGGACCGCCAGGCCTGCCCGGCGCAGGTCTACCTCTGCCTCGGCCCGGGATTCAGCGTCCTTGTCGGCCGCGCGCCAGCGGCGCACCAGTCGGTGCTCGTCGCTGCTCAGCTCCGGCCGACCGTCCTGCCAGCGCCGGTAGTCCGCCTCGAACGGGTCCGTCTCGAGGTAGCGGTAACCGTGCTGCTCCAGCGCCGCGCGCAGGCGCTCAGTGCTGATGTTGTCCGCGTCCAGGCGGGCCAGCACTCCCCCGTCACGGTCCAGCACGACGGCGTCGCTCCCGTCCCGATGCACGCTCGCCACGTCCGCGCGGTCCAGCCAGCCGTCCCGGTCCTTCTGCTGATACTCCAGGCCGCCGGCGTCCACGGTCAGCTTCAGGCCCTCGTGCACGATCGCGCCGGCAAGGCCGAGACCGGCGACGACACCGAGCGTCAGGCCGATCGGCAGGCTCCAGGTCAGCGGTAGACCGGCGATCACCTCGAGCAGCTGCGGTACTGGGATCGGGGTGCGCTCCAGCAGCGCCACGAGCCAGGTGGCCACCGGTGCGGCGACCAGCCCGACAACAGCCCCGAGCGCTACCCCACCGGCACCGAAGACCACCGGGATGGCGGCGTGCTGTCGTATGCGCGTCGGTTCCATCCTTCAATACTAGAGTGCATACTCTATTAATTTCTAGGGCCTACTCAGGCCATTCCCCGAGCGGGGAACCAGGGTCGAACCGGGGTGGTCCCCGATAGTGGCGGCGGCCAGCAGAGCGCCAGAGTGGACTCAGGCCCGCTGGAGGGGCGGGCCGCCCACTTTCCACAGGAGGAATCCGATGGCACTGCGACTGGTTCTCGCCGCTGCGGCGGTCGCCGCGGCACTGCTCGGCCTGACCGGGTGCGGATATCTGTCCGCAGGGCCCACGGCGACCGAGGACCGCCCGGTGCCCCGCGGCCTGTCCGAGGTGGTCCTCGCCGGCACGGGCAGTCTGACCATGGCGCCAGGCGACCCCGCCCTGACCATCACCGCCGGCGAGAACGCACTCGACCGGATCACCTCCGCCGAGCGGTCCGGTGCGCTGCACCTGGATGTCAGCGGCGGGTTCTGGAACAGCCCCGGGCCGATCGACTACCAGCTCAGCCTGCCCGAGCTGGACGCGGTCACCATCGACGGCGCCGGCGACGTGACGGCACGGGCCGTGCCCACCGAGTCGCTGACCGTGCGGGTCTCCGGGGCCGGGGACGTGCTGATCACCGACGTGGACGCCCAGCAGGTCACCGTGCAGATCGACGGCACCGGGTCGGTGCAGCTGCGCGGTGAGGCTGACCAGGTGGACGTGCACATCGAGGGCGCCGGTGAGTTCCACGGCGACCAGCTCACCACCCGCACCGCCGTGGCCGGCATCGACGGCGCCGGCGACATCACCGTCCACGCCACTGACACCCTGGACGCCTCGATCACCGGAGCGGGCACGATCCGGCACACCGGCGACGCCGAGGTGACCGAGAACATCGACGGCCTCGGCGAGGTCGTGCGCGGCTGAGCTGTCTGGCGCCGCTCACCCACCGCCGAGCGCGCGCCAGGCGTCCAGCGCGTTGCCGTCGAAGTCGAACAGGGCCTGGTTCGCCCACGGGTTGCCCGGCTCGGCCACGTCCTCGGCGTAGGCCATCCCGGCCGGTGACGCCCAGCTGGTGCCCGGTACCGGCAGCCAGGCCGGCTCCCAGTAGACCAGCCCGAGCCCCCGGCCCCTGGGCACCGCGGCGATCGTGGCCGCCAGGTCGGTCAGGAACGCCGACTGTCCCGCCGGGCTGGCCGGGTAGCCGCCCACCTCGGCCAGGTCGGCGGAGAACACCTGGTGATGGCCGGGCGGGCTGGCCGCGGTCCAGGCGTAGGAGGTCTCCACCACCAGCACGTCCTTGTCGTACCGGTCCACCAGGTCGGTCAGGTTCGCGCCCAGGTCGGCCAGGGTGCCGTGCCAGAACGGGTAGTAGGACAGCCCGATGATGTCGAAGTCGAGGTCGCGTGCGGTGGCTTGGTCGAACCACCCCCGGTAGAGGTCGCCCGCGCCGCCGAAGTCGAGGTGCAGGATCCTGCCGACCTGCTCCGGCACGGCGTCCAGGCCGGCGTGCAGCAGGTCCGCGAGGCGGTCCCAGGCCAGCGGGTCCTCCCCCTCGAAGGTGCGCGCCTCGAAGTCGTAGCGCGGGATCTGGCCGTGCGGCCAGAGCATGCCGTTGGTGATCTCGTTGCCCACCTGCACCCAGCCCGCCGGCGTGCCCTGGTCCAGCAGTGCGGCCAGGACGTCGGCAGTGCAGCGGTGCACGGCAGCGCAGACCTCCGCATGCGACATCCCGAGCCACGCCTTGGGAAGCTGCTGCTTCTTCGGGTCGGTCCAGAAGTCCGAGTAGTGCAGGTCCAGCAGCAGATCCAGGCCGGCGGCATGGGCTCGGCGCGCCAGCGCGAGCGTGGTGGCCAGGTCGTTCCCGCCGCCCTGGTAGGACCGGCCCCCCTGATCACGGGGATCGAACCAGAGCCGCAGACGCACCGCCGTCAAGCCGGAGGCAGCGCACCACTCGAACAGGTCGACCTCACGCCCGTCGGCGAAGTACCGCCCCCCGAGCGACTCGACCTCGGCGGTCATGGACAGGTCCGCAGCGCGAATCATCCAGCGCTCATCCTTTCTCGGCACCCGCTGCCGCACCGGTCACCAGGTACCGCTGCAGCACGATGTACAGGATCGTGATCGGTACGGCGAGGATCACCGCGCCGGCCGCGAAGGTGGTGAAGTCGTTGCTGTAGGGGTCGCTGATCATCTGGAACAGCCCGATCGCGACCGTCTGCTTCTCCGGGCTCTGCAGCACCAGCCGCGGCAGGATGAAGTCCATCCACGGAACGGCGAACTGGGTGATGGCCACGAAGGTCAGCATCGGGCGCATCAACGGAAGCAGGATCCGCAGCAGGATCGTCATCCGCCCGGCACCGTCCAGGGCCGCTGCCTCGTCCAGGCTCTCCGGGAGGTTGTCCGTGTAGCCCTTCATCAGCCAGGTGTTGTACGGCAGGGCGGCGGCGATGCTCACCAGCGCCAGGCCGGTGAGCGAGTCGAGCAGCCCGAAGTTGAGGAACAGCATGTACACCGCGATCGCGGTGAGGAACGTGGGGAACATCTGCAGGATCAGGATGCCGAGCAGCCCGGCCTTTCGACCCCGGAAGCGCACCCGGGAGAACACGTAGCCGCACAGCGCGGCGAGCAGCACGCCACCGACCATGGTCAGCATGGCCACGTAGAAGGAGTTCAGGTACCACCGCCCGTAGTCGGTGCTGGCGAACAGCGCCACGAAGTTCGCGAATGTGGCATCGGCTGGGATCGGGGTGGCCGAGGCCAGGCTCCCGCCGGGGCTGAAGGAGGCGCCGACCACCCACAGCAGCGGGAAGATCACGATCACCGCCACCACCACCAGCTCGAGGTGGATCAGGACGCTGGCGAGCCCGCCCGTGCGCCGGGTCCTACGCGCCCTCATCGGCTCAGCTCCTTGATCACCTGGGAACGGTTCAGGTTCCACACCGAGACGGCACCGACGATCAGGAAGACGATCAGGCTCATCACCGCACCCACGTTGTAGAGGCGGTTGTCCAGGGTGAGCTTGAACAACCAGGTGACGAGCAGGTCGGTGCTGCCGGCGAACCGGTAGTCGGCGTTGTCCGGCCCGCCCTCGGTGAGGAAGTACACGACGCCGAAGTTGTTGAAGTTGGTCACGAACGCCAGCACCAGCAACGGCGCCACCGTGCGGTGCACCATCGGGAACGTGATGAACCGCAGCTGCTGCAGCGAGGAGGCGCCGTCCAGCCGGGCGGCCTCGAAGTACTGGGAGGAGATGTTGGTCAGCACCCCGCCCACCAGTGCCATGAAGAACGGGAACCCGAGCCACAGGTTGACCAGCAGGGCGACGACCCGGGCCAGGTTCGGGTGTGCCGGGTCGGTGAACCAGTAGATCCGCTCGTCGGTGAGCCCGATGTCCATGAGAAACTGGGAGATCGGCCCGAACTGGCCGTTGAACATGGACCGGAACACCAGGGCGGAGACGATCGCGGGCACCGCCCAAGGCAGCAGGAAGATGCTGCGCCAGACCCTGGGCGCACGCACGCGCTTGTTGGCGAGGATGACTGCCTGGATGAAACCGGCGGCATAGGTGGTCACGGTCGCCAGCACCGCCCACACCACGGTCCAGCCGAGGACGCCGAGGAACGTCTGCGCCCAGGCCGGCACCGACGCCAGGGCCACGAAGTTGTCCAGCCCCACCCAGCGCACCAGCGACGTGGGCGGGAGGTTGTCCCGGTTGTAGTTGGTGAAGGCGACGAGGACACCGAACAGCACCGGCAGTGCCGACATGAACACCACCAACACCAGGCCCGGGGAGAGGGCGATGTAGGCGAATGCGTCCGACCAGAGCCGGCGGAAGTACGCGGCGCAGGTCTCCGGCGCGCGGCCCTGGCGCAGGCCACGGGCGTACCCCACGGCATCGCGGATCCCCCACACCCACACCACCGCCAGCAGCGCGAGGGTCAGCGTGGCTATCAGGCCGTTGGCCATCAGCACGATGGAGTTGTCACCCTCGGTGAGACCGTTGATCGTCATCCGGCGGGGCTCGCTGCCCAGCGTGATCAGCCCCCACAGGCCCTTGACGAAGAAGCCACCGTGGGTCCGTGGGCTGAAGTCCATCCCGGGGTAGTAGTTGCCCGAGAGTATCTCGGCCGTGATCGCGCCGGCGAACACGGCCAGGAACATCAGCGCCTTGCCCAGCTGGCGGTTCAACGCCTGCCCGGTCCCCCAGACCAGTGCCGAGACGACGCCGGCGAGCACCGGTGCCGCCCCGCCGCGCACCCGCGAGCTCACAGCCCGGCGAGCTCGGCGTAGCTGGTGACCGCCTGCTCCTGCGCTGCCGGGACCTCGGCCAGACCGTCCCAGACGTCGACGATCAACGTGTTGCTGGTCTCCCAGAAGTACTGGGGCACCTGCGGGATGAGGTCAGCCTGCTCGGACTGAGCGACGATCCCCGACACGTGCGGGTCCTCGGAGATGCCCTCGATCTGCCCGAGCAGGTCCGCCTTCAGCGCGGGAATCTGGCCGGTCGCCTCGTACAGCGCAGCCGCCCCGGCGTCGGAGGCCATGAAGCTGGCGAACACCCGCGCGGCCGCCGGGTACTCGGTGTACCCGGAGACCACGGTCACGTTCATCCCGGCGAGCGAGGCGGCGGGCCCACCCTCGGCCACCTGGGGCAGCGTGGTCACGCCGTAGCTGAAGCCGTTCTCCTCCGCACCGGCGTCGAACGTCTCGAAGCTCCACGGCCCGGTGATCACGTACGGTGTCTCGCCCTGGGCAAAGGCTTCCTCGATCGTCTCCCAGGTCGCGTCCGCGCTCGGCACGTCCCAGATCTCGCGCAGGCCGGCGAAGTACTCGAGCCCGTCGGCCAGGGTGTCGGCATCCAGACCCGGGTCGGTGACCTCACCCTCCGGGTAGGCGTGCCAGCCCAGGGAGGAGAGCACCGGGTAGGCGTAGTAGACCTCACCGGCGAGGAACCGGATCGTCCACTGGTTGGCCGCCGGGTCGTTGTACTCCTCGGCCAGGTCCACGATCTCCTCCCAGGTGGTGGCCGGCTCGCTCGAACCGGTGAGCTCGGCCAGGAGGGTCTCGTTGTACATCAGCGCGATCGACTCGGTGGTGGTGGGCACCCCGTACATCGCACCGTCCTTGGACACGACGCCGATGAACGTGTCGCTCATCCGGTCGGCGAGCACCGACTGGTACTCCCCCAGCGGCGCTGCGGTGCCGTCGGCGATCGCGTCCGAGAGCCGGTCGTAGGCGGTCATGTACACGTCGGCGCCGTTGCCGGCCTCACCAGCCAGCGCCATCTTGTCCACAGCATCGACCTTCGGAACGATCTCGTACTCCACCCGCACGTCCGGGTAGACCTCGTTGAAGGCGGCGATCTCCGCCTCGGCGAGGGTCTCCTCCTCGAACCACACGGTCAGCGCGGCCTCACCGGAGGCGATCTCCTCCTCCATCACATACTGCTGGGCCTCGGCGTCCCAGGTGATACCGCCCGAGCTCTCCGGTTCCTGCTCCGGGGAGCCACAAGCGGCCAGCGTGACCGTGAGCGCGGCGGCCAGAAGTACTGCGTGACGTCGCATCATGTGTCCTCGTCTCATCCTCGAGTTCTGCCCGTGCCGGGCGGCGGAGTCGGCCGAACAGCGGGCTGCTGCTGGCGGGACTGTGACTGTGCACGCTCACAGTAGCGTACCTGGCGCTCGCCCTGTCAAGCCATCTCAGTGCCAGGAATTGCAACAATCATGTAACGCCATCGAGGCTGGGAGCGAACACAGACCACCGGCGGGAGAGGACGGACCGGGCCGCCGGGGCCGGCGCTCCGTCGGTGGGTTGACGGGTGCGCTCGGTCGGCGAGACCCCGGGGGCGGCGCGCCCTGAGCGCACTAGCGTGGTCCAGATGGATCCC
>DATGRZ010000366.1:0-3791 GCA_035303065.1 Ruania sp.
CGTGCGGCTGGTGCGGTGCCGGCGGTCGCGGCATCCGGTGCTCAGCCCGATCAGGTGTCAGTGCTGACATTCGTGCTCCCACAAGTCTCTCCCTCGGGACCAGCGTGCGGAGGTGCCCCCGTGGCGCCTCCATGGTCGCCCGGGACGGTGTCGCAGCCCGGTGCGCGGACCAGCCCAGGGCGATGAGGTCCATAACGTATCCGCGCCCTGCGGTTGCGGCAAGCATTGACGCGGAACCAAGCGCAGCTGAAGGTTAGTGACCGGAGCGGCGGGCGGCCGGCTCAGGCGCGGAGATCGGCATGATCACGCCGTTCCTGACGTGATGTGGGTCACGGGGGTGGGTGAGCAAATGTGCTGACCGAAGCGCGACCGCTGAGCAATCGTGCTGCCTCCCCCTTGGCCCGCGAACACCCTGCTTCGCGGCCGCTGAACCGATTCACGCCGCGAAGCAGGGCGTTCGCGATGGGGTGGGTCAGCCTTGCCAGGCGCGCAGGGAGACCACCCGCGCATTCTCGGCGCCGTTGGTGGCTTCGATGACTAGCCGGATGCTGTCGGTCTGGACCGGTTGGTCGAGGCGGTGCCGGCGGTGCCGGTGCCGGTTGTCGGTGACCTCGGCCACGGTGTGCCAGCTCCCGGCGCGGCGTGCTTCGATGCGGTAGTTGCGTACCAGGGTGGGTAGGACGTCGAACGGGGTGCGGTGGTGGTGCAGGTTGATCAGGTCTTCCTCCAGGTCGTCGTCGAAGATCACGGCGACCTCGGCCACGGTCACCGGCTCCGCCCAGGCGAGCTCGAGCGAGGGAGTCGGGTCGTGCGTGAGCGGCTGGGAGATCCACATCTGTGGTCCGGCCCAGGGCCTGGCGTACCCGCCCACGGCCCGCTGCGGGGCGAACGCGGCGGTCGGTTCGAGCTGGCGCAGGCAGACCGAGCCGCGCTGCAGCACCTGCTTCCACTCCCGCCACTGCTCGGTGTAGGCCTCGTCGGGCGGGAGCTCGCGGTGAGTGAGGGTGAGCACCCCGGGCAGCGGCCCGTCGGCGGTGTGCAGGCGCACCTGCTCGTTGGCCCGCAGCACCACGAACGCGTTCTGCGCCTCGTCCAGGTCCCAGGCCAGCGGCAGGGTGATCCACTGCTTCTCGCCAGCGGGAACCTTCACGGTGAGGGTGCCCACCAGGTGGTGCGGTACGTAGTTCTGCGGCCGGGACACCTGGTGGACCTCGACGACCAGGTCGGTGGCGGCCTCGGCGTCCAGCAGCACCTGGATCGGTGCCAGGGTCGGGTCGGCCGGTAGCACCAGGGCCAGGTGGTCGGTCAGCGACCAGGTGTTGGTCGGTGGGCCGGCCTCCAGGGTGCGCAGGGTGGAGGAGGCGCTCACCTGGGCGGTCAGCGCGGCATCCTCCGGATCGGTGTGCGGCACACCGAGCACGGAGGCATCTGCGCGCACCAGGGCGCGGTGCACGGCGGTGAGCTGCTGGCTGGCCAGCTCCCGTGGGGTCACCTGGTGCCGCACGGCCAGTGCTGCTGCGGTTCCTGCTGCTTCACCGATGACGGCGCAGGTCGCCATCACCCGCGTCGTCCCGAAGGCCACGTGCGAGGCAGAGATCGTCCGCCCGGCCAGCCACAGGTTCCGCACGTTGGCCGAGTACAGGCTGCGCAACGGGATGTGGTAGTTCCCGTCCGGGTGCCAGTGCCGCGAGCCCTTCTCGGACGCATACATCCCACCGGGCGGGTGCAGGTCGATCGACCAACCACCATGGGCCACCCGGTCATCGAAGAGCTCCTGGCCGAGCACGTCGTGCTGGACCAGGGTGTGGTCGCCGATAAAACGCCGGTACTCCCGTTTGCCCGGCACCGCACCGATCCACTCCAGGGTGAGGGTGTCGGCGTCGTACTGTCCGGAGTTCTTGATGTGGTCCCAGATGCCGTAGATGACCCCCTGCAGCTCGTCTCGGATGCGCTCGTTGTCGGCGACCACGTCCAGCTCGCCGCCCCACTCGATCCACCAGTAGTCGCACCCGTTGGCCTCCACGCGGATACCGCGCAGCTCGGGGATCGGGGTGCGGGTGATGTCCACGGCGAACGAGGGCGGCACGAACTTCTCCACCCGCCCGGTGTCCTTGGTGTAGAACAGGATCGTCGAGCCGAGCGTGTTGTCGTCGGGGACTTCCGGTGCCCAGGACTCATCGAACACCGCGCGCGCCTCCCGGCCGGTGCGGTACCGGGCCCCGGCAAGGTAGCCGACCAGACCATCACCACTGGCATCCACGAACGCCGGGGAGATGAACTGCAGCGAGCGCTCCGAGCCCATCTGCCAGCCGGTCACCGAGGTGATCTGGCGGTCGTCCTCCGGTCCGGTGGCCTGCACGTGGCGGACATCGGTGTTCAAGAACAGCTCGATGTTCTCCTCTGCGCGCACCGCCTCCAGCACCACCAGGTCCCAGTAGTAGGGGTTGCCCTCGGGGTTGGTGAACTGGTTCTCCACGAACAGCTCACCCATGATCCCGGTCTCCCGGGCATAGTGCTGCACCCCGTGCGCCGTGGCACCGCACACCCACACCCGCACCTCGCTGGAAGAGTTCCCACCCAGCACCGGCCGGTTCTGCACCAGCGCCACCCGGGCGCCCTGCCGGGCCGCGGCGATCGCGGCACACACGCCTGCCAGGCCTCCGCCCACGACGGTCAGGTCGGTGCGGATCTCTTCGGTGGGAATCTCTCGGACTGGGGTGGTCATCTGCTCCTCAGCTTCGTCTCGGTGGGGGAGGGGGTGCGCCGTCCGGGCCGATCACGAACTCGATCCCGAGCGCATCGGGGATGCGTTGGGCCACCAGGACCCACAGCAGCGCGGCGGTCAGGGTGTCGCTGGCACGGCCGGCGAAGTAGTCGGTCCACGCGCTGCCCTCCCGGGTGCCGGTGTACAGCGCAACGTCCACCTCGCGGGCAAGGGGGCAGTCCGGATCGCTGACGATCGCGACGGTGCGGGCCCCGCGGGCAGCGGAGAGCCGGCAGAGCTCCAGGGCGGCGTGGTTCTCACGTGAGCGGGACAGGCACAGTGCCACATCGCCGGGGCCCATCAGGCTGGCGGCCACCCGGCTGGCCTGCTGGCTCTCGTGCCACCACACCGGGCGTCCGATGCGCAGCAGCCGCAGGTACAGCTCGTGCAGGGCGACCGAGTCTCCCCACTCCCCGTACAGGTGGATCCGTCCGGCGGTGGCGAGCCAGCCGGCCGCGCGGGAGGCGCCGTCCAGGTCCAGGGCACCCATCAGGTGCCGGGCGGACCGGGTCTGGGCTGCGACGAGCACGCTGAGCACGTCCTCGGCCGGATCGTCCGGGCTGATCGCGGTGCCGATGTCTCGTTGCCAGCCGCCCTGGACCTCTCGGCCGTGCTCAGTGGCGATCGCCGCTCGCAGTGCCGGGAACCCGGTGTAGCCGAGGAGTCCCGCCAGCCGGGTCAGGGTGGCGGCGGAGACCTCCGAGGCAGCAGCCAGCTCGGTGATCGGCATCCGGCTCGCATCGGCCGGGGCGGCGACGATGTGCGCGGCAGCGCGCGCGGTCGCGCCGGTGAGGGTGGGCAGCGCGTCCCGCAGCGCCTGCAACGGGCTGGCGTCGTCGGCCTGTGGGCGGTGGGAGCTGGTCATTTGATCCCCGTGTGGGTGAGCGCCCGCACGAACCGCTTCTGCAGCACCAGGAAGACGATCAGCACCGGCACGATGGAGACTACCGAGGCGGCCATGGTCAGGTTCGCGGAGATGGCCCCCTGCTCGTCGGTGAAGCCGGCCAGCGCCAGCGGCAGGGTGTAG
>DATGRZ010000367.1:0-5468 GCA_035303065.1 Ruania sp.
CCAGCCAGAGGGTGAGCTTCGTGGCCATCTGCTCCCGCCAGGTGCCGTAGTTCTCATACAGCCACCGGTCGAACGCCTCCGGGTCGCACCAGTCGTGGGTGTACATCTCGGGTGTGGCGACGATCGAGGCGTCCAGCCGCCAGGCCTGCTCTGGCGGCAGCGCCCACTCGGCCAGGTCCGGCGCCCCCGGGCGGAGCAGGTCGGCCCGGACTGCAGCCTGGGCGTAGTCGCCGACCGCCCCGCGCAGCCCGTAGGTGTCGATCAGTGCCTGCAGCACGCCGTAGACATAGGGGTGGAACACCAGCACGTCGGCGCTGGCCGGGATCGCGCTCATCGCCGCGACCGGCACCTCGGCGTAGTTCACCGTCACCGGCACCCCTGGGCACAGCCGGTGGAACTCTGCCAGGCCCCGCTCCAGCCGGTCGGTGAGCAGCGGCACCGCCTCCGCCCCGCGTGCCCCGAACCCGGCGGTCAGGTGCCCGATCTGCACCTCGTTGTGCAGCTCGGTGAACGCGACCCGGTCGGCCAGCCCATGCTGGTCGAGGAAGTCCACCAGCGCCGCGAGCGAGCGGGCCAGCGCCACCGCCCGGTCCTCGGGGTCCACCGCGTGCAGGGCCCGGTACCACTCGTCGGTGGCCGCGAACGCTGGGCTCTGCTGGTACTCCCAGGAGGAGACGATCACGAACATCTCGTGCCGGGCGGCGGCGCGGAACAGCTCCAGCAGGTGCGCGCGGGCATCGATCGTGGTGCTGGCCTTCACGTCGTACCAGCGCATCCGCTGACCGACCTCGCCGCCCAGCGGACCAAGCTGCAGGGCGGTGGTGTCCAGACCGGAGCCGAACAGCAGGTACGGCATCGCGCAGATCCGGATGGTGTTGTAGCCGCGCTCGCGGGCGGCGGCGAACGCGGCGTCCAGGTCCTCGAACGGTTCGCCCGGTCCGGTGCGCACGTACCAGGAGAAGTCCCACAGCGTGATCGTCAGCCTCTCCGGCAGGTGGGCGGGCAGGGGCACCGGGGTGTAGGTCATCGGGCACTCTCCTGGTCGGTGCGGTCAGCGAGCTCGGTGAGCAGGTCGTGGGCCTCGGGGTGGTCCGGTGCTGCCGCGAGCACCTCGGTCAACTGGTCTCGGGCAGCAGCCAGGTCACCGGCGAGCACGTGCAGCTGGGCGCGCAGGAACGCCACCTGCACGTCCCGCACCTGGCGCAGGTCGGGCGGGAACAGCAGCAGCTGCGGCAACGAGGTGGCGAAGTAGGGGATCTCCGGCTCCGTGGTGGCCAGCTCAGCCACGAACGCAGCCAGGTCTGCCCGCAACGCCTCAGCCTGGTCGGCCGCCCCCAGGCGCCGCAGCGCGAGCACGGAGAAGTAGGTGTTCTCGCTGTGCCGGGCGGCGCTCATCGTGCGAAAATCGCCGACCTGTTCGGCCGCGTCGCGCCAGGCGAGCGCTGCCTGCTCCTGCTGCCCGGCCAGGTCGCGGGCGTCCCCGAGGAGCAGCTGCAGCCGGGCGGTGGAGGCCAGCGGGTGCCGCGCCTCACCCAGGTGCGCCGGCGGCTCGATCGCCGCCCCGAGCAGCTCGAGGGCGCCGGGTGCGTCACCGGCGGCCAGTGCGCGCCGGGCGAGTGCCACGCAGGTGCGCTCCCAGGCCCGCAGCACCTCACCCTCACCGCCCTCCCAGGGCTGGAACACCCGACCGGTCATCAGCCTGCGGGCCTGGTCGGCGTCGCCGGCGGAGACCAGCAGGCCGACCAGCGTGGTGGTCAGGTCGTCGCGCTCGGCGACCCGGTCGGTGGCGGCCTGCAACGTGGCGATCCGCTCGGCCACAGCCACCTGCCGGCGCCGGTCCAGCTGGTCGGACTCCAGCAGCAACCGGGCATCGCCCGGGTCCTGGGCCAGGGCTCGGTCGTAGTGCTCCCGGGCGGCGGTCAGGTCGCCGTCGAGGTTCACCGCGGCCAGGCCCAGGTTCCTGCTCACGACGGCGTCGCTCACCTGTCCAGCCGCGGCGCGCCAGGCCTGCACCGCCTCCTGCTCCCGGCCGACGGCGTAGCACCAGTGCCCCAGCAGCGCCCAGGCGCGAGCGTGGCCGGGGTGGCGGGCCACCGTGCGTTCCAGCATCGCGGCGTCCGCGGCTCGCCCGGCCAGGCACCACCGGGCGTCCGCCGCCTGCGCGGCGGCCAACGCGGTCGCCTCGCCGGCGGCATCGCCGCTGCGGGCGAGCAGCTCGGCCCGGTGCAGCGCGACCAGTGGTCCGGCAGCCGTCTGCCCCCGCGGTCGGGACCGCTCCTGCTGGTCGGCCCGGTCCAGCACCGCCAGCGCCTCGACGATGTGCCCGACGTGGGCGTACTCCAGCGCCACATCCAGACAGGTCTGTGCATCGCAGGTGAGCAGTTCCCCCAGTGCGTGCTGGGACCACCAGTGCAGCGGGTCGATGCTGCTCGCGCGGCACAGCAGCTCGGCCGCCGCATCCTCGTGGCCGAGCCGGCGTTCGGTCAGTGCGGCCAGCGTGAGGGCCTGCAGGTGCTCCGGTTCGGTGCGCAGCACGTCGGCGAGCCGGACCCGGGCGGCTCGGTGCCGGCCGGCGGCGGCATCGAGGCGGGCCATCTCGTACCCGGCCGGTGCGCGCCAGCGGCGGTCCCAGGAGGCCCGGCCGAACAGGTCGTAGGCCTCCTCCAGCTCCCCGAGCTCCCTCAGTGCCAGGGCCAGGTGGTGGTGAGCGGTCATGTCCGCCGGGGTCGGGTGGTAGGCGGTGAGGGCGGTCACGGCACGGCGCAGGTGCCCGGCGGCCTCGGCCCAGCGCCCTTGCCGCAACCGACGGATGCCGACGGCCGTGTGCGCCCCAGGGTGCTCCGGGTCGCGGCGCAGCGCCTCAGCCCAGTACGGCTCCGGAGAGCGGGTGGCGTGCCGGTACTGCACCAGGTGCCCCGCGATGTCCACCAGCTCAGCGACCGTGCCGATCTGCTCCGGGGCAGCCGGCTCGCGGGCCGGCTGCATCGCCTCCTCGGACGCACCGGCCCCCTCGGCGGTGTCCTCGGCTCCGGGCAGCCGGTGCTCGAGCAGCAGGCGACCGTCGCTGCGCACCTCCACCCGCACCGCACGCGCGGCGTCCGCGAGGTCCGTCTCCCAACGCACCGGCTCGTCCGGTGCCGCCGGACCGGCCCAGGAGGCGAGGGCCTCCCCAGGTGCGCCCAGCGCCCCGGAACGGTCTTGGCCAGGGCGGGCTCCGCCGTCGGGCAGGAGAAGCACTTCCAGCCGCTCGTGCCGGCGGGTGGGCACCACCCCCACACGCAGCCCGCTCTCGGTCCGGTGCGCCGCCAGGGCCGCCTCCTCGCTGGCCTCCTGCACCGGGCCCACGTCCCGGACCGGGTACCAGCGCTGGGCGAACACCTTCGTCTCCCCGGGGGCGAGGAAGGCGAAGTCGGGCTGGTTGTCGGTGAACACCCCGGCCATCAGCTCCACGTAGGCGGAAGCGTCGTCGGCGAGGTTCGCCTCCCAGGCGCGGCCGAACGCAGAGCTCCCCCAGGTCCACAGCTTCTTGCCGACCCCCACGCGCCGGTCGGCCACGTGCACGAACCCCACCTGGCTGCGGTGGTCGTAGCCGCCGAAGAAGTCGTGGTCGGTGTGGGTGACCATGTAGGAGGTGGGCACCAGGATGTTCTGCCACCAGTCCAGCCGGTCGCCGGTGACCTGCTCCCCGGAGGCGGCGGTGAACGTGCGCTCGCGGCGGGCCGGGTAGTCCAGGTCGTAGTACGGCCGGTCAGCCACCGGGTAGGCGCACACCGCCCGCTTGGCGTGGTCGGCGACCATCGACACGTCGGTGGGGAAGAACGCCTGGTAGTCGGTGTGCACCCGGGCGGCGACGTTCGCCCACCACAGGAACGTCTGGGTCAGCGGCGTGCGGTTGTACAGCCGGACCCGCAGCTCCAGTGCGGCGCTGCCGGGGTCCAGGTGCACCCCGTGCATCCCCTTCATGCGCTCGAACGGGTCGTGGTCGGAGCACCAGACGGTCACCGACCCGTCCTCGTGGTACTCGATGTGGGCGTCGGTGGGCAGGAACGTGGCCGGGCGGTGGTGCTGCGGCCAGTTCATCTCGATCCCACCGGCCAGCCAGGGGCCGGCCAGGCCCACCAGAGCAGGCTTGATGACCGGGTTGCTGTAGAACAGGTCCACGCCGGAGGACCGGTCGATCACCGTGTGCACCCGGCCGCCGAGCTCGGGCAGCACCACCACCCGCAGCCACTCGTTCTCCAGGTGGATCGCGTCCCAGGTGTGGGTGGTGGGTTCGGCGGCGATCCGCTCGTGGAAGGGCAGCGGGTAGATCCGCCCGGAGGAGCCCTGGTAGACGCGCTGGTCCAGGTAGGCCGGCAGCGTGGACGGCTCCTCGGGCGGGTAGGTCGGCAGCGTGAGCCCGGTGCGCCAGACAGCGACCGCCTGTGCGGTCTGGTCGGCGGGCCGCAGCGGCAGGTCGACCGGTGCGGCCTGACGGGGGGACTCCTCGGTGAGCATGTCACGAGGCTAGGCCGAGCCACAGCCGCTTCTGAATGGCCGATCCGATGGATAAACCTGGACGATCCTATGATGGTCCGCATGACGGGCTACCTGCGGGACGGATTCCCCGGTGAACGCATGCGGGTGCTGCCGCGCCCGCTGGTGGCCCGGGCGCTGGCCGGTGGGGCGACCGGGCGGTTGCTGGTCACCGATGCCGGCTACTTCCCGCACGCTGCGAACCATGGGCGATCCCGGAAGCAGGGTGCGCGGGAGGCAGTGGTGCTGGTGTGCGTGGCCGGTGCCGGCTGGTGCGAGCTGGGTACGCGGGTGGTCGGCGTGCGGCCGGGTCAGGCGTTGGTGCTCGCACCCGGGCAGCCGCACCTGTACCGGGCTGATGCCACCGACCCGTGGACGCTGTGGTGGTTGCACGCCACCGGTGCGGATCTGGACGATCTGTTGGCGCCGGTGCTCACCGGTCGCGGGTACGGCCTGGTGCTGCTGCACGACCTGGCGCCGGTGACGCGCAGCATGGAGCAGGTGGTGCAGGCGATGGAGCGGGACGAGACGATGCCCGCGCTGCTCGCCGCCAGCGGGGCAGCCTGGCACGTGCTCGCCCAGCTCGGCTCCGACCAGCTCGCCGGCCCACGGGACGACGGCTCCCCGGTGCAGCGGGCCCGGGAGTACCTGATGGAGAACTTCGACCAGCCGGTGCGGGTGCCTGAGCTCGCCGCCCGGGTGGGGCTGTCTGTCTCACACTTCGCGGCCCTGTTTCGCCACGCCACCGGGGGCGGGGTGCTGGAGTACGTCAAACGGATCCGGATGGCCCGGGCGCGGGTGCTGCCGCGCCCCTTGGTTGCCCGAGCACTGGCCGGTGGGGCCACCGGCAGGTTGCTGGTCACCGATGCCGGCTACTTCCCGCACGCTGCGAACCATGGGCGCTCCCGCCGGCAGGGGGCGCGTGAGGCTGTGGTGCTGGTGTGCGTGGCAGG
>DATGRZ010000368.1:0-2665 GCA_035303065.1 Ruania sp.
TTCGACCTGGTCGAGCACGCCACCGGTGAGCAGCAGCGCGACCAGCTCGCCACAGACTGGCTGCGGCTGTTCAACACTGCCACGCTGCCGTTCTACTGGGGCCGGTTCGAACCGGAGCGCGGCCGGCCGGACACTGCGCGACTGACTGCTGCGGCGCGCTGGTTCGCCGACCATGGCGTCCGTCTCAAGGGCCACCCGCTGGTCTGGCACACGGTCAAGGCGCCATGGCTGGATCCACTTCCCACCGACGAGGTCGAGGCCGTGCTGCGGGCGCGGGTCCGCCGCGACGTGCACGACTTCGCTGGGCTCGTAGACACCTGGGACGCCATCAACGAGGTGGTGATCATGCCGGAGTTCCGCAACGAGCCCGACGGCGTACCGAACGCCATCTCCCGTCTCGCCCGGGAGGTCGGCCGGGTGGGGATGGTCCGGCTCGCGTTCACCTCAGCGCGGGAGGTGAACCCCACAGCGCGGTTGCTGATCAACGACTTCGACCTGTCCGAGCGGTACGAACAGCTGATCTCCGAGATCCTCGACGCCGGTGTGCACCTGGATGCGATCGGGCTGCAGACCCACATGCACCAGGGCTTCCGTGGGGAGGAGCAGCTGCTCGAGGTGGCCGACCGGTTCGCCCGGTTCGGTCTGCCGCTGCACTTCACCGAGACCAGCCTGGTCTCCGGGGACCTGATGCCGGCCGACGTGGTGGACCTCAACGACCACGTGGTGGACCAGTGGCCGTCGACCCCGGAGGGGGAGGCGCGGCAGGCCGAGGAGATCGAGCGGCACTACCGCACCCTGTTCGCCCACCCGGCGGTGGCGGCGATCACCTACTGGGGGATCACCGACCGGGCTGCCTGGCTCGGTGCACCGATCGGACTGCTGCGTGCCGACGGGTCCCGCAAGCCGGCCTACGAGGTGCTCGATGAGCTGATCAACGACGAGTGGTGGCTAGCCCCGACCACGATGCGCACCGACGCTGGGGGCCGGGTGCAGGTGACTGGCGCCCATGGCGACTACCAGGTGCGCTGCGGTGCGGCGGCAGCCACGTTCGCCCTGGCGTCTGGCTCGAGCCGGACGCAGCTGGTGGTGTCACCGGCGCGGTGACCGTCTGCGGCGCTCAGCGCGGGGCGGTGGACTCCCGAACCACCAGGCGGGTCGCCAGATCCATCAGTGGACCAGGCTCGGCTGCGCCGCCGGCCAGGCGCAGCGCCAGCAGGGTGGCCAACGCGGGAGCCGCACGCCGCCGCCGCGAACGCTCCCAGCTCAACCGGTGCGAACCAGGTCGGCGTGGCGGAACGGGCTGAACCACAGCCCCAGCGCGGCGGCGGCGAACACTGCTGCCGCTCCGGCCAGGACCGGTAGCACGCCCACCTGCTCGGCCAGCACACCGGCGACCGGGGCCAGCAGCACCACCACCGCCCGGTTCATCGAGCGCATCGTGGTGTTGGTGCGCGCCTGCAGCTCATCGGGGGTGATCTGCTGCCGGTAGGCCATCTCGTGGGAGTTGCTGGCGCCGATGGCCAGCCCGTGCATCGCCTGGCCCAGGCAGAGCAGGGTGAGCACCGCCGGCTGCGGCCGGACCGTCGCCGCGACGAGCAGGGCGAGCACACCGGCCGCGCTGAGCACGTGGGCCCCGATCACCGTGCGACCGCTGCCCAGTCGCAGTCCCAGCGGCAGGGAGAGCAGGGCACCGACCAGGCCGCCCACCCCGGCCGCCGCGGTCACCAGCCCGAACCACAGGTAGCTCAGGCCCATCGTGCTCAGCAGGTAGACCGCGAGCACCGCACCGAGCATGGCTTGGCCGGCGAACCACACGTGCGTCCACACCGCCAGGTGCCGCAGGCTGCCGGACCGATACACCCAGCGCAGCCCGGCGGCGATCTCTGCGCGCAGGTCCGGGAGCGAGGCCGACACCCGCGCCGGCTCCGGCACCCGGGTGAGCGCCACCATCACCGCGGAGAACAGGAACGTCGCCGCGTTCGCCAGCACCGCCAGCGGGGCGCCGACCAGGCCGAGCAGTCCGCCACCAGCGGCTGGTCCCGCGGTCTCGGCCACCGACCGGGTGCCGTCGATGCGCACGTGCGCGGCCTGCAGCTGCCCGGGTGGCACCAGCCGGGGCAAGAACGCTAGCGAGGCGCTGTCGTTGACCAGCGTGGCGGTGGCGAAGACCACCATGATCACCAGCAGCAGCGGCAGCGAGAGCACCCCCGCCCACCAGCACAGCGGGATCAGCCCGAGCAGCACGGCCCGGACCAGGTCGGTGCCGATCATCACCGGCCGACGCGCCCGGCGGTCCACCAAGGCACCCAGCACCAGTCCGAACGCCAGGTAGGGCAGCCAGCGGGCCGCCGACAGCAGGCCGGTGCCGGTCGCCCCGGCGTGCAGGTCGGTGACCACCAGCGCCTGCAGAGCCAGCAGCGTGATCCACGAGCCGAGGTCGGAGACTGCCTCCCCGGCCCAGAACCGGCGGAACGACGTCGGCAGAGGTGCTCGCGGTGCATCCGCCATGTGCGCACTCTGCCACACTCGGGCCACATGTCCTGGCGCAGGCCGACTGCCCGAGCACCTCCGGACCACGGCCGGCGGACCCACGCCGGCCGTGCGGCGCCGTCGAGCAGCGCACCTGGTCCTCCTGGGTGACCGGCGGGCTCAGCGCCCGGTCGTC
>DATGRZ010000369.1:0-5974 GCA_035303065.1 Ruania sp.
GTGCTCAAGACCGCCGGGATCGATGAGGACGTGTTCCACTTCGTCGGTACTGCGCTGGTGTGCGAGTCCCAGGACGAGGCGGTGGCCAAGATCCTGGCCAAGGAGGTGGAGCCCGGCCACGTGGTGGTGGTGCGTTACGAAGGGCCTTCCGGCGGGCCGGGCATGCAGGAGATGCTCTACCCGACCTCGTTCCTCAAGGGCCGCGGGCTGGGCAAGGTGTGTGCGCTGATCACCGACGGCCGGTTCTCCGGCGGCTCCAGCGGCATCTCGGTGGGGCACGTGTCCCCGGAGGCGGCAGCGGGCGGCACGATCGCCCTGGTCGAGGACGGCGACGAGATCGAGATCGACGTGGCCACCCGGCTCCTCCGGCTGAACGTGCCGGATGCGGTGCTGGCCGAACGGCGGGCGAAGATGGTGGCGTCCGAGCACCCGTGGCAGCCGGTGAGCCGGGAGCGGCACGTCTCCCGCGCGCTGCAGGCCTATGCGGCGATGGCCACCTCCGCGGACCGGGGTGCGGTGCGGGACCTGTCGTTGATCCGCCGGGTCTGAGCAGCGTTCGACGGCGGAGCTCGCCGGGCGTTGCTACCGTCAGCGTCCATGAGCACCGGTTGGCGAGAGTCCCGGCGCGCGCTCGGCGACGCGGCGCAGTGGTTCGTCGCGGTCACGGCCCGGGTCGAGGGCCGGTGGGAACGGCCGGGCCTGGGGGAGTGGGACGTGCGTGCCCTCGTGGGGCACACCAGCCGCGCGCTGCTGACCGTGGAGAGCTACCTGCACCGGCCGGCAGAGTCGGTGCAGGTCCGGTCAGCTGCCGAGTACTACCGGGCCACGCGCTCGATCGCGACCGGGCCCGATGTGGCCGAGCGGGGCCGGGAGGCCGGTGCGGCCCTCGGCGCGGACGCGGTCGCGGCGGTGGCGGCGATCGCCGCGCGGGTGGTGCCGCTCCTGGACGAGCAGGACGGGACTGCACTGGTGACGACCGTGGCCGGCGGGATGCGCCTGGCCGACTATCTGCCCACCCGCACGTTCGAGCTGGCGGTGCACACCGCTGACCTTGCCGCGGCTCTGGGTGAACCGCTCGAGATGCCACGCACCGCGGCCGCGCAGGCACTGCAGCTCGTGACCGACCTGGCGTTGACGGACGGCACCGCCGCGCGACTGCTGCTCGCGGCCACCGGTCGGTCAGCCGCTGGCAGCTTCACCGTTCTCTGACTCCACCCTGCGCAGGCTCCTATAGTTGAAGGCATGACGACTGCCGACGCTGCACCGGACATCAAGCCTCGCTCACGAGTGGTCACCGACGGGATCGAGGCGACGGCCTCCCGGGGGATGTTGCGCGCCGTCGGGATGGGCGACGAGGACTGGGTCAAACCGCAGATCGGCATCGCCTCCTCCTGGAACGAGATCACCCCGTGCAACCTGTCCCTGGACCGGTTGGCGCAGGCGTCGAAGGAGGGGGTGCACGCCGGCGGTGGGTATCCGCTGGAGTTCGGCACGATCTCTGTCTCCGACGGCATCTCCATGGGCCATGAGGGGATGCACTTCTCTCTGGTCTCCCGCGAGGTGATCGCCGACAGCGTGGAGACCGTGATGATGGCCGAACGGCTGGACGGCTCCGTGCTGCTCGCCGGCTGTGACAAGTCCCTGCCCGGGATGCTGATGGCCGCCGCCCGGCTGGACCTGGCCAGCGTGTTCCTCTACGCCGGGTCGATCATGCCCGGCTGGGTCAAGCTCGAGGACGGCACCGAGAAGGACGTCACCATCATCGACGCGTTCGAGGCGGTCGGTGCGTGCGCCCGCGGGCTGATGAGCAAAGCCGACGTGGACCAGATCGAACGGGCCATCTGCCCCGGCGAGGGCGCCTGTGGCGGGATGTACACCGCGAACACGATGGCCTCGGTGGCCGAGGCGATGGGGATGTCCCTGCCCGGGTCGGCCGCGCCGCCGTCGGCGGACCGGCGCCGGGACAACTTCGCGCACCTGTCCGGGGAAGCGGTGGTGAACATGCTCCGGTTGGGGATCACCGCCCGGGACATCATGACCAAGGAGGCGTTCGAGAACGCGATCGCCGTGGTGATGGCCTTCGGCGGCTCGACGAACGCGGTGCTGCACCTGCTGGCGATCGCCAACGAGGCCGAGGTGGACCTGACCATGGCCGACTTCGACCGGGTCGCCTCCCGGGTGCCGCACCTGGGCGACCTGAAGCCGTTCGGCCGGTACGTGATGAACGACGTCGACCGGATCGGCGGGGTGCCGGTGATCATGAAGGCGCTGCTGGACGCCGGGCTGCTGCACGGAGACTGCCTGACCGTCACCGGCAAGACCGTGAGTGAAAACCTGGCGCACATCGCACCACCGGACCCGGACGGGAAGATCCTGCGCGCGCTGAACGACCCGATCCACCCCACCGGGGGGATCACCATCCTCGGCGGCACCCTCGCCCCCGAGGGCGCGGTGGTGAAGTCCGCCGGGTTCGACGAGGACGTGTTCGAGGGCACGGCCCGGGTGTTCGACCGGGAGCGAGCCGCGATGGATGCGCTCGAGGACGGCACCATCACCGACGGCGACGTGGTGGTGATCCGCTACGAAGGCCCCAAGGGTGGGCCCGGGATGCGGGAGATGCTCGCCATCACCGGAGCGATCAAGGGCGCCGGGCTGGGCAAGACGGTGCTGCTGCTCACCGACGGCCGGTTCTCCGGCGGCACCACCGGGCTGTGTGTGGGGCACGTGGCGCCGGAGGCGGTGGACGGCGGGCCGATCGCCTTCGTCCGCGACGGCGACCCGATCCGCCTCGACGTGGCGAACAAGACCCTGGACGTGCTCGTCGACCCGGCTGAGCTGGAGGCCCGCAGGGACGGGTGGCAGCCACTGCCGCACGGTTTCAAGCGCGGTGTGCTGGCGAAGTACTCGCGCCTGGTGCAGTCCGCCTCCAAGGGAGCCGTGCTGGCCTAGCGTCCCGGTTGCTGCGCAGCCCAGACCGTCGCACGATGGCCAGATGGAGGACATCGAGGTGACAGTGCCGCTCTCGGCCGACGCCGCGCACGCGTTCTCCGTGTACGTGGCAGGCAGCTGGTGGCCGTCGATCTGGTCGACCGACCCGGAGCACCTCGACCGGCTCGTGGTCCAACCGCGGGTCGGTGGCCGGGTGCTGGCCCGGTATGACGACGGCCGCGAGGAGGACTGGGGCGAGGTGCTCGTGTACCAGCCTGGTCGCAGGCTGGAGCACACGTTCAGCTACGCGCACACCTCCGGAGTGCCCAGCCGGGTGGTGGCCGAGTTCGTCGACCGCAGCGAGGGTGGGTGCGACCTGGTGTTCCGGCACACCGGATGGACCGAGGAGAACGAGCAGGACCGCAACCAGTTCATGAACTGGACCGAACAGCTGGACGAGTTCGCCGAGACCAGCGAGTTCGACCTGCGCCCACCGCAGACCCCACCAGAATGAGCCCGCCCGCAGCGGACCGCTGCGGGCCCATGTCCGCAACCCGAGGAGCAGCGTGATGACCACCCTGACCACCCAGCAGGTGCTCGACGAGGGACTGCCGGACTGGCGGGTGCTGATCCGCACCCTGCAGACCTGCTTCGAGACCGGCTCGTTCGCCGCCGGTGCGGACCTGGTCGGCCGCATCACCGCCGTGGCCGAGCAGCTGAACCACCATCCGGACGTGCTGCTGCGCTACCCGAACGTGCTGGTGACCACCACCAGCCACGACGTCGGCGGCCTCACCGACCGGGACGTCACCCTGGCCCGGCGGATCAGCCAGGTGGCCGCCGACCTCGGTGTTGCCGCCGCACCCCAGAAGGTGGGCACCTCCGAGATCGGCATCGACGTGATGGACGCCGAGGCCGTCCGACCGTTCTGGCAGGCAGTGCTCGGCTACGTCACCAACGACGCGGACGAGACCGAGCTGAGTGACCCGATGGGCCGCGGACCGACGATCTGGTTCCAGCAGATGGACGCACCACGCCCGCAGCGCAACCGGATCCACCTGGACGTCTGGGTACCGCACGACCAGGCGGAAGCCCGCCTCCAGGCGACCCTGGACGCCGGGGGACGCCTGCTGTCCGACGAGGCGGCGCCGTCGTTCTGGGTGCTGGCCGACCCTGAGGGCAACGAGGCGTGCGTCTGCACGAACCTGGACCGCCAGAGCGGCTGAGCGCCGCGGACCATCAGCGCGGCCGTCCACCATACGAGCCAAGATACCAACATATGAGACGGCGCGTGTGGCAACGTGACGTCACCCCGCTCGCGGGTCTACCATGCAAGACATGCACACGCTGTCGATCGTCGTAGTACTTACCGGGCGCGCTCACGCGACCGTCTGAACTCGACGATCCCAGCTGAGCGCGCACCCCTCGACCACCCGGACCCGGGCCGAGGGGTTTTTGTTTGTTCACCGCAGGTCCACACCGTCAAGTCGAACGCAGGAGGAGAGATGGCCGACGCGCCACATCCCACGCCGCCGCGTCCGCGTCCGCCGAGGCCAGCCCTGGCCGCGGCCGAGCGCGGCGCACCCGTGACCGGTGAGCCGATGACCGGAGCAGAGTCGATCGTCCGCTCGCTCGAGGCGGTCGGCGTCGACACGGTATTCGGCATCCCCGGCGGGGCGATCCTCCCGGTCTACGACCCCCTGTTCGACTCCTCGATGCGGCACATCCTGGTCCGGCACGAGCAAGGTGCCGGACATGCCGCGCAAGGTTATGCCTCCGCGACCGGCAAAGTGGGCGTGTGCATGGCGACGTCCGGTCCCGGGGCCACGAACCTGGTCACTCCGCTGGCCGATGCGCACATGGACTCCGTGCCGATGGTGGCGATCACGGGCCAGGTGGCTGAGTCGCTCATCGGTACCGATGGGTTCCAGGAGGCGGACATCGTCGGCATCACCATGCCGATCACCAAGCACTCCTTCCTGATCACCGATCCGGCGGAGATCCCGGCCCGGATCGCTGAGGCTTTCCACATCGCCAGCACCGGACGACCCGGACCTGTGCTGGTGGACATCGCCAGGAGCGCCATGCAGGCCCAGACCACCCACGTGTGGCCGCCGGTGCACCTGGACATCCCTGGTTACCGGCCCACCGCCAAGCCGCACCTGAAGCAGATCAAGGAGGCTGCCCGTCTGCTGGCCACCTCCCGCCGGCCGGTGCTGTACGTCGGCGGCGGGGCGATCCGTGCGAACGCCGCCGCCGAGCTGCAGGCGCTGACGAACCTCTCCGGTGCGCCGGTGGTGACCACGCTGATGGCCCGCGGCGTGCTGCCGGACACCCATCCGCAGCACCTGGGCATGCCCGGGATGCACGGCACGGTGGCGGCAGTGGCCGCGCTGCAGAAGGCCGACCTGGTGGTGGCCCTCGGTGCCCGGTTCGACGACCGGGTCACCGGCCGGCTGGACTCCTTCGCGCCCGGCGCCACCGTGGTGCACGCGGACATCGACCCGGCGGAGATCTCCAAGAACCGGATCGCCGACGTGCCGATCGTCGGTGACCTGAAGGACGTGCTGGTGGACCTGGCTGCCGAGCTGGAGCGAGAGCAGGCCCAGCACGGCAGGCCGGACGTCGAGGGCTGGTGGGCCACTCTGGACCGGCTCCGGGAGACCTACCCGCTGGGCTGGACGCCCACCGAGGACGGTCTGCTCGCCCCGCAGCACGTGATCTCCCGGCTGGGCGAGATCTCCGGACCGGAGTCGATCTACGTGGCCGGGGTCGGCCAGCACCAGATGTGGGCGGCCCAGTTCATCCGCTACCAGCACCCGCGCACCTGGCTGAACTCCGGTGGGCTGGGCACGATGGGCTACTCGGTGCCCGCCGCGATGGGCGCCCAGGTGGGCCGTCCGGGCGCCACCGTGTGGGCGATCGACGGTGACGGCTGCTTCCAGATGACCAACCAGGAGCTGGCCACCTGCGCGCTGGAGGGGATCCCGATCAAGGTCGCGATCATCAACAACTCCTCCCTGGGCATGGTGCGGCAGTGGCAGAC
>DATGRZ010000370.1:0-10367 GCA_035303065.1 Ruania sp.
TGGTCTACGTCGAGGACTTCGCCACCGACCAGCCGAACGTGATCGACTACGACGCCATCCAGGGGCAGACCATCAAGATGGATCGCGCCGACGGGTACCGGCCCACTGCCGAGGCACCGCTGGTGATCCGGGTCCCGGCCGGAACCACCGAGCTGAACCAGGTCAACTTCGAGGGCTGGTCTGCCCATACTGACGCTGACCAGGATCTCGCCCGGTTCATCATGTTCGACCTGTCCCAGGTGACCGGTGAGGTGATGGTCGACGGTCTCGAGCTCGGTGCGCTCTGGGCACCGCAGGCCGACCTGACCTTCAGCTCGGGGGTGACCACCAACGGGCAGTGGTTCGCCCAGGACGTGACCACCAGCGGTGGCGGCGAGATCCACCACCACACCTTCGGTGGTCAGCTGGTCTGCGATGCGGAGGACCCGACCGAGGAGCCCACGGACGACCCGACGGACGACCCGACGGACGACCCGACGGACGATCCCACGGACGACCCGAGCGACGACCCCACGGACGACCCGAGCGAGGACCCGACCACGGTCGGCCCCGGTACGGACGACCCGGGTACGGACGACCCCGCTGAGGGCGGCGCCGACCAGGGCGACGACCCGGCCGGGACCGCGGACGAGAGCGGCGGCCTCGCCGTCACCGGTGCGGACGCGGGCGGCGTGCTCGCCGTCGCCGCCGGGCTGCTGCTCGCCGGCGCGATGACCGTGCTGATGGTTCGCCGCCGCACGCACGGCTGATTGATTGGATCGGTCCCGCGGTGCACGTGCTGTTGCGCCGCGGGACCGATCTGCCTCCTGGCGCCGGCGCCGCCCCGGCCGGCGCTGCCGCGGCAGGCGCCCGGAGTCCGTAGGCTGATACCCATGGCCACCGACCCCGCAGCCGCAGCCACGGCCCCGCCCGAGCGCGCGGCCGTGGACTGGGACCTCGCTGCCCGCCGCGCCCGCCAGCTCACCCGGCCCGGCCCGGCTGTTCCGGTCCCCGAGGCCGGGGAGTACGTCGCTGAGCTGCGGGCCGGTGCACACGCCGCCCCCGCGCACGTCGGCGCCGTCACCGGGCTGCTCGAACCGGCCATGCGGGCCGGTGCCGGCCCCGTCTACGTGCTCGACCGGCCGCGCTGGGCAGAGGCCAACCTGACCATGCTGCGGGCACTGATCGGGGACGTCCTGCCGCCACCCACGTTGCCGTGGGGTGCCCAGGCCACCGGTGTGGAGCTCGGTGCGGTGCTGGCGTTGCTGTCCACCCGGGTGCTCGGCCAGTACGACCCGTACACCACCACCTCCGCCGGCACCGGCCGGCTGGTGCTGGTGGCCCCGACGATCCTGACCATCCAGCGCGAGCTCGGACTGCGGCGCCAGGACTTCGGGCTGTGGGTCTGCCTGCACGAGCAGACGCACGCGCTGCAGTTCGCCGCCGCGGACTGGCTCGCCGAGCACATGCGCACCCGGATGCGAGAGCTGATGCGGGCGCTCACTGCCGCCGGTGACGGTGGGGAGCGGCTGCAGCAGCTGGTGCGTTCCCTGCCGCAGGTGCTGCGCGGAAAGCAACCAGAAGGTGCCACCTCCGCCATCCTCGATGCCGTGCTCAACGAGCAGGAGCGAGACCTGATGGCCGAGGCAATGGCCACGATGTCCCTGCTGGAGGGGCACGCCGACGTGGTGATGGACGAGGTCGGCCCACGCGTGGTGCCCACTGTGCGCAAGATCCGGCGGGCGTTCGAACGCCGCCGCGCAGGCACCTCGCCGATGGACCTGCTGCTGCGCAAGCTCCTCGGGCTGGACGCCAAGCTCGCGCAGTACCGCAACGGGGCACAGTTCGTCCGCGGTGTGGTGGACCAGGTCGGGCACGAGGGGTTCAACGCGGTCTGGGCGGACCCGGACCACCTGCCCCGGCCCGCGGAGCTCGCCGACCCCGGCTCGTGGGTGCGGCGCGTGCACGGCTGATGGCCGGCCCGCCGGGCCCGGTGGCCCGAGTGCGCCACGCGGTGCGCACCTTCCTTGCTGAGCGGATCGGGAGTGGCCAGGCCGCTCCTGGCGACCTGGTCCTCATCGCCTGCTCCGGGGGAGCGGACTCGCTCGCGCTCGCCGCGGCCGCCGCCTTCGTCGCGCCGCGGGTCGGGCTGCGCGCCGGGGCCGTGGTCGTCGACCACGGGCTGCAGCCGGGCAGCGCCGAAGCCGCAGCACGCGCTGCTGCGGTGTGCACCCAGCTCGGACTGGCACCCAGCCTCGTCGTACCCGCCACGCCCGCGGGCGTGGCGCTGCCGGGAGGCGCCCCCGACCAGAGCGGCCCCGACGAAGACAAGCCGGACCAGGACGACCCCGACCAGGCCGCCCCCAACCGGGGCGGCCCCGAGGCCCGGGCGCGCCGCCAGAGGTACCACGCGCTGGAGGCGACCCGACAGGACCAGCGAGCCTGCGCCGTCGTGCTCGGACACACTCTGGACGACCAGGCCGAGACCGTGCTGCTGGCGCTCGCCCGCGGTTCGGGCACCCGCGCCCTGGCCGGGATGGCACCGGTGCGGGACCGGCTCTGGCGCCCGCTGCTGGGCATCACCCGCACCGACACCGAGGCGGTCTGCACCGCGGTCGACCTGCCGGTCTGGTACGACCCGACCAACGCCGTCGACGGGCCGTGGCAGAAGGCCACCGGCGGGCCGCTGCCCCGGGTAGCCCTCCGGCACCGGGTGCTGCCGGCGCTCACCGAGGCGCTCGGCCCCGGGGTGCCCGCAGCCCTGGCCCGCACTGCACAGCTGGCCCGCGACGATGCCGACCTGCTCGACGTCCTCGCGGACGAGCTTCGCCAGCGCGCCCAGGTCGTCAGCGGGCCGGACCACGTACAGCTGAGCATCGCCGCCCTCACCGACGAACCACCCGCGCTGCGCCGGCGGGTGCTGCACCGGGCGGCCCTGGCTGCCGGCAGCACGCCGGGCGCTCTGGCTGCGGTGCACGTCCGCGCACTGGACTCCCTGCTCACCGACTTCCGCGGGCAGGGACCGCTGCACCTGCCCGGCGCACTCGAGGCGGTGCGAGAATGTGGCAGGCTTGTGCTGCGCGCGGCTCCGTCGGCCCGGACCGGTGGCGGGCGCCCAGACTCCACCGTCGACCAGGAGAAGTGAGTGGACGCCACCGATATGGGCTCGGACCTGGAGAAGGTCCTGATCACCGAGGAGCAGATCACTGCCCGCGTCGGTGAGATGGCCGCGCAGATCGACACCGACTACGCCGGCCGCGAGGTGCTGCTCGTCGGTGTGCTCAAGGGTGCCGTGATGATCATGGCCGACCTGTCCCGGCGGATGCACACCGAGCTGACGATGGACTGGATGGCGGTCTCCTCCTACGGGTCGGGCACGAAGTCCTCCGGGGTGGTGCGCATCCTCAAGGACCTGGACACCGACATCGACGGCCGGCACGTGCTCGTCGTGGAGGACATCATCGACTCCGGCCTGACCCTGTCCTGGCTGGTGGCGAACCTGCGCAGCCGCAACCCCGCCTCGGTGGAGGTGGCCACGCTGCTGCGCAAGCCGGAGTCGGCCAAGGTCGAGGTGGACGTGCGCTACATCGGCTTCGACGTGCCCAGCGAGTTCGTGGTCGGCTACGGCCTGGACTATGCCGGCCGGTACCGCAACCTGCCGTTCGTGGGCACGCTCGCCCCGCACGTGTACCAGCGCTGAGGGGTGGTGTGCTCATGCCCTGCGCGAACACGTACGTGATTTCCCTGCCGCGTCGTATAGCGTCACCGGAGGAACTGCTAGCAGGAGGGACCCCGGCTACCGGGATCAGCCGATGAATCTGAAGAAGTTGCTGCGCGGTCCGCTGATCTGGATCCTCATCCCGATCATCGTGATCATCGTGAGTTTCCAGCTCATGAGCGGCGGCGGTGTGCGCGAGATCGACACCTCCGCCGGTCTGGAGCTGCTCCGTGGGGACACGGTGGAGCAGGCGGAGATCACCGATGGCTACCAGCGGGTGAACCTCACCCTGACCGAGGACTACGTCGCCGAGGACGGCACGGACTACGGCCAGCAGGTGGAGTTCTACTACGTGGCTCCGCAGGCCAGCACCGTGGCCGACGCGATCGCCGAGAACGACCCCTCCGGCGGCTACAACTCGGTGGTGCCGCAGACTCCGTGGTGGTCCAGCCTGCTGATGACCATGCTCACCGTGCTGCTGCTGGTGGGTGTGTTCTGGTTCATCATGTCGCGGATGCAGGGCGGCAACTCCCGGATGATGAACTTCGGCAAGTCGAAGGCCAAGCAGGTCACCAAGGAGACGCCGAAGGTCACCTTCGCGGACGTGGCCGGGGTGGACGAGGCGGTCGAGGAGCTGGAGGAGATCAAGGACTTCCTCGCCGACCCGTCCCGGTTCCAGGCGGTCGGGGCGAAGATCCCCAAGGGTGTGCTGCTCTACGGCCCGCCCGGTACCGGTAAGACCCTGATGGCCCGCTCGGTGGCCGGTGAGGCCGGGGTGCCGTTCTACTCCATCTCCGGATCGGACTTCGTGGAGATGTTCGTGGGTGTGGGTGCTTCCCGCGTGCGCGACCTGTTCGAGCAGGCGAAGAACAACGCCCCGGCGATCATCTTCGTCGACGAGATCGACGCGGTCGGCCGTCAGCGCGGCGCGGGGCTCGGCGGCGGGCACGACGAGCGCGAGCAGACCCTGAACCAGCTCCTGGTGGAGATGGACGGGTTCGACGCGAACACCAACGTGATCCTGATCGCCGCCACCAACCGGCCGGACATCCTCGACCCCGCGCTGCTGCGTCCCGGCCGGTTCGACCGGCAGATCGCGGTGGAGTCCCCGGACCTGAAGGGCCGTGAGGCGATCCTGAAGGTGCACTCCCAGGGCAAGCCGATGGCCCCGGACGTGGACCTGCACGCGATCGCCAAGCGCACCCCCGGCTTCACCGGCGCCGACCTGGCGAACGCGCTGAACGAGGCCGCGCTGCTCACCGCCCGGCAGAACGGCACGGTGATCGGCAACTGGGAGCTGGACGAGGCCATCGACCGGGTGATCGCCGGTCCGCAGAAGAAGACCCGGGTGATGAACGAGAAGGAGCGCAAGCTCACTGCCTACCACGAGGGTGGGCACGCGCTGGTGGCGGCGGCGCTGCGGTACACCGACCCGGTCACCAAGGTGACGATCCTGCCGCGTGGACGTGCGCTCGGGTACACGATGGTGATGCCCGCCGAGGACAAGTACTCCACCACCCGTAACGAGCTGCTCGACCAGCTGGCCTACGCGATGGGCGGTCGGGTCGCCGAGGAGATCGTCTTCCACGACCCGACCACCGGTGCCTCGAACGACATCGAGAAGGCCACCGCCACCGCCCGGAAGATGGTCAAGGAGTTCGGGATGAGCGAACGGGTCGGTGCGATCCGGCTCGGCACCCCGGACTCGGAAGTGTTCCTCGGCCGGGACATGGGCCACCCGCGGGAGTACTCCGAGGACGTCGCCGGGCTGGTGGACGAGGAGGTGCGCCGGCTGATCGACTCTGCGCACGACGAGGCCTGGCAGATCCTGAACGACTACCGGCAGGTGCTGGACAACCTCGCCAGCGAGCTGCTGGAGCGGGAGACGTTGAACCAGGCCGAGCTGGCCGAGGTGTTCGCCTCGGTGGTCAAGCGGGATCCGCGCCCGGTGTGGCTGTCCAGCGAGGACCGTCCGGTCAGCGACCTCCCACCGGTGCAGACCCCGGTGGAGCGCGCCCAGGGGCAGGGTCCGATGGCGCCGCAGGACCAGGCGGCAGCGGCCGGCGACGACACGACCACCGGCCCGGTGGCGCCGGGCGGGGAGCCGGCGCCTGGCACGCACCGTCCGCAGGAGGAGCCGGTCGTCGGCCCGTATGACCAGGCCGCGGGTCCGCGCACCCAGGGCACGGGTCTGTACGACCAGACCGCCGACGGCGGGGCGCACCCTGGTCAGGTTCCGCACGACGGCGGGGCGCACCCGGGCAGCACCCCCGCCCAGGGCTGGCCGCACCCGGGCGGTGCGACTCCGGGTGAGCCGCAGCAGGGTGCGCCGGGACCGGGCGAGCAGGGACCGGACGAGCCAGGACCTCAGGAGCACCGGTGACCGACCACTTGCCCACCAGGGAACGAGACGCCGGCGCCCCGGACGGCGCCGTCGAGCGCGCCTACGACTCCGCCGGGGTCGAGCAGGCCGTGCGCGACCTGCTCCGCTCGGTGGGGGAGGACCCGGACCGGCCGGGTCTGCGGGACACCCCGGCGCGGATGGCCCGTGCCTTCGCAGAGATCTTCGCCGGGCTGCGCCAGGACCCCGAGGACGTGGTGCAGACCTTCTTCGACATCGATCACGAAGAGATGGTGATCGTCCGGGACATCGAGGTCTACTCCACCTGTGAGCACCACCTGCTGCCGTTCCACGGGGTGGCGCATGTCGGCTACATCCCCTCGGCTGCCGGGACGGTGACCGGGCTGAGCAAGCTCGCCCGACTGGTGGACGTCTACGCCAAGCGCCCGCAGGTCCAGGAGCGGCTCACCACCCAGGTCGCCGATGCGCTGGTGCGATTGCTGGACGCCCGCGGCGTGATCGTCGTGGTGGAGTGCGAGCACCTGTGCATGTCCATGCGCGGAGTGCGCAAACCGGGGTCCCGCACGGTGACCTCCGCCGTCCGCGGCATGATGCGCAACAGCGCCACCCGGGCCGAGGCGATGAGCCTCATCGCCCGGAGCTGAGCGGGCCGACGCGGATAGGGTGGTCGGGTGAGCTCGAGGACGCTGGTGATGGGGGTGGTCAACGTGACCCCCGACTCCTTCAGCGACGGCGGCCAGTGGTTCGAGACCGACGTCGCCATCGCACACGGGCGCACACTGCGGGAGCAGGGTGCGGACATCGTGGACGTCGGTGGTGAGTCCACCCGGCCCGGTGCGCAGCGAGTGGCGCAGGCCGAGGAGATCGACCGGGTGCTGCCGGTGGTCCAGGCGCTGGTCGCCGGAGGCGCCCAGGTGAGCGTGGACACGATGCGCGCTGCCGTAGCCGATGCGGCACTGGCCGCCGGGGCCAGCGTGATCAACGACGTCTCCGGCGGGCAGGCCGATGCGGACATGCCCGCGGTGATCGCCGAGCGGGGCAGCCGGTACGTGGTCTCGCACTGGCGTGGCCACTCCGATGTGATGACCGGTCGTGCGGTGTACACCGACGTCACCGAAGAGGTGCTCGCCGAGCTTGGTGACCGGGTGCAGGCGCTGCGGGCCGACGGGGTCCGTACTGAGCAGATCGTGCTCGACCCGGGTCTGGGCTTCGCCAAGGACGCTGAGCACAACTGGCGGCTGCTCGCAGACCTGGACCAGCTGGTCGCCCTGGGTCGCCCGGTGCTGATCGGCGCGTCCCGGAAGCGGTTCCTCGGTCAGCTGCTGGCCGAGGCCGGCTCGGAGTCGTTGCCGGCGTTCCGAGACCGGGCCACCGCCGCAGTGAGCGCGCTGGCCGCCGTCAAGGGCGTGTGGGCGGTGCGGGTGCACGATGTGGCCGGTAGCGTCGACGCCATCCGGGTGGCCCAGGCATGGCGGGAGGCAGAGAATGAGCGATGAGACACCCAGGGCAGAGGGCGCGGCGGGTCGCGAGGGCCCGCTGACCACGAGCCGGGCAGCACATGCCGCCCCGCCGGCCGGGGCCCACGGGGCAGACGCTGCCGGGAACCTCGACCAGATCCGGCTCACCGGATTGGGCGGGATCGGTCACCACGGTGTGCTGGCGGAGGAGCGCCGCGACGGTCAGCCGTTCCTCGCCGACCTGGTGCTGGCCGTGGACACCCGTGCTGCGGCACTCGGCGACGACCTGTCCCGCACGGTCGACTACGCCGAGGTCGCCCAGCAGGTGGTCGCGGTGATCGAGGGAGACCCGGTCGACCTGATCGAGACCCTGGCTGGGCGGATCGCCGGGGTGGCGCTGGCTCACGAGTCGGTGCAGGCGGTCACCGTCACGGTGCACAAGCCTGAGGCTCCGGTCGGGGTGCCGTTCACCGACGTCGAGGTGACCATCAACCGGACCCGCGGCGACGAGCTGCCCGCGCTCGGTGCAGCGGCACCGGAAGAACCAGCGGTCGCCGAGGCAGCGCCGGCGGTGATGCCGGCAGTGGTACCACCACCCGCACCGGCGGTTGCCGAGCCTGAGCCGGAAGCTGCCGAACCGGAACCGGCGGTGGCAGCACCGGACCTGCATACCGCCCCAGAGGAGCCGACCCCGGTGGTCATCGCCCTGGGTGGGAACATCGGCGACGTACGCGCCACGCTGCGGGCGGTGGTCGCCGATCTTCGCTCGCTGCCGGGCCTGACTGTCCAGGAGGTCTCCCCGCTGGCGCGTACCGCCCCGGTACTCGCCCCCGACGCCGTGGCCCAGCCAGACTTCCTGAACGCCGTCGTGCTCGCCGCCACCACGCTGGCGCCGATGGCGCTGCTGGAGTCGTTGCAGGACCTGGAGAACGCCTACGGGCGGCGCCGGACGGTGACCTGGGGGGAACGCACCCTCGACCTGGACCTGATCGTCTACGACGGGGTCACCTCCACCGATCCCGAGCTCTCGCTGCCGCACCCGCGCGCCAGCGAGCGCGCGTTCGTGCTGGTGCCCTGGGCGCAGGCCGACCCGGATGCCTTCCTGCCCGGCCTGGGCGGTGGTCCGGTGGCCTCGCTCGCCGAGACCGCCCCCGACCGAGGCGGGGTGCGTTGGCTGGCGCTGGACTGGCTGGAGGAGCCCGTCCGGCCCGGGCCGGCACCCGAGCCACCGGCGGCAGGACCACCGCCCGCAGCGGAACCTGCTGCGGATGCGGAACCCGCCGGGGTATCGGGGGCTGCAGCGGAGGCCGCAGAGCCGGTCGCGGAGGACGAGGGCGCAGCGGAGGCCGCAGAGCCGGCCGGTGCGGAGAGCCTGGAGGACCTCGAGCTGCTCGCTCGTGGTGACGACGAGCCCGAGGACCCGCCACCGGCAGCGGTGGCGCCGGTCAGCAGGCCGGGCCGTGCCAGCTTCCCGCCCCCGGTCGCTCCGGAACCGCCAGCGGGTCAGCCGATGGAGGAACCGGACGTCTCGGCGCACAGCGAGGGTGGGTCGGACCTGGCGGGCGCTGCGTCCGAACCGTCCGGCGCGGACTTCGAGGAGCCGGCGGAGACCGCCGACCCGGACCCGGTGGAGCGGGACTGGTTCGACTCCGGATCCGACGACTCCGGCTCTCGGTCCGAGCCGGACCTGCCCTGGGCGGTGCCGCAGGAGGAGAGCGAGACGCCCCGACTGGCGCCGAAGTGGCAACCGTTGCGCCGCGACCCCGACACCTGATGACCCGGCTGCGCTGGTCCACGCTGGGTGCGGTCACGATCGTCGTGGGCACACTCTCCGCCGTCGGGCTGCGCTGGTGGACCACCCGCGGCCATGTGCCGGTGACCGTGCCGGTGCTGCTTGCCGGGGTGCTGCTTGCCCTGGCCGCGCTGGTGCTGGTGTTCGGCCTGCGGGTGCGCCGCGACGTGCGGGGGCAGACGCTCGATGACCCGGTGGGTGCCAGCCGCGTGCTGGTGCTCGGCCAGGCAGCCGCGGTCACCGCCGCCATCCATGTCGGCTATCTGCTCGCCCAGCTGGGCCTGGCCCTGCCCCGGTGGGACGCCCCCGAACCGCGCGCACAGGCCCTGCGGGCGCTCGCCGCGTTGGTGGCAGCCGCTGCGCTCGGTGCCGCGGGCATGCTCACCCAGCACTTCTGCCGGGTGCCGCCCGAGGACGAGGACGAGGACTCCGGCGACCATCATTCCGGCACCACCGCCTGACTGCCGGTCCAGCCCGGCTGCCTGGTTCGCCCGCGTGTTCGTGGCCCTACCGCGGAAGTCCGCCGCACAGTTGACGCACCCACCCACCGTGTCGGCAAGAATGGGGGGATGGACTCCGATGCAGCGTTCGACCTGGACGGGACCACCTGGCGGCCCGTCTCACCCAAGCTCGCTCCCGTGCGGGTGACGATCGCCGCCATCGCGCTCGGCCTGCCGCTGCTCGCCGGCCTCGTGCTGGCGGTCATCTTCGGCAGCTGGGTGTGGATCGCGCCCGTGGTGCTGGCGCTGCTGCTGGTCTGGGTGCTCTGGCTGGTGCCCCGCCAGGTCCGCGCCATCGGCTACGCCGAGCTGGACGAGGACCTGCTCATCCGCAAGGGCGTGATGTTCCGCTCGCTCGTGGTGGTGCCCTACGGCCGGATGCAGTACGTGGAGGTGCAGGCCGGGCCGGTGGCCCGTTCCCGCGGGATCGCACAGGTGCAGCTGCACACCGCCTCGGCCCAGTCCGACGCCTCGATCCCCGGACTGCCCGAGGCCGAGGCCGCCCGGCTGCGCGACCAGCTCTCCGCCCGCGGTGAAGCACGGCTGGCCGGCCTGTGAG
>DATGRZ010000371.1:0-2652 GCA_035303065.1 Ruania sp.
CGCCGCCGCTGGCACCGTCCGCACCAGTAGAGCGTGCGCCCGGCCAGTGGCGCAGAGCGCACCCGCGACCCGCATTGCCGGCACGGCTCTCCGGTGCGCTGGTAGACGAAGAACCGCCGTTCGAAGCGTTCGCCCAGCCGCTCGCCGGTGAGCGAGGCGGTGTACTGCTCCACGCCGCCGGCGGCGATCTCCGCGCGGGCATCGGCGACCTGGTCGTCCATGGTGAGGATCTGCCCGAACGCCACTCCGAGCGGCATCAGCTCGACCAGGTCCTGCCACAGGCTCAGCCAGGTGGACTCTCGCAGCTCCCGCCCGGGCCGGTACGGATCCACCCGGCGGGCGAACAGCACCTCGCAGCGGTACACGTTGCCCACCCCGGCGAGCACCTGCTGGTCCATCAGCAGCTCGGCCACCGGCTTGCGGCTGCGACGCACCCGGTCCCACCCGGTCCCCGGATCGGCGTCCGGACGCAGCGGGTCCGGACCCAGCCGCGCCTCCACCGCGGCGACCTCCTCCGGTGTGCGCACCGCGCAGGTCATCGGCCCGCGTAGGTCGGCCACGTGCGTCTGGTTCAGCAACCGCAGGCGGACCGCACCGGTCACCGGCACCTGCTCCGGTTCCACCCCATGCAGCTCCATCGGCAGCGGGACCACCGGGAACACGCCGATCAGGCCCAGGTGCACGTGCAGCCACCGGTCCGCGTCGAACTCGCAGAACAGATGCTTGCCCCAGGCCTGGGAACCGAGCAGCGCCTGCCCGTCGAGCAGAGCAGCACCCTCAGCGAACCGGCCCTGCGGGCTGCTTGCGCGCACCGCGTGGCCTGCGAAGGCCCGGTCCAGCCGCGCGGCGAGCGCGTGGATGGTGTGACCCTCGGGCATGACTGCACTCTATAGAGGCCCCCGGGTGCGAGCTCACCACCGGTCCGCTCGCTCGAGCGCGGGCGATACCCGCTCCGCGGAGGCGATACCGCAGAGCACGTCCTGGCGCGGGAAGTATCGCCTGAATGGATTCAACCGGGGGGTTGGGGAACGGGCCGGGAGTAGGGGAGCAGATAGTCTTGCCGCCGCAGACTGTCAGTGAGGAGACCATTCGTGAGCATGCCCGGCACCGGCCCGCAGGCCATCAAGCTCAACCTGCAGCGGAGCACCGGCATCACCGTGTTCCAGACCACCCCCGCCCGCATCGAGTGGACCGCGCAGGACCGGATCCGGGTGCTGGACCTGGACCCGACCGGCAACCCAGCCGGCGACCAGGTGGTCTTCGACGCTGCCGCCAGCGAGATCACCAGGGCGCGGTACTGGCCGGGCAACCCGGGCCGGCTCACCCTCTGCGCCGGACAGACGAAGGTGGCAGTGAACCCAGATGCGGCGCTCCCCAGCCCGGAGCCGTGGGAGTCGGTGGAGCAGTACAACGAGCGGATGGCGACCGCTGCCGTGCCCGCCCCGTTGTGGTGGATCGAACGGCTGAAGTCCTACGGCGTGGACGCCAAGGGCTGGACCTACGGCAGGGTCTTCGGGGTCACCCTGGTTGCCACCCTGGCCGTGATCGCCCTGGTCGCGCTGGTCGGGCTGCTCGTGTGGAGCCTCAGCTGACCGGTGCACCCCGGCACCGGCAGCACCGCCGGCGCCCGGTTCACCGATCGAGCGGATGCAGGCACGGGTGAGCCCGCGGGTGCTCGGCCTGGCCGAGCGGCGCACTGGACGAGGGGCGCATCCCGCGGGCTCTGCGGTGACTGCCGGGTTCTCGCTGGTGCCCTGCACCCTCGAGACGGCGGTCCGTCCGTGGTACTGACGGGCGACTAGCGGACAGTCACCTCACGCGTCCGATAAGAATTCACTCTCGGATCACCTCCTTTCCCGTGTACCTGCCACAGTAGATCCGGTGCGGCGGTTGGGCCAAGGCATTTTCTGCCCGGCCCGCCCGCCCGACGCGGGCATCGAGGAGCAGGGGGTGGTTCAGCCGGTGCCGAACCAGGTGGGCACGTGCATCCATCGGCACGGCGCCGCGGCTTCGATACGCTCGAACCATGGCAGTGATCGGAGCCCACGTGGACCAGTCCGACCCGATCGCGCAGGCGCGTGAGCGCGGTGCGGACGCAGCGCAGATCTTTCTCGGCGACCCGCAGGGGTGGAAGGGGCCGGAGGTGCGCTATCCGGGCGGCGCGCGGGCGTTGAAGGAGGCCGCCGCCGAGGCCGGCATCACCCTGGTGGTGCACGCCCCGTACGTGCTGAACGTGGCCACCACGAACAACCGGATCCGCATCCCCAGCCGCAAGCTGCTGCAGAAGCAGGTCGACGCCGCTGCCGAGGTCGGTGCGATCGGTGTGGTGGTGCATGGCGGCCACGTGCTCGCCGAGGACGAGGAGGAGGTCGGCTTCGACAACTGGCGCAAGGCGGTCGACCAGCTGGAGGCGAAGGTCCCGATCTTCATCGAGAACACTGCCGGCGGAAAGAAGGCGATGGCCCGGGGCGTAGCCAAGCTGACCCGCCTGTGGGAGGCGGTGCGCAGCGCCGACGGAGGAGACGCCGTCGGCTTCTGCCTGGACACCTGCCACGCCTACGCCGGTGGAGAACCGCTGGCGGGACTGGTGCCGCGGGTCCTGGCCGCCACCGGCCGTATCGACCTGGTGCACGCCAACGACTCCCGGGACGC
>DATGRZ010000372.1:0-9198 GCA_035303065.1 Ruania sp.
GTACGCGGTATCCGGTCCGCGCCGACCACGCGGGTGTTCCAGAACCCGCGGGCCAGGAGCCAGCCCACCCGGCGCGACCAGGTGGGTCCCCAGCGCTTGATCGCCTCCGGGGTGATCGACTGTCCCGGGGACGCCTTCTGCTCGGGTGCGCTCACTGCTGCTCCTGCGTGCGGGGGCTCTCGTCGGCCGCGGTGATCACGGCCCGCACCGTGGCCACCGCTTCGTCCAGGGTGAGGGTCGAGGTGTCCACGGTGACCACACCGTCGGCGGCGGTGGTGAAGTTGGAGACAGTGGAGTCGTCCGCGTCCCGGCGCTCCACCTGGTCCCGGGTGGCGGCGATCGCCTCAGCGTCTGCAGTGCCGTGCAGCTCCCGGGCGCGCCGTTCCAGCCGGGCATGGGCGTCGGCGAGCAGCAGGATCCGTACCGGCGCCTCGGGTGCGACCACGGTGGTGATGTCCCGCCCCTCGGCAATCACCCCCCGGCCCTGGCTGAACGAACCAGGGCGCAGCTCGGCCGCGATCGCCTCCCGCTGGCGCCGCTGCAGCTCGGGCCGCACGCCCAGGTTGGTGGCCACTGCGGAGACCGCTGCGGAGATCCGGGTGCTGCGGATCTCGCCCGACACGTCCTGTCCGTCGACGGCGAACGTCGGGTGGGCAGGGTCGGTCCCGATCTCCATCGGGATGGTCCGCACGGCCTCGGCGACCGCCTCGTGGTCGGTCAGGTCCAGTCCCAGGTGCAGGCACCACCAGGTCGCCACCCGGTACATGGCACCGGTGTCCAGGTAGGCCAGCCCCAGCTCACTCGCGAGCCGCCGGCTGATCGTGGACTTGCCGGTGCCGCTGGGGCCGTCGATGGCCACGACCAGGGGGGTCACTGTGCCACCACCCGCCAGCCGCGCTCCTCCAGCGCGGTCTCGAGCCTTGCCGCTGCGGTGGGCATCACCGACACGATCGCCATCCCTACCTTCTGCTTCGGGGAGTGCTCCATCTGGAAGTCCTCGATGTTCACGCCGATCTCGCCCACCTCGGAGAACAGCCGGCCCAGCTCACCCGGCTCGTCCGGCACCAGCACGCTCACCTCGGCGTACCGCTTGCGGGTGCCGCCGTGCTTGCCGGGTACCTTGGCCACCCCCTCGTTCCCGGCGCCGATCACCGCGGACAGGCCCGCCGCTGCGCCGCGGGCCAGCGGTCCGTGCTCGGCGGCCGTGGTCAGCGCCTGGACAAGCTCGTCCAGCCCGGTGCGCACGCCGCGCAGCAGGTCCAGCACTGCAGCGGCGTTCCCGGTGAGGATCGCCGACCACAGCCTGGGGTCGGAGGCGGCGATCCGGGTGACGTCCCGCAGCCCCTGCCCGGCCAGGGTGAGTGCGGACTCCGGGGTGTCGACGAGCTGGGCGGCGGTGAGGGAGGACATCAGCTGCGGCAGGTGGGAGACTGCGGCGACGGCGTCGTCGTGCTCGGCCGGGTCCATCGAGACGACGGCGGCGCCCAGGTCGACGGCGAGGGTGCGCACCGCCAGCACCGCGGCTGCCGCAGACCCTCCGTGCGCGGCCACCACCCATGGCCGGCCGAGGAAGAGGTCGGCCGAGGCGGCACCGGCACCGGAGCGTTCCCGACCGGCCATCGGGTGGGAGCCGACGTAGCGGGTCAGGTCCACGGCGGCCTCTGTGCCGGCGATCTCGGTGAGCTCCGCCAGGACGATGCCCTTCACGCTGGCGACGTCGGTGACCACCGCGTGCGGGTGGGCCTGCAGCTGGGCGGCGACCAGGTCGGCGGTCACGTCTGGCGGTACGGCCACCACCACCAGTGCCGGCTCCGGGTCCTCAGGTGCGGCGATGCTGCCGGCGCCCAGGTCGCGGGAGAGGGCCAGCGCCGAGGGTGAGGTGTCGGTGAGGGTGACCGGCACGTCGCGGGCGGTGAGCGCGAGTGCGATGGAGGTGCCCAGAAGTCCGGTGCCGACGATGTGCACCGGGCCGGTGGTGGCCGTCACGTCGGCCGCCTCGGCGGTCACTGCTGCTCCTGCCTGGTCACGAGCGACCACTGTACCGGCGCATCGTCACCGCGCGTGCGCGGCGCCGGCAAACCAGTGCAGGTCCCGCCCGTGCGGGTGCGCGGTGGCCAGGGCACGGCCGTCCAGGCTGAGCACGAACCGGCCGGGGGCTTGCTCCGGCAGGTCGCGCACGGCCAGCTCGGCGCTCACCTCCAGGCCCTCCAGGCCGAGGCGGTGGGTGCCCAGCTCGGCGAGCGTGCGGGTGAGCTCGGCGCGCTGCTCGGTTCCCAGGTATGCCGCGGCCGCGCTGTGCAGCACCACCACGGTGGCCTCCGGTTCGAACTGCCGCAGCCGGGCCACCGCTGCGGGGACGTCGGCGGGGAAGAGTCCCTGCGTCACCGGTGGCGGGGTGGCCGCCGCCCGGTCCAGGGCGGCGTGCAGCAGTGCGGCCCGGTCGGTGTGCTCCGGCCATACCAGGCACTCCAGCCACCGCCGGTCGCCGGCGTCCAGGACGTCCACCGGGTGGGCGTCCAGGCCGAGCCGGGCGACGATCGCGGGCAGCTGGTCCGGTAGCGGCACCGGACCCGCCGTCCGGGTACGCAGCCGCACTCCCCCGGTGCCCAGCCGGGTGACGTCGTCGTTCTCGTCGATCCACTCATACGCCCAGGCGTCCAGCAGCAGGCACAGGCCCGCGCTGGCGCCCAGCTCGAGCACTGCCAGCGGCTCGGGCAGCAGCGCCAGGGCCGGCAGCAGCACAGCGCACCGGGCGGCCTCGTTGGTCTGCGTGGCGCGGCTGAGCATCAGTGCACGCAGAGCCTCAGCACGTGCGCCCAAGAACGCGAGGGTCGCGTCCGGGTCGTCGATGGGTGCGCCGAACCAGCGCAGCGCGCCGAAGAGCAGGTTCGGTTGCCGCTTGGGCCGGGGCAGGGTGTGCAGGAACGCCAGGGTGGTCGGGTCCTCGGCGACGGCGTGGGCGAGCCGTTCGTAGGTCGGTGAGCTGCCGTGGGCCTCCAGCTCGGCCCACCGGTGGTAGAAGCCGGCAGTGTCCGCCGCTTGTGTCTCCATCCTCCTGGCCTACAGTCCGACAGCGGACATCAGTGCACCCAGCTCCTTACCGCCGATCACCCGGGTGCGGCCGGGCCGGAGGGTGCCCAGGCGGACCGGACCCACCTGGGTGCGGGTGAGCCGGGTGACCGGGTGGCCCACGTGCTCCAGCAGCCGCCGCACGATCCGGTTGCGGCCCTCGTGCAGCACGATCTCCAGGATGGAGGCCTCTGCGCTGGTCTCCAGGATGGTGACGGCGTCCGCGGCCACCGGCCCGTCGTCGAGCTCGACCCCGTCCAGCAGGGTGCGGCGCAGCCCGCGCGGCACCCGGCCGGCGACCTGGGCCACATAGGTCTTGGCGACCTGGTAGGAGGGGTGGCTGAGCCGGTGGGCGAGCTCACCATCGTTGGTGAGCAGGATCAGTCCGGTGGTCTCCGCGTCCAACCGACCCACGTGGAACAGCCGCTCGGTGCGGTCGGCGACATAGCTGGACAGGTCCGGGCGGCCCTGCTCGTCAGCCATCGTGGAGTACACGCCAGCGGGCTTGTGCAGCGCGAGGGTGACCACGTTCTCGTCCAGCTGCAGCCGCAGCCCGTCCACATGGATCACGGCCGTGCGGGGGTCCACGCGCACCCCCAGCTCGCGTACCCGCACCCCGTCCACGGTGACCTTGCCGGCACTGATCAGACGTTCGCAGGCGCGGCGGGAGCCCAGTCCGGCACCAGCGAGCACCTTCTGCAGCCGGATACCGTCCGGGTCGTGCACGTCACGGTCGGCGGTCACGTCCTCATCCTCCTTCGCTCGTGCTCAGCCCGTCGATGTCCTCGAGGGAGTCGATGTCCGGTAGGTAGGGAGCCAGTGGCGGCAGGTCGTCCAGGTCCCGTAGCCCCAGACGCTCCAGGAAGTAGCTGCTGGTGCGGTACAGCGTGGCGCCGCCCTCGGCGTCCTGGCCGGCCTCCTCGATGAGCCCGCGGGTGAGCAGAGTGCGCACCACCGAGTCCACGTTCACCCCGCGGATCGCGGAGATCCGGCCCCGGGAGACCGGCTGCCGGTAGGCGATCACCGCCAGGGTCTCCAGAGCCGCCTGGGTGAGCCGTGCGGTCTGCCCGTCGAGCACGAACTTCTCCACGGCGGGGGCGAACGCCGGGGCCGAGTAGAACCGCCACCCTCCTCCGGCCTCCCGCAGCTCCAGCCCGCGAGGGCGCACCGAGGCATCCAGCTCCTCGGCGAGCGCCGCGATCGCCTCGGCCACTGCCGGCACTGGAACGCCCAGCACTGTGGCGAGCTGGCTGGTGGACACCGGGGTCTCGGTGACCATCAGGATCGCCTCCACGGCGCCCAGCAGCTCATCACCGCTCCACTGCGGCAGCGCCGGCCCGGCGGGCTCGTCCCGCTCGATGGGCTCACTCGGTTCGTTCGGCTCGCGCGGCTCGCTCGCTCCGCTCACGTCTCCTCCGTCTCCTGCTGGCCGCCGCTGTCGTCGTAGTCGTCGTAGGCCTCCCCCACCTCGACGTCCTCGTCCTCCGGTCCGGTCCAGTGCACGCTCAGGTCGCCCAGCGGTCCGGCCTGGTCGAAGCCGACCACCCCTTGGCGGAACAGCTCCAGCAGGGCGAGGAACCGGGCCACCACCACGGCGGTGGAGCCGGCGTCGTCGGTGAGGGTGCGGAACGAGGCGCGGCGCAGGCGGCGCAGCCGGCCGGCGATGTGCGCGGCCTGCTCCCGGACGCTGACCACCGGGGCGTGCAGGTGGGAGACGTCCACGCCGGCAGGTTCGGGACGCGGGGTGAGTGCCTTGGCGGCGAGCTGGGCGAGCTCCTCCGGCCCGACCTGCATCACCAGCTCGGGCAGCAGCGCGGCCAACCGAGGTTCGAGTGCCACCTGCCGGGGGAAGGACCGGCCGGCTCGCTGCCAGGCGGTGTCCAGGTCGGTCGCTGCCTGCTTGAACGCCCGGTACTGCAGCAGCCGGGCGAACAGCAGGTCCCGGGCCTCCAGCAGCTCCAGGTCCTCAGCATCCTCCACGTCCGCCCGCGGCAGCAGCCGAGCGGCCTTCAGGTCCAGCAAGGTGGCGGCGATCACCAGGAACTCGCTCGCCTGGGACAGGTCCCAGGCCTCCTGACCGCGGATGTGGGCGATGAAGTCGTCGGTGACCACCGCCAGCGCCACCTCGGTGACGTCCATCTTGTGCTTGGCGATCAGGGAGAGCAGCAGGTCGAACGGGCCGGTGAAGTTCTCCAGCCGCACCTGGAACACCGGACGGTCGGAGACCGTCTCGGCGGCCTGAGGCTCGGCGGTGGCGACGGCCGAGACCGGGCCGGGCTCCGCCGTCGACGGATCCGCAGGGCTGGCGGGCAGGTCAGGCGACGTCGCCACGGTAGACGAGCTCGCGAGCCAGCTTGCGGTAGTGGTAGGCGCCCTGGTGGTTCGGGGCGAAGGAAGTGATCGGCTCGGTGGCCACCGACGCGTCCGGGAACTTCACCGACCGGGTGATCACCGTGTCGAAGACCACGTCGCCGAAGTGGTCCCGCACCCGGGCCAGCACCTCCCGGGAGTGCAGGGTGCGCAGGTCCACCATGGTGGCCAGGATGCCGTCGGTGTGCAGCTTCGGGTTCAGCCTGGAACGGACCTTGTCGATCGTCTCCACCAGCAGCGCGACCCCGCGCAGGGCGAAGAACTCGGTCTCCAGCGGCACGATCACCCCGTGCGAGGCGGTCAGGGCGTTGATGGTGAGCAGACCGAGGGACGGCTGGCAGTCGATCAGGATCGCGTCATAGTCGTCGGTGATCGGGCGCAGCACCCTGGCCAGCGCCTGTTCCCGGGCCACCTCACCGACCAGCTGCACCTCAGCAGCGGACAGGTCGATGTTCGCCGGGATCAGGTCCATGCCCTCCACGGCGGTCGGGTGGATCACCCGGTGGGAGTCCGGTTCGGCCGCCATCAGCTCGGTGTAGATGGTGTTGTCCAGCTCGTGCGCGGCCACGCCCAGCCCGGCGGAAGCCGCGCCCTGCGGGTCGAAGTCCACGATCAGGACCTTGCGGCCGTACTCGGCCAGCGCAGCGCCCAGGTTGATCGTGGTGGTGGTCTTGCCCACCCCACCCTTCTGGTTGCACATGGCGATGATGCGCGCCGGCCCGTGACCGCTCAGCGGGGCCGGGACGGGGAAGTCACGGTCGGTGCGGGTGTCGGAGGCTTCGCTACTCACGCGGACCACACTACTGGTCGCCGGCGGCGGTGCCCGGCCCAACACCCGCTGTACGACCGTAGGCCTGGCGAGTGGTCGTCGACCCCGGGGGCCGACCGGTCGCCGTAGGCTGTACGCCGATGACCTACTGCACCCGCGAGCTGCACACCGCTGACCGGTCCGCCGCCCGCCGGCTCGGCCAAGAGGCGTTCGGGATGCCGGACGCGGACCGCCCGGACCCGGAGCCGCCGGCCGGGAGCCCGTGGCCGAGTCCGGGTGCGCACGCGCTCGGTACGTTCCACGGCGAGGAGCTCGCCGCCCGCGCGGTGGCGCTCGACCTGGCCACCTGGGCCGATGGTCGCCAGCTGCGCACCTGTGGGGTGGCGGGGGTGACCGTGGCCGCTGAGCACCGCGGTCAGGGGCTGACCCATCCGCTGCTGGTCGAGCTGCTCCGAGCGGCCCGGGGCCGCGGGGACGTGATCGCCACCTTGTTCGCCACTGCGCCGGGGATCTACCGGCGGCTGGGTTTCGAGCTGGTCAGCTCTGTGGACGAGGTGGCGGTACCGGCCACTGCGGCTGCTGCGGTGCGTCCGGGCGGTCCGGTGCGGCTGCGCCGGGCCGACCTGGCGGACCTGCCGGCAGTGCGGGACTGCTACACCGCCTGGGCCAGCAGACGGTACGGTCCGCTGACCCGCACCGGCGCGCTGGCGAGCAGCGACGAGGAGCTGCTCACCGGGACCGATGCGATCACCCTGGCCACCGGTGCCGACGGTGAGCTGCTCGGCTACGCCGGTTGGGACCGTGGCGGGCTTGCCGCGCGCACGCTGACGATCACCGAGCTGGTCGCCCACACCCCGGACGCCTACCGGGCGCTGTGGCGGATGGCCGGGGCGCTGGCGATGAAGGTGGACCGGGTGGTGCTGCACGCCCCCGCCGGGGAGGTGGCCCGCCACCTCCTGCCGTCCAAGCACTGGCAGGTGGTCAGCCAGGAGCCGTACCTGCTGCGGGTGCTGGACCTGCCGACGGCGTTGGCCGCCCGCGGCACGCGGGGCAGCGGGCAGGTGTCGTTCACCGTGGCTGCCGATCCGCTCGGCCTGGTCGAGGGGTCGTACCAGGTCACCGCCGACGGCGGAGCGCTGGCGTGCGAGCAGATCTCACCTGCCGAGGGTGGCCCGGTGCTCACCGTGGGCGGGCTGTCGCTGCTGTTCGCGGGCGCGTCCACGTGCGCGGACCTGCGCGCGATGGGGCACCTGAGCGGTGGGGACACCGCCACCGACCGGGCGCTGGAGGTCCTGCTGCACAGTCCGCCGTGGCAGCTGCGGGACACGTTCTGAGGGTTTCCTTGACCTTCCCCTCGGGGGAAGCACCAGACTCAGGTCCGTGACCGAGCACCTGACCATCGGCGCGTTCGCGAGGCGGACCGGGCTGTCGTTGAAGGCGTTGCGCCGCTACGACGAGTCCGGGCTGCTGGTGCCCGATGCCGTCGACGAGCGCACCGGCTACCGCTACTACTCCCCCGCGCAGGAGCACCGCGCCCGGCAGATCAGCCTGCTGCGCAGCGTGGACATGCCGCTGGCACAGATCGTCGACCTGCTCGCGACCGCCGACCCGGTGGCCGCGAGCGAGGCGCTGCTCGGTTGGTGGACGGAGCAGGAGCGGCTGCTCACCCACCGTCGCGGCACGGTGGACTACCTGATCGACCAGTGGCGCCGCACTCCGGCGGAGCCGTTCGGAGTGGAGGTGCGCAGCATCGCCGAGCGCACGCTGGCCACCATCACCACCCGCGTGCTGCAGGCCGAGCTGGTGGCCACGCTCACCGACAGCTCCCGCCGGCTCCGGGAGCACCTGGCCCGCCATGGCGCCACGTCCACCGACGAGTGGTGGGCGGTCTACCACGGCGTCATCTCCCCGGACAGCGACGGACCGCTGGAGGTGTGCGTGCCGTTCGAGGGACTGGTGCCACCGGCCGACCGGATCGCGATCCGGATCGAGGAGGCGCACACCGAGGCGTACGCGCCGATCACCGCCGAGCAGTGCTCCTACCCCCGCATCCTGCACGCCTACGACGCCGTGACCGACTGGGTGCGCCGCCACGGTGAGGTGGCCGGCCCGCCGCGGGAGATCTACCCGGTGCCCTGGCCGGAGGACCCCACGAAGCACGCGGCCGACATCGCCCTGCCCTACCGAGAGGACCCTCTGTGACCGACCTACGCCGCGTCCCCTCCGCCGTCGACCGCTGGCGAGCACACACCACCTACACCGACCCGGGACCGCACGCCCATCTGCTGCGCACCCTGGACCCGGCCACCGAGACGGTGTCCGCCGTGGCGCGGAACCTGATCGCGCACTACCGCGGTGAGGCCGCGGCACTGCCGGAGAGCACCCGGGAGGATGTGAACCTGCGCTGGCTGGCCGACCAGCTGGCCACCGACCAGGACCGCCACCGCACCCCGCTGGACCGACCGCGTGCGCTGGCCGACCGGCTGCAGGGCTGCTGCCGGGACCACTCCCTGTTCTGTGTGGGCGCACTGCGCGAGCACGGCCTGCCGGCACGCACCCGGATCGGTTTCGCCGGCTACTTCACCCCCGGCTTCGGCCACGACCACGTGGTCGTCGAGCGTCTCGACGGCGACCGGTGGGTGCGGTTCGACCCGGAGCTGCCCGACGGCTCCACCGACGCGTTCGACGTGGCAGACATGCCTACCGGGCCCACCTCCCCGTTCCAGACGGCAGCCGAGGTGTGGCTGGCGTACCGGGCCGGTGAGCTGGACGTGTCCCGGTACGGTGTGGACCCCGCACTGGACGACCCGTTGCGCGGGGCACCGATCGTGGCCGCCTACGTGATCGGTGAGGTGGCGCACCGGCACGGGGACGAGCTGCTGCTCTGGGACCTGTGGGGCCAGCGCGCCGATCCGATGGCCGATCCCGCCCTGGTCGACGAGGTCGCTGGGCTGCTGGCCGCTGCCGACAGCGAGGAGCGCCGCGGCAAC
>DATGRZ010000373.1:0-3685 GCA_035303065.1 Ruania sp.
TCGATCTCCTCCTCGGTCATCCCGGGCAGCTGGAAGGCTTCGCAGTAGTAGCGCATGTAGGAGCGCATCCCGGCCCTGGACAGCCGGCGCAGCTGCCGTCCCTGGACCCCCTCGGTCAACCGGGTCAGGTTCCGTTCGAGCTGCTGGACCCCGCCGATGCGCAACGTGTGCGCGACGAGCGCCACCAGGTCGAAGATCCCGCGGGCTACCGGCCTGGGCAGCCGGGGCACCACCCGCCACGCCACCATGAAGAACCGGGCCGGGTCGAGCGCCTTCATGTCCGCTCCTGCTCGGTGGATGCTCGGTAGACCACGAGGCTGCGTTGCACCACCGTGATCAGGTTCGCCAGCACCAGGAGGGCGAGCGCCACCACGAGCACCACCGGCGGTGCACCCAGGCCCACCGCCATCGTCGCGACACCGGCAAACACGAGGCGGTCCGTCCGCTCGGCGATCCCGGCCTTCGCGCTGATCCCAAGTCCCTCGGCCCGCGCGCGGGCGTAGGAGACGAGCATCCCGAAGAACACGCACGCCAGCCCCATGGCAAGGCCGATCCCCTGCCACCGCTGCTCGTCCTGGCCGAGCAGGTACAGGCCCAGGGCAGTGAAGATCGCGGCATCGGTGATGCGGTCCATCGTGGAGTCCAGGTAGGCGCCGAACGCGCTCTCCTGACCTAGCTCCCGTGCCATCAGCCCGTCCACCGAGTCGGCGAAGGCGAGCACCAGCACGGCCAGCACGCCGATGACCAGGTGCCCGGCAGGCAGCAGCAGCAACGCGGCCGCACTCGTGGCGACCGTGCCGATCACGGTCACCAGGTTCGGGCTCACCCGGAGCCGCACCAGCACGTGTGCCAGCGGCCCGAACACTGCCGCGGTGAAACCCCGCCCGTGGTTACCGAGGACCATCGACCCACCCGGTGGCCAGCTCGGCGCGGGTCTGACCGAGCAGCTCCGGCAGTGCACGGGCATGACCGACGATCGGCAGGAAGTTGGAGTCGCCACTCCAGCGGGGCACCACGTGCTGGTGCACGTGCCCGGCAACGCCAGCACCGGCCACCGCACCGGCGTTCATGCCCAGGTTGAACCCGTCGCACGCCTTCACCTGCTGCAGCGTGCGCATCGCCGCTGCCGACAGCTCGGTCATCTCCGCGCGCTCCGCGGAGGTCATGGTGGTCAGGTCCGGGACGTGCCGGTACGGGCAGATGAGCAGGTGTCCCGGGTTGTACGGATAGAGGTTGAGCACCACGTAGCAGGACTCGCCGCGACGGACCACGAGCGCCTGCTCGTCCTGCTGCCCAGGTGCTGCGCAGAACGGACAACCCGGCCCGGCGTCGTCATCGGGGGGCTTGTTCTCCCCGTCGATGTAGGCCATCCGGTGCGGGGTCCACAGCCGGTCGTACCCGTCCGCGACCGCCGGATGCTGCTCCGCGCTCTCCATGCTCAGACCTGTACCCGGGAGGCGATCGCATCGGTGATGGTCTCGATCGCCTCCTGGACCGGCACCCCGTTGCGCTGGCTACCGTCTCGGAACCGGAACGAGACCGCTCCCGCTTCGGCGTCCTCACCTCCTGCGATCAGGATGAACGGTACCTTCTGCTTCGTGGCGGTGCGGATCTTCTTGTTGAACCTGTCGTCGGAGGTGTCCACCTCGGCACGCACCCCGGCGGTGCGGAGCCTGTCCACCACGTCGCCGAGATAGTCCTCGAACGCCTCAGCCACCGGCACCGCCTGCACCTGCACCGGCGCGAGCCACGGGGGGAAAGCACCGGCGAAGTGCTCCAGCAGCACCCCGAAGAAGCGTTCGATCGATCCGAACAGCGCACGGTGGATCATCACCGGCCGTTGCCGCGACCCGTCTGCTGCGGTGTACTCCAGCTCGAACAGCTCCGGTTCGAAGAAGTCCAGCTGGATGGTGGACAGCTGCCAGGTCCGGCCGATCGCGTCCTTGGCCTGCACAGAGATCTTCGGCCCGTAGAACGCTGCCCCGCCCGGGTCCGGCACCAGGTCCAGCCCGGAGGCGGTCGCCACCTCGGCCAGCGTCCGGGTGGCCTCCTCCCAGGCGGCCTCCTCGCCCACGGACTTCTCCGGGTCCCGGGTGGACAGCTCCAGGTAGAAGTCGTCCAGGCCGTAGTCCTTGAGCAGGTCCAGGACGAAGGTGAGCAGCGAGCCGAGCTCGTCGCGCATCTGCTCCTTGGTGCAGTAGATGTGCGCATCGTCCTGGGTGAAGCCGCGTGCCCGGGTCAGACCGTGCACCACCCCGGACTTCTCGTACCGGTACACGTGGCCGAACTCGAACAGCCGCAGCGGCAGCTCCCGGTAGGACCGGCCCCGAGAGGAGTACACCAGGTTGTGCATCGGACAGTTCATCGGCTTCAGGTAGTAGTCCTGGCCGGGCTTGATGATCTCGTCACCCTCGCGGACCTCGTCCACGTGCATCGGCGGGTACATCCCCTCCGCATACCACTCCAGGTGCTTGGAGGTCTCGAAGAGCTTCGCCTTGGTGATGTGGGGGGTGGTGACGAAGGAGTACCCGGCCTGCACGTGCCGCCGACGGGAGTAGTCCTCCATCTCCATCCGGATCATCGCCCCCTTGGGGTGGAACACCGGCAGACCGGAACCGATCTCCTCCGGGAAGGAGAACAGGTCGAGCTCCGCACCCAGCTTGCGGTGGTCCCGCCGCTCCGCCTCAGCGAGCCGGTCCTTGTAGGCGACCAGCTCGTCCTTGGTGGGCCACGCGGTGCCATAGATGCGCTGCAGCTGCGGGTTCTTCTCGCTGCCCCGCCAGTAGGCGGCTGCACTGCGCATCAGGGAGAACCCGTTACCGATCAGCCGGGTGGAGGGCAGGTGCGGCCCACGGCACAGGTCCTTCCAGGCGACCTCACCGTTGCGGCGCACGTTGTCGTAGATGGTCAGCTCACCGGCGCCGACCTCCACCGAGGCGCCCTCGGCAGCCTCGGCGGCGTCCCCACCGGACCCTTTCAGCCCGATCAGCTCGAGCTTGTACGGCTCGGTGGCCAGCTCAGCGCGGGCCTCCTCATCGCTGACCACCCGCCGGCGGAAGGTCTGCCCCTCCTTGACGATCCGCTGCATGGCCTTCTCCAGCGCCTTGAGCTGGTCCGGGGTGAACGGTTCGGCCACGTCGAAGTCGTAGTAGAAGCCGTCGGTGATCGGCGGCCCGATGCCGAGCCTCGCGTCCGGGTCCACCTGCTGCACTGCCTGGGCGAGCACGTGCGCGGCGGAGTGTCGCAGGATGCTCAGCCCGTCGGGGGAGTCGATGCGTACGGACTCGATCTCGCCGCCGACCGGCAGCTCCGCGGCCAGGTCCATGAGCTGGCCGTCGACGCGCACCGCCACCACGGAGCGGTCCTCGCCGAACAGGTCGGTGCCCGTAGTGCCCGCCGGGAACGATCGTTGTGTTCCGTCGATGAGCAGGGAGATGTCGGGCACGGTCGTGCTCCTCCGTGTGGGTCGGTATCGGTCCTCTCGATCGTAGCGAGTCAACGCTGTGCCCCTGCACCCCATATTCACCAACGCTCGGGAACGTGAGCCGCTCAGGCTCCGCCGTCGAACGCTTCGGAAAGAGCCTGCAGCTGCTGCTCGCTGATCATCCCGGTGGTCGACGCGGCGATCTGCACCAGGGTCATCTCCTGCGCCTCCGCCGGCAGCGGTGCGTCCACGAGGTCGCCG
>DATGRZ010000374.1:0-12481 GCA_035303065.1 Ruania sp.
GACCACCACCCGATCTGCGAGAGGATCATTGATGGCGAACTACACCGCCGCTGACATCAAGGCACTGCGCGAGCGCACCGGCGCCGGCATGCTCGACGTGAAGAAGGCCCTCGACGAGGCCGACGGCGACCAGGCCAAGGCACTGGAGATCATCCGGGTCAAGGGTCTGAGGGGTGTGAGCAAGCGCGAGGCCCGGTCCGCCTCCGACGGCCTGGTGGCCAGCTCCATCACCGCCGACGGCGCCGGCCAGGTCGGCGTGCTGGTCGAGGTGAACTCCGAGACCGACTTCGTGGCGAAGAACGAGGTGTTCACCACGTTGGCCGACCAGGTCGTGGCCGCAGCCGTCGCCTCTGGTGCGACCGACACCGAGGCGCTGCTCGCGGCCGAGGTCGAGGGTGGCACCGTGGCGGCACTCGTCGAGGACGCCGCCGCCACCCTCGGCGAGAAGATCGTGGTCCGCCGCGTCGCCCGCGTTGCCGGCGAGAAGGTGAGCGAGTACCTGCACCGCACGAACAAGGACCTGCCCCCGCAGGTCGGTGTGCTGGTGGCCAGCGACGAGGCCGGTGCCGCTGTGGCCCGCGACGTGGCGATGCACATCGCCGCGTTCTCCCCGAGCTACCTCAGCCGCGAGGACGTTCCTGCCGAGAAGGTCGCCGACGAGCGCCGGATCGCCGAGGAGACCGCCCGCAACGAGAACAAGCCGGAGAAGGCGCTCCCGAAGATCATCGAGGGGCGGCTGAACGGCTTCTTCAAGGAGGTCGTGCTGCTCGACCAGCCGTTCGCGAAGGACCCGAAGAAGACGGTCGGCCAGATCGTCACCGAGGCCGGTGGCACGATCACCGGTTTCGCCCGGTTCCGCGTGGGCGCCTGAGCCGAGAGGCATCACCGGTGTGGCTCCGGTCCGCCCGCGGACCGGAGCCACACCCGTACCATCACCATCAGGGGCGCGCCCGGCAGGTGCGCCGACCTGACCGCAGCACCACCGCCGTCCGCTTGTTTCTGGGAGGAAGCCGATGACCACCGCATCACCCGGCGCACGCCGTGTCCTGCTCAAGCTCTCCGGAGAGGTGTTCGGCGGCGGATCGGTGGGACTCGACCCGGACGTGGTCGCCGCCATCGCCAAGGAGATCGCCTCTGCCGTGCACGACGGCGTGCAGGTGGCGATCGTGGTCGGCGGCGGCAACTTCTTCCGCGGTGCCGAGCTCTCCCAGCGCGGCCTGGACCGCGCCCGCGCCGACTACATGGGCATGCTCGGCACGGTGATGAACTGCCTGGCCCTGCAGGACTTCCTGGAGAAGGCCTCGGTGAGCACCCGGGTGCAGACCGCGATCACGATGGGCCAGGTCGCCGAGCCGTACATCCCGCTGCGTGCCATCCGGCACCTGGAGAAGGGCCGTGCCGTGGTCTTCGGCGCCGGTGCCGGGATGCCGTACTTCTCCACCGACACTGTGGCGATCCAGCGTGCCCTGGAGACGCACTGCGAGGAGGTCCTCGTGGGCAAGAACGGCGTGGACGGGGTCTACACCGCCGACCCGCGTACCGATCCCACCGCGGTACGCATCGACCACCTCACCTTCGAGGAAGCCATCCGCCGCGACCTGCGCGTGGTGGACTCCACCGCGCTGGCGCTGTGTCGCGACAACCACCTGACCATGCGCGTGTTCGGCATGGGCACCCCCGGCAACGTGGCCGGAGCGCTCCGGGGTGAGAAGATCGGAACTATCGTGACGTCCGAGCCAGTCCCCGAACCCACCAAGGAGCAAGCGTGATCGACGACACCCTTCTCGAAGCCGAGGAGAAGATGGACAAGGCCGTCGAGGTGGCCCGTGAGGACTTCAGCGGTATCCGCTCCGGACGTGCCAACGCCGGTATGTTCGAGAAGATCGAGGTGGACTACTACGGTGCTCCTACCCCGCTGCAGCAGCTCGCCTCGATCACCATCCAGGAGGCCCGCACCGTGCTCATCGGTCCCTACGACAAGGGAGCGATGACCACGATCGAGAAGGCGCTGCGGGAGTCGGACCTGGGTGTGAACCCGGGCAACGACGGCAACGTCATCCGGGTCGTGCTGCCCACTCTGACCGAGGAGCGCCGCCGCGACTACGTCAAGCTCGCCAAGGCGAAGGGGGAGGACGCCCGGGTCTCTGTGCGCAGCATCCGCCGCCGGGCCCGGGAAGAGCTGGACCGGATCGCCAAGGACGGTGAGGCCGGCGAGGACGAGGTCGCCCGCGCCCAGGCCGAGCTGGACGGCCTGACCAAGAAGCACACCGATATCATCGACTCGCTGCTCGCCGGCAAGGAGAAAGAGCTCCTCGAGGTCTGAGGCGCCCATGCCCGCTGACACCCCTAGACCTCAGCCCGCACCGGGCGACGGTACTCCGGCGACCTCGCGGCGGGCCCGCCGGGCCGCCGAACGGGCAGCACAGCTGGAGGCTGAGCTCGCCGGGCAACCGGATGTGGTCACCACCGGCCAGATGCCGCTCGGGGAGGCCGAGCTGCCCGCCCGGCCGGCGGAGCAGGCCGAACCGCGCGAGCTGCTCGCCGAACCGGCACCCGCTTCCCGCGCCGGGCGGAACCTGCCGGTCGCCATCGGCGTGGGTCTCGGCCTCGGTGCGGTGCTGCTGGCCTCGTTGTTCTTCCGCAAGGAGGCCTTCCTCGGGCTGGCGATCGTGGCCTGCATCGGCGGGCTGTGGGAGCTGGACCGCAGCCTGCGCACCCGGGAGGTGCGCCTGCCGCTGCTGCCGCTGGCGGTGGGCACGGTGGGGATGCTCGTCTCCGCCTACACCGCCGGCATCGAAGCGCTGCTGGTGGCGTTCGTGCTCACCGCGGGCGGGGTGTTCGTCTGGCGGGTGGTCGACGGTGGCGGGGTGGTGGCGCTGCGGGAGGCCACCACCGGCATCTTCGCCGCCGCCTACATCCCGTTCCTCGCCGGTTTCCTGACCATCATGCTCTCCGCCGACGACGGCCAGTGGCGGGTGCTGATGCTGATCGCCCTGGTGGTCGCCAACGACACCGGCGGGTACACCGCTGGGGTGCTGTTCGGACGGCACACGATGGCCCCCAGCGTCAGCCCGAAGAAGTCCTGGGAAGGAGCCGCCGGGTCCCTGGTGCTGGCAGTCGCGGTCGGCATCGGTTTCGCCCGCTGGGGGCTGGAGCTGGACTGGTGGATCGGCGCGCTGCTCGGGGTGGCGGCGGTGATCGGTGCGGTGGTCGGTGACCTGGCCGAGTCGATGCTCAAACGCGACCTGGGCATCAAGGACATGGGCACCCTGCTGCCCGGCCACGGCGGCATCCTGGACCGGGTGGACTCCATCCTGCTCGCCGCTCCGGTGGTGTTCGCCCTGATGCTCGTGCTGGCCCCGACATGAGTGAGAATGGCACCACGATGAGCTCTCAGCCCCAGGTCCTACCCGGCCACGCCCCGGACTCCGGGTCCCGCCCGCAGCTGTCCTTCGCCGTGCCACGGCGAGGGAAGCCGCCGCGGCACCTGGCCGACCTCACCCTGTCCGAGCGGGCCGAGGCGCTCGCCGAGCTGGGTCAGCCCGGCTACCGAGCCAAGCAGCTGTCCACACACTACTTCGCCCGGCTCACCCGCGACCCGGAGCAGATGACCGACATCCCGGCCACCGCGCGGAAGCAGATGGCTGAGCTGCTGCTGCCCGACCTGCTCCGTGAGCACCGCCGGCTGACCGCCGACGACGGCGGAACGATCAAGACGCTCTGGGCGCTGTTCGACGACGTGAAGGTCGAGTCGGTGCTGATGGCCTACCCGGGCCGGGCCACCCTGTGCGTCTCCAGCCAGGCCGGCTGCGGGATGGCCTGCCCGTTCTGCGCCACCGGCCAGCAGGGCCTGACCCGGAACCTGTCCACCGCCGAGGTGATCGAGCAGGTGCGCCGCTCCGCGGTGATGTGCCGTGACGGTGAGCTCGCTGGCGGCGAGCGCAGGTTGACCAACGTGGTGTTCATGGGCATGGGCGAGCCACTGGCCAACTACAAGACGGTGATCGGTGCGGTGCGCCGGATGGTCGCGCCACCGCCGGACGGCCTGGGCATGTCCGCCCGGCACATCACCGTCTCCACGGTCGGGCTGGTGCCGGCCATCCGCAAGCTCACCGCCGAGGCCATCCCGGTCACCCTGGCGCTGTCCCTGCACGCCCCGGACGACGAGCTGCGCTCCCAGCTGGTGCCGATCAACACCCGCTGGTCGGTCGGTGAGGCGCTGGATGCGGCGCGCGCCTACTTCGAGGCCACCGGGCGCCGGGTGAGCATCGAGTACGCCCTGATCAAGGACATGAACGACCATGCCTGGCGGGCCGACCTGCTCGCCGCCGAGCTGCTCGAGCGCGGCACCGGCTGGGTGCACGTGAACCCGATCCCGCTGAACCCCACCCCCGGGTCGATCTGGACGGCCAGCGAGAAGGACGTGGAGGCCGAGTTCGTGGCACGCTTGCGGTCTGCGGGCATCCCCACCACGGTGCGGGACACCCGGGGCAGCGATATCGACGGCGCGTGCGGGCAGCTCGCCGCCCAGGAGTAGCGGGAGCAGCAGTGGCGCAGCAGCCACGTGCAGCAGAGTCAGACCGATCGAGAGGACGAGGGCGGATGGCGGACCTGTTCCCCACAGTCAAGGGCTGGGGCAGTGGGTATGACCGGCAGGAGGTCGAAGAGTTCTTCGACCGCGCCCGCAGCGCCTACGAGGACGGTAGCCAGGAGATGGACGCCGGAGACGTGCGTACTGCCGCTTTCGAGCTGACCCGCGGCGGGTACGACCCGGCAGCCGTGGACGCGGCCCTGGACCGGCTGGAGGCGGCGTTCGTGCAACGTCGCCGCGCGGACCACATCGCCGTGGCCGGGCAGGAGCACTGGATGGAGCAGGTCGCCGAGCGGGCCACCACGCTCTACCCACGGCTGGTGCGACCGGCGGGGGAGCGGTTCGCTCCGCCCCGCCGTGGCCGCGGCTACCAGGCTGCTGCAGTGGATGCGGTGCTGGACAAGCTGGTGGACTACTTCGACGCCGGCGCTCCGCTGACCGCCAGCCAGCTCCGCAGCGCAACCTTCCCGGCCGCGCGCGGGTCGCGCGCCTACGCCGAGGGTCCGGTGGACGCGTTCCTGGACCGGGCGGTGGACGTGCTGCTGGCTGTCGAATGACCCCTGCGGTCACGATCCTGGGGTCCACCGGATCGATCGGCAACCAGACGGTCGAGGTGGTCCGAGCCCACCTGGACCGGTTCCGGCTGCAAGCACTGGCCGCCGGTGGCGTGCAGGTGGAGCTGCTCGCCGAGGAGGTCCTGGAGGTGGGAGCCGAGCAGGTCGCGATCGCCGACGACGGCGCGGAGCCGGCTTTTCGAGCCGCCCTCACCGAGGTCGGCGCTGCTGCAGGCGTTCGGGTCCCCCCCGGTGCGGGTGCTCACCGGGGCGGAGGTGCGGCGCACCAGCACCGAACTGACCCTGACCGATGTGCTCACCGCGGACGCCTGGGCCCGGCAGCGCGCCCAGGTGGCGGTCAGGAACGCGACGTAGGCTGGAGGGGTCATGGACTTCTGGGTGGGTGTGCTGATCGTCGCGGTGGGACTGATCCTGTCCATCGCGTTGCACGAGCTTGGTCACCTGCTGCCGGCGAAGCTGTTCAAGGTCAAGGTCTCCCAGTACTTCGTCGGCTTCGGCAAGACGCTCTGGTCCACTCGCCGGGGCGGGACCGAGTACGGCATCAAGATGCTGCCGCTGGGCGGCTACGTGCGGATGGTGGGGATGTTCCCGCCGGGGCGGGACGAGCGCAGCGCGGACGCACAGGCGGAGGACCGCATCCGGCGCACCGGGCTGCGCGGTGCGGTCACCGCGCTGATCGAGGACACCCGGGCCGCCTCCACCGCCGAGATCGCCGACGAGATCCACCCCGGGGAGGGCAAGAAGCCGTTCTACCAGCTGACCACCCCCCGCAAGCTTGCGGTGATGTTCGGCGGTCCGGTGGTGAACCTGATCATCTCCGCTGTGCTGTTCGCGATCATCCTCACCGGTTTCGGCCTGGCCACTCCCTCCAACCGGCTCGGCACCGTGGCCGAGTGTGTGCTGCCGGCCACCGCGGACCGGGACTGTACCGGCACCGACCCGATCTCCCCGGCGGCCCAGGCGGGGCTGCAGACCGGGGACCGGATCGTCGCCTGGGACGGGACACCGGTGGGCTCCTGGGCGGACCTGACCGCCGGGATCGAGGCCACCGGCACCGAACCGGTCCCGGTGCAGGTGCAGCGGGACGGCCAGACGCTCACGCTGACCGTGACCCCGGAGCTGGCCGAGCGCCCGGAGGTCTCCGACGGCCAGTACGTGCTCGATGACAACGGCGACCCCGTGCTCTCCGAGCAGCCCTATGTGGGCATCGGCGCCAGCTACGAGATGTACCAGCAGCCGGTCAGCGAAGTGCCCGCCTTCGTCGGCAACGTGCTGGTCTCCACTGTCGACGTGGTGCTGCACCTGCCGCAACGGCTGGTCTCGATCACCAAGTCCACCTTCGGCGACGGGGAGCGCGATCCCGGGGTGGTCGGGCTGATCGGCGTGGGCCGGTACGCCGGGGAGATCGCCTCGATCGACACCGCCCAGTACGGCATGACCGAACGGGCCGCAGACCTGCTCTCCCTGCTCGCCTCGTTGAACATGGCGCTGTTCGTGTTCAACATGATCCCGCTGCTGCCGCTGGACGGCGGGCACATCGCCGGGGCACTGTTCGAGGGCGCCCGGCGTCGACTGGCCCAGCTGTTCGGCAGACCGGACCCGGGGCACGCCGACACCGCCAAGCTGATGCCGCTGACCTACGTGGTGCTGGTGGCGCTGGTCGGGATGAGCCTGATGCTCGCAGTGGCCGACATCTTCAACCCGGTGACGCTCGCCTGAGCTCACCCGCGCGCGTCTTGTTGTCCGCCTCCTCCGCCTCGCCGGTGGTGGAGATGAAGTTGACGACCAGCAGGTGCGGCACAATCGCACCATGCCGTCCTGGCCCCGCCGAACCCGCAGCACGCGCCCAGCGCCCTCGCTGGAGATCCAGGACGCGCGCAACCTGCGGGCAGCTGACATCCGGTCGTTCTGCCTGCGGGCGCCGGTCGAGGCAGCGTTGCTCGGTGAGCACGTCGAAGCGCTCGGCCGGTACGCCTTCTACGGCGACCAGCTGTGGTGTCTGGTGGACGGTGGCCGGCTGGAAGGCCTGTGCTGGACCGGCGGGAACGTGGTGCCCTACCGGCTCCCCTCGGGGGGACCGGAGCTGGTGGCCGAGCGGCTGCGCACCCGCCGCCGCCGGTATTCCTCGATCGTGGGACCCGTGGACGATGTGCTCGGGCTGTGGGCGCACCTGGAGGCGAGTGCGCCGCGGCCGCGGGACGTACGCGCCGACCAGCCGTCGCTGACCATCACCGGGGCGCCGCTGGTGGCGCCGAACCCGCAGGTGCGGCTGTCGGACCGGGCGGACCTGGACGTGCTGCTGCGTGCCTGCGTGGCGATGTTCACCGAAGAGGTCGGCTACTCCCCGCTGGACTCCGGCAGCGGGTACGAGCGGCGGGTGCGGTCGCTGGTGGAGTCCGGGCGGTCGCTGTCCTGGGTGGCTGACACCGACCATGGCCGCGAGGTGATCTTCAAGGCCGAGCTGGGCACCGTCGCCCTCGGGGTGACGCAGGTGCAGGGTGTCTGGGTGAACCCGCGCTACCGGGGCCGGGGCTACGCGGCTGCCGGGATGGCCGCAGTGGTGGAGTATGCGCAGCAGCACGTGGCACCGGTGGTGTCGCTGTACGTGAACGCCTACAACACCCCGGCGCTCGCGGTCTACCGCAGGGTCGGCTTCCGCCAGGTGGGTACGTTCGCCACCATCCTGTTCTGACCCGCCCCGGCCTGTTCTGACCCGCCCCGGCGTGAATCGATTCAGTCGTGCGTTGCCACGCGCAGTCGTGCTCTGCGGTATCGCCCCGGCGGGCCAGGTATCGCGCTGATCGAAGCGGCGAGCAGCCGAGCGGCGTGCCGACCGGGATGCTCAGCGCAGCAGGCGGGACATCCGCCGGTCGGCGAGCAGCTTTCCGCCGGTCTGGCAGGTGGGGCAGTACTGCAACGAGGAGTCCGCGAAGGACACCTCCGCCACCGTGCCGGAGCACACCGGGCAGGGCGCGCCGGCCCGCCCGTGCACCGCCATCCCGGCCCGTTTCGCGTCCTTCAGCTCCGCGGCCGGGCGGCCCGAAGCGACCTGCACCGCTCGCTGCAGAACTGTGACGAGCGCCTCGTGCAGCGTGCCGACCTGGTCTTCGGTGAGGGAGCTGGCCAGCGTGTAGGGGCTCATCCGCGCGGCGTGCAAGATCTCGTCGCTGTAGGCGTTGCCGATCCCCGCGACCACCGACTGGTCCCGCAGCACACCCTTGAGCCGGGTGCGGCGCCCGGTGAGGATCCCGGAGAGTACCTCGACGGTGAACGCCGGATCGAGGGGGTCCGGGCCGAGCGTGGCCACCATCGGCACGTCGTCCGGGTCGCGCACCAGGTGCACCGCGAGCTTCTTCTTCGTGCCGGCCTCGGTGAGGTCGAAGCCGGACCCGTCGTCGAAGCCCAGGCGGAGCGCGATGGGTGAGCGGCCCGGGCGAACCTGGGTCCTGGGCAGCTCTTCGTACCAGCGCAACCATCCCGCACGGGCGAGATGGAAGACCAGGTGCGCTGCGCCGTCACCGGACATCGGCTCGGTGACCAGATCGAGCCACTTGCCGTGCCTGGCCGCCCCACGCACGGTGGCCCCGAGCAGGTCCTCCAGCGGCGGGTCGTAGGTCTTCAGCGCCTGGACCGAGCCGAGCCGGGCCACACTGATCCGTCGACCGGTGGTCCGGTCGGCGAGGAAGTCTACGAGCCCCTGCACCTCGGGCATCTCCGGCATGCGACCCAGTGTGGCCCGCGCGCTGGGAACCTGCCAGTGCCCAAGAGGTGTGCCACGGGCCGATAGACTCTCCGCGTGCTGATGCGGATGTCGACCCTGTTCCTGCGAACGCTGCGTGAAGACCCGGCCGACGCCGAGCTCGCCAGCCACCGCCTGCTGGTGCGCGCCGGCTACATCCGGCGGGCCGCCCCCGGGATCTACTCCTGGTTGCCGCTGGGCCTGCGGGTGCTGGCCAAGATCGAGCAGGTCGTGCGCGAGGAGATGGCCGCCGCCGGCGCCCAGGAGGTGCACTTCCCGGCGCTGTTGCCGCGCGAGCCGTACGAGGCCACCGGTCGGTGGTCCGACTACGGCCCCAACTTGTTCCGGCTGCAGGACCGGCGGGAGAACGACTACCTGCTCGCACCCACCCACGAGGAGATGTTCACCCTCCTGGTCAAGGACCTGTACTCCTCCTACAAGGACCTGCCGCTGACCCTGTTCCAGATCCAGACCAAGTACCGGGACGAGGCCCGCCCACGGGCCGGGCTGCTGCGCGGGCGCGAGTTCATCATGAAGGACGCCTACTCCTTCGACATCGACGACGACGGTCTGGACCGCTCCTACCAGGTGCAGCGGGACGCCTACGAACGGATCTTCACCCGGCTCGGGCTGGAGTACGTGATCGTCGCCGCCACCTCCGGTGCGATGGGTGGATCGCGGTCCGAGGAGTTCCTCTTCCCCACCCCGGCGGGGGAGGACACGTTCGTGCGCTCCCCGGGCGGCTACGCCGCGAACGTGGAGGCGGCCCGCTCGGCGGTGCCCGAGCCGCAGGACGCCACCGGTCTGCCACCTGCCGAGGTCCGGTACACCCCCGACTCCACCACGATCGAGGCCCTGGTGGCAGCCGCGAACGAGCGCTACCCGCGCCCCGAGCGTCCCTGGACCGCCGCAGACACGCTGAAGAACGTGGTGCTCTGCCTCAACCACCCGGACGGGAGCGAGGAGCTGGTGGTGGTCGGCCTGCCCGGCGACCGGGACGTGGACCTGGCCCGGTTGGCGGGTGCGCTGGAGCCGATCGAGGTCACCCAAGCCACCGACGAGCAGATCGCCACCCGGCCCGAGCTGGTCAAGGGCTACATCGGCCCTGCGGTGGTCGGTCCGAACACGGCCTCCGGCGACGGCGAGGGCCGCACCGCGCTGCGCTACCTGCTGGACCCGCGGGTAGTGGATGGCACCAGCTGGGTCACCGGTGCGGATGAGGTGGACAAGCACGTCTTCGGCCTGGTCGCCGGGCGGGACTTCACCGCCGACGGCACCATCGAGGCCGCCGAGGTGCGCGCTGGCGACCCCGCCCCGGACGGCTCCGGTGCGCTGGAGCTGGCCCGCGGGATCGAGATCGGGCACGTGTTCGCCCTGGGTCGCAAGTACGCCGAGGCTCTCGGCCTGAGCGTGCTGGACGTGAACGGCAAGGCGACCACGGTCACGATGGGCTCCTACGGCATCGGTGTCTCCCGCGCGCTGGCCGCCGTCGCGGAGAACACCTGCGACGAGCTCGGACTGGCCTGGCCGGTGAACCTGGCGCCGTATCACGTGCACGTGCTGGCCACCGGGAAGGACCAGGCCGTGTTCGACACTGCGGAGCAGATCGCCACCGAGCTCGAGGGAGCCGGCGTCGAAGTGCTCTACGACGACCGGGTCAAGGTCTCCGCCGGGGTGAAGTTCGCCGACGCCGAGCTGCTCGGCATGCCGCTGGCGCTGGTGGTGGGCCGGTCGCTGGCCGACGGTGTGGTGGAGATCCGGCACCGGGCCTCCGGAGAGCGCGAGGAGGTCGCGCCCGATACCGCAGTGGCCCGGCTGGTGGAGCTGGTCCGCGCTGGCTGACGGTGCCGCTGCCCGGGGAGCCTGCGCAGGCGGCGTCAGTCCGCCTGCAGCCCGGGGAACGCCATCTCCGCAGGCGGCGGCGCCAATGCTGCTGCCGCCCGCGCCTGGGTGAGCAGCACGGGGCGGTCAGCGGGGGCAGCCGGCCCGATCAGCGCCAACCAGGCGGGTAGCAGCTCACTCTGCCATCGCGTGATCGTCTCGTTCAGGTCCTCGCCGACGGCGTAGCTCGCCTGGCGCGGGTCATCGGCCGTGCCGTCGTAGTCGCCGTGGACGGCCACCTGCTCCGCCAGCGCGCGGTTTATCTCCGCCTGGGTCGCTGCCTGGGCCCGCTGGTCGCCGTCGCTGCGCGCCGCCTGCACCTCATAGACGTACCCCAGCCCGTCCAGTGTGCGGCACAGCGGTGCCGAGGCCGCCGTGAGCTCAGCGGGCAGGTCTCCCGACGGCTCGGGTGGCGTAGGGGCGCTGGTGCCCAGAGCATCGGCGAGCCGCGCCAGGGCACCGTCCCGGTACACGGCGATGGACGCGAGCAACGTGGCGGTCTCGGCGTCCCAGAACGATTCACCGACGGCCTCCTGCACCTGGGTGGACGCTTCGGCGAGAGCAGCCAGTACGTCCTGAGGGGTGGCCGTGGGCTGCACAGTGGGCGTGGGGCTCGGGTCATCGGGCCGCGGCGGTGGGGTCCACAGGCCGCCGAGCGCTGCCAGCTGCTCCTCGCTCGCCGCAGCGATCGCAGCGAGCTCGGCGGCCACCTCCGGGTCGGTTGCCGTGCCCTGGCCGCTGCCGTCGGCGTTCTCCCCGTCCTGGTCGGCCCCCTGCTCGCCACCGGCGGCATCGGCGAGGGTGACCAGTGTCTCGGTCTGCTCGGCGAGGGCGGCACGCGCCTGCTCTGTGTCATCCGGTGTGGGCACCGGCGGCGGTGGGGTGTCCAGGCGCACCGAGCAGCCGGTCAGGGCCAGCACCAGCAGCATCACCGCGACCGTGATCCTGGCCACCGGCAGGCCGGCAGCGGGGGACCGGTGCGGTGTGCTGCGGTCGCTGCGACCGGTTGGCGTGAGGAAGGGCACTCGTTGATCGTGCCATGGAGGGCGGCCTAGTCTGTACCAGACGCGGTGTCCCGACAACTTCACAAGGAGATCAACCGATGAGTCCGACCCCCGGGCCCGATGCGCTCGGCGACCAGGTGCACCAGATCCTGGAGCCGGTGGTGGCCGAGGCCGGCCTGTATCTCGAAGGTGTGCACGTCGGTGGACCCTCCCGACGGCGCCTGGTGCGCGTGACCGTGGACCTGGAGGACGGTCCCGGCGGTGTCTCCTCGGACCGGCTGGCCGAGGTGTCTCGCGCCGTCTCCACCCGGTTGGACGCGGCTGAGGATCTCCTAACCGGTTCCTACCTGCTCGAGGTCTCTACCCCTGGGGTGAGCCGCCCGTTGCAGACCGCCCGTCACTTCCGCCGTGCGCAGGGGCGACTGGTGACCATCACCACCAGCACCGGTGTCGCCGCCGGCCGGGTGCGCGAGGTCACCGACTCCGACGTGGTGCTCGCCGACGGATCGGGTAGCGTCAGCGTGCCGCTGTCACAGGTGGTGCGAGGCCGGATCGACGTGGAGCTCAGGCCCGTCGACGACGCCCAGGACTGAGAGGAACCGGCATGGACATCGACATGACCACGCTGCGGATGATCGAGCAGGAACGCGACATCTCCCTGGACATGTTGGCGGGCGCGATCGAGCAGGCG
>DATGRZ010000375.1:0-2621 GCA_035303065.1 Ruania sp.
CCACGGTGGTGGTGATCGTGCTCACCGCGGACGGTTGCGCGGGCATCTCCAGTCGGACAGTGATCGAGTAGCTAACGCTGGGAGAGCTCATCGCCTACCTTCTCTGGTCTTCCGGCGCCCCATCGCGGCCGGCACGAATCCCGGACCCTCCCTGATGTCCGCTCGAGGAGCGAACCGGTCCGGTACCCGCCATCGTAGACCGTGCGGCTGTTGCGACGGGACGAGGCACAAGGTGCGTGTCCCGGCCCACAGTCGCGAGCGCTCCGGTTTGCGGCCAGCAACGGCCTCTCCGCCGCACACCCAAGCGTTCGCGGGAGGAAGGGCGCCCGGTCAGTGCGGCCGTCGCACGGAGATCCCCCAGCGGCCGGTGAACTCCTCCCCCGGCGCCAGGGTGATCAGCCCGTCGCCGGAGTTGAACGCATCGACCGCGCAGGTCATCGGCTCCACCGCCACCGAGGTGCGTCGGCCTTCGCTTTCGCTGACCTGGTCGGAGGTGTACAGCAGCACGAACGGCCAGGACTCGTCCTGCCAGAGGGTGACCTGCCAGCCGTCCTCGCGGTCGAAGACCACCCGGGCGAGGCCGTCGTCGCCGCGGTCCAGGTCGGTGTACAGGCCCAGCTGGTGGGTGCCGACCCGGCGGGCGGTGCGGAAGTCGTCGGACTCGTCCACACCCTTGCGCTCGGTCAGGAAGGAGTTCTCCCCGGTCAGCCGGGTGGCACCGGGCACGGTGATCTCGCCGGCGTCCACGAGCTCCCGGAACGTGCCGCCAGCAGCCAGGTAGGGGTGCGCCCCGGCACCGAACGGCACCGGTTCGGCGGCGAGGTTGCGCACGGTGAGAGTCGCGGCCAGTCCGTCGGCAGACAGCTCCCAGGTCACCCGCATCTCCAGCGGCCACGGGTATCCAGGCCGGGCGGGCAGCACGGCGCCGAGCTCCACCCGGGCGGCGTCCTGGTCGAGCACGTCGAACGGCACCCAGCGGGCCAGCCCGTGGATCGCCGAGTCAGGTTCCGGGTCCTGGATCGGCAACACCTGCTCCTCGCCGGCGTAGGTGTACTTCCCGTCGCGGATCCGGTTCGGCCACGGCACGAGCCACTGCCCGCGTGCGCTCGGGCACAGTCGTTCCGGCGGGTACCCGCCGAGCAGGTGCACGCCGTCCAGGGTGTAGCTGCGGATTCCGGCACCGGTCTCGACGATGATCGCCTCGTGGTCGCCATGCACCAGGGTGCGTTCCCCGGCGCCGGGAAGTGTGGTCTCGGTCATATGTGCAGGCTACGCCGCTAAGGCCCGGCGGGTTCGATACCTAGGCCGCACCAGCCCGGGCAGGTTCGGCACCGCAGCAGCCGGCGTTGTCGATACCTACGCCGCCGGGGCGATACCGCAGAGCACGACTTCGCGCAGGAAGTGTCGCCTGAATCGTTTCAGGCAGGCTGGGTGGAGGTAGGTGGTAGGTAGGTGGGGTGGGAGGGGCGCACCGGTCAGCCGAAGATGCTGGGCAGGGTCCCTTCGTGGGCCTCGGCCAGCTCGGCCAGGCCGATCTCGAAGGCACCGGCCACGACCAGCGAGTCGCCACCGCTGGCCCCCAGCCGCAGCAGCGGCACCTGGTGTCGCTCCGCGAGCTCGGTCAGCTCCCCGACCCGGTCGGCATCCACCGCCACCAGCGCCCGCGCACCGGTCTCGGCGAACAGCGCAGTGGCCAGGTCCACCCCGTCCCGGGAGAGCACCCCCTCGAGGTTCACCTCCACCCCGATGCCGTACCGGAGCACCGCCTCGGTCAAGGACTGGACCAGACCCCCGTCGGACAGATCGTGTGCGGCGCGAGCGAGCCCGGACCGGCCGGCACCGATGAGCACCTCGACGAGGTTGCGTTCGGCGACCAGGTCCGCTGCCGGCGGCCGCCCGCCCAGGTGGTCGTGCACCGCCTGCGCCCACACTGACCCGGACAGGTCCGCAGCAGTGGTGCCGAGCAGGAACACCTCCAGCCCGCTCGAGTCCCAGGCCGACGGGGTAGCCCGGGCGACGTCGTCCAGCACACCGAGCACGCCGACCACCGGAGTGGGGTTGATCGAGGCGTCGATGTGCCCCACGCCGACCTCCCCCGCCAGGGTGGAGTTGTACAGCGACACGTTCCCGCCGGTGACCGGCACCCCGAGCTCGGCGCAGGCGTCGGCCAGCCCGGTGATCGCCTGCACCAGCTGCCACATCGCGTCCGGGTCCTGCGGGGAGCCGAAGTTCAGGCAGTCGGTCACCGCCAGCGGACGCGCCCCCACGGTCGCCACGTTCCGGTAGGCCTCGGCGAGCGCGAGCTGGGCGCCGATGTACGGGTCGAGCTTGGCGAACCTGCCGTTGGCGTCGGTGGCCAGCGCCACGCCCAGCCCGGTGCTCTCGTCCACCCGCACCACTCCGGCGTCGTCCGGCTGGGCCATGGCGGTGTTGCCCTGCACGTACCGGTCGTACTGGTCGGTGACCCACGCCTTGGACGCCAGGTTCGGGGAGGCGAGCAACGCCAGCACCTGCTCGCGCACCGACTCCGGTGAGCTCGGCCGCTCCAGGTGAGCGGCGTCGTCGGCGTTCAGTGCATCCTGCCAGGCAGGCTTGGCATAGGGCCGGTCGTAGACCGGGCT
>DATGRZ010000376.1:0-2990 GCA_035303065.1 Ruania sp.
CGAATCCTGGCCGCCGTCCGTAGAGCACCCGATCGGGATTGTGGACCTCACCGTGCCGGAGCAGATGGACTGTGGTACGCGCCATGGTTCCAGTATCGCAAACCTTCCTGGGTGCTCGGTGCCACCGGATGTGGGCTGCGCCCGGGGCCGAGCCGAGGGGTGGCGACGGGGCAACGCGCCGAGGGATGGCCGCGTCAGCGAGCCACGAGGTCAGGACACCGGCTCGCGGTCCTCCAGCGCCGCGCCGAGCGTCGTGAAGATCTCCCCGAGGCGGGCAAAGTCAGCGGGGCTGAGGACGTCGACCAACCGCGCCCGGACGGAGGCCACGTGGTGCGGTGCAGCGTCGGCCAGCCGAGAGAAGCCGGCCTCGGTGAGCACGCAGTCCACACCCCGCCGGTCGCAGGAGCTGGTGCGGCGGGCGACCAGCCCGGCCTGCTCCATCCGCTGCACCGTGTGGGTGAGCCGCGAACGGGAGGCCACTACCTGGTCGGCGAGCTGGGACATCCGCAGGCTGCGTCCCTCAGCCTCGCTGAGCCGCACCAGCACCTCGTACTCGCTCATCGACAGGCCGGTGGTCTCCTCCAGGTCCCGCTCGAGGGCGGTCAGCACCGCCCAGCTGCCGCTGAGGAACCTGCGCCAGTGCAGCTGCTGCTGGGCGTCGAGCCACAGTGCGTCCCGGCTCACACCGGTCTCCTTCCCTCGGGCCTTGACAGCAGCGTAGAGGACCGGCACAGTTATTAGTCCACGCTTCAACTATTGAATATCCAACCACCTGAGGAGCATGCAGATGACCACGATCCCTACCGGCACCTTCGCCATCGACACCAGCCACAGCGAGGTCGGCTTCGTCGTCCGCCACTCCGGCATCGCCAAGGTCCGCGGACGGTTCACCGAGTTCACCGGCTCGTTCACCGTGGCCGAGCGCTTCGCCGACTCCAGCGCGCAGGTCACCATCCAGTCCGGCTCGGTGCACACCGGTAACGAGCAGCGCGACACCCACCTGCGCAGCGCCGACTTCTGGAGCGCCGCGGAGACCCCGGAGTGGACCTTCACCTCCACCTCGGTCGAAGGCTCCGGCGAAGAGTTCGTGCTGCACGGCGACCTGACCATCAACGGGGTCACCAAACCGGTCGACCTAGAGGTGGAGTTCAACGGAGCACTGGGCGCCCCCGGTGAGGAGAAGCTCGGCTTCTCCATCGAGACCGAGATCTCCCGCAAGGAGTTCGGCCTGACCTGGAACGTGGCGCTGGAGGGCGGTGGCCTGATGGTCGGCGACAAGGTGAAGGTCTCCATCGAGATCGAGGCTGCCCGGGAGCCCGCGACCGTCTGAGGCCGCCGGACACAGGACATCCGCCGGGCCCACTCACCCGCCGGCGCACACCGCTTGGCACAACGTGACACAGACTTGGCACAGACACCGCAGCCGGCGCCGCGAGGTTCGTCCTCGTGGCGCCGGCTGCTGTCGTCTCTGCGGCCCGGTCAGCCCGGTGCAGCGCGCAGGGTCAACCCAGTGCAGCGCGCAGGGTCAGCCCAGTGCAGCGCGCAGGCGGTCCGGGTCGATCCGGTAGTAGCCCACCTGCTCGCCGTCGACCAGCACCACCGGTACCAGCTCGCCGTAGGTCTGAGCCAGGTGGGGATCGTCGTCCACGTTGCGCTCGACCCAGCCTTGGCCACGACCCTCGCAGACCACCCGCACCACGCGGCGCGCGGTCTCGCAGAGGTGGCAGCCGGGCCGGCTGAGGAGCTCTACCCGCGGGTCCACCCGGCTGAGGCTACTTCTTGTTACGACGCTGGTGACGCGTCTTGCGAAGCATCATGCGGTGCTTCTTCTTGGCCATACGCTTGCGACGCTTCTTGATGACTGAACCCACGGGACCTCACTACGGATCTACTGGCGCGAACGGCTCACGCCGGAATGGAACAAGGGCATATCTTACCGGTTCGGCGCCGGCTGCTATGCGCTGCACCGCGACCACCATCACCCGCCGCCACCACTGTCACATCCGGCCAGGCTCGGCACACGGCGACCGGGAGATCAGCGACCTGCGGCCGACTGCCCCTCGCCCCAGGTGTCCAGCCCGTCGGAGAGCATCTTCTCCACAGCGGCCTGCGGCACCCGGTAGGACTTGCCCACCCGGATCGCCGGCAGCTCCCCGGAGTGCACCATCCGATACACGGTCATCCGGGACACCCGAGCCATCTCGGCCACCTCGGCGACGGTCAGGAACCGCGGCGCTGCGGTGGCGTCTGCCATGGCCGAAGTTCCTCTCCTGGATCGTGGTGGACGGACGTACGGGACCGATGCATGGCCCCAAACGAGCATCTTAGAGGGTTCTGGTGCGGATGGGGAACTGTTCGCCGTTCATTCTGCGGTCATCGGCTCCAGGCCGTGGTGCGGGAACACCGTCCGGCGGGTGGACATGATCGCCCGGTCCACCGGGTCGGCCGGATCGTAGCCGTCCAGCCACGGGCGGAACTCCACCGCCCGTCCTTCACCCATCCGGGTGGGCACCTCCGCGCTGGTGAGCCGGCGGGCGAGATCCTGCCACGCGGCCGGGACCACCGCGTCCGGGTCGATCGGCCGACCCAGGCTGACCGCCACCAGGTGCGACCAGGCGCGGGGCACCGTGCTGACCAGGTCGTAGCCGCCACCACCGGTGGCCAGCCACCGGCCCCCAGCATGCTCGGCGGCCCAGCCGGCGATCATCTGCGCTGCCGCACGCTGGGCGTCTACCGAGACCTCCAGTCCGGTCAACGGGTCGCGCGCGTGGCTGTCGCACCCGTGCTGGCTCACCAGCACCTGCGGGGCGAACGCCCGCACGAGCGGACCGGCCACCGCCTCGATGGCGCGCAACCAGCCGCGGTCGGAGGTGCCGGCCGGCAGCGGCACGTTGACCGCGCTGCCCCGGGCGTCGGCGCTGCCGATGTCCTGCGGGAAGCCGGTGCCGGGGAACAGGCTCTGCCCGCTCTGGTGCACCGAGACGGTCACC
>DATGRZ010000377.1:0-12641 GCA_035303065.1 Ruania sp.
TGCGGTCCGGCCAGTGAGGAGCACGAGATGTTCGAGAGATTTACCGACCGAGCCCGTCGGGTAGTCGTCCTCGCCCAAGAAGAGGCGCGGATGCTCAACCACAACTACATCGGCACCGAGCACATCCTGCTCGGCCTCATCCATGAGGGCGAAGGCGTTGCCGCGAAGGCGTTGGAGTCGCTGAACATCTCCCTGGAAGCAGTACGCCAGCAGGTGCAGGAGATCATCGGCGAGGGCCAGCAGGCCCCGAACGGGCACATCCCGTTCACCCCGCGCGCCAAGAAGGTGCTGGAGCTGTCCCTGCGCGAGGCGCTGCAGCTCGGCCACAACTACATCGGCACCGAGCACATCCTGCTCGGCCTGATCCGGGAGGGTGAGGGCGTCGCCGCCAAGGTGCTCACCAAGCTCGGCGCCGACCTGAACCGCGTCCGCCAGCAGGTCATCCAGCTGCTGTCCGGCTACCAGGGCAAGGAGCCGGTCTCCGCCGGCGGCCCCGCTGAGGGCACCCCGTCCGGGTCGGCGGTGCTGGACCAGTTCGGCCGCAACCTCACCCAGGCCGCACGCGAGGTGAAGCTCGACCCGGTGATCGGGCGCGCGAACGAGATCGAGCGGGTGATGCAGGTGCTCTCCCGCCGCACCAAGAACAACCCGGTGCTGATCGGTGAGCCCGGTGTCGGCAAGACCGCAGTGGTCGAGGGCCTGGCCCAGGACATCGTCCGCGGTGACGTGCCCGAGACGCTGAAGGACAAGCAGCTCTACACCCTGGACCTCGGCGCCCTGGTGGCCGGCTCCCGCTACCGCGGTGACTTCGAGGAGCGGCTGCGCAAGGTGCTCAAGGAGATCCGCACCCGCGGCGACATCATCCTGTTCATCGACGAGATCCACACGCTGGTCGGTGCGGGTGCCGCTGAGGGGGCGATCGATGCCGCCAGCATCCTGAAGCCGATGCTGGCCCGTGGCGAGCTGCAGACCATCGGCGCCACCACCCTCGAGGAGTACCGCAAGTACATCGAGAAGGACGCCGCTCTGGAGCGCCGGTTCCAGCCGATCCAGGTGGACGAGCCCACGCTCGTGCACACCATCGAGATCCTCAAGGGCCTGCGCGACCGGTACGAGGCGCACCACCGGGTGACCATCACCGATGACGCACTGGTGGCTGCGGCCAACCTCGCCGACCGGTACGTCAACGACCGGTTCCTGCCGGACAAGGCGATCGACCTGATCGACGAGGCCGGCGCCCGGCTGCGTATCCGCCGGATGACCGCCCCGCCGGAGCTGCGCGAGCTCGACGAGCAGATCGCCGAGACCCGCCGCGCCAAGGAGTCCGCGATCGACGACCAGGACTTCGAGCGTGCCGCCCGGCTGCGGGACGAGGAGAAGACCCTGGCCGGCACCCGCGCGGAGAAGGACAAGGCGTGGAAGTCCGGCGACCTGGACAACGTCGCAGAGGTGGACGAGGAGCTGATCGCCGAGGTCCTCGCCAACTCCACCGGCATCCCGGTGTTCAAGCTCACCGAGGAGGAGTCGAGCCGGCTGCTCAAGATGGAGGACGAGCTGCACAAGCGGATCGTCGGCCAGGACGCTGCGGTCAAGGCGCTCTCCCAGGCGATCCGGCGCACCCGCGCCGGCCTGAAGGACCCGAAGCGCCCCGGCGGCTCGTTCATCTTCGCCGGGCCCACCGGCGTCGGCAAGACCGAGCTGGCCAAGGCGCTCGCGGAGTTCCTGTTCGGTGACGAGGACGCGCTCATCCAGCTGGACATGAGTGAGTACTCCGAGAAGCACACCGTGTCCCGGATGTTCGGGTCCCCGCCCGGGTACGTGGGCTACGAAGAGGGTGGCCAGCTCACCGAGAAGGTGCGCCGCCGTCCGTTCTCCGTGGTGCTGTTCGACGAGGTGGAGAAGGCGCACGCCGACATCTTCAACTCGCTGCTGCAGATCCTCGAGGACGGTCGCCTCACCGACGCCCAGGGCCGCGTGGTGGACTTCAAGAACACCGTGATCATCATGACCACCAACCTCGGCACCCGGGACATCGCCAAGGGCCTGATCACCGGGTTCCAGGCCGGTGGTGACCTGTCCACCAGCTACGACCGGATGAAGACGAAGGTCAACGAAGAGCTCAAGCAGCACTTCCGGCCCGAGTTCCTCAACCGGGTGGACGACGTGATCGTCTTCCCGCAGCTGTCCCAGGACGAGATCCACCAGATCGTGGACCTGATGGTGGACAAGCTCTCCGACCGCCTGGCGGACAAGGACATGGACATCGAGCTCACCGAGGCCGCCCACCAGCTGATCGCCGAGCGCGGGTACGACCCGGTGCTCGGGGCCCGGCCGCTGCGCCGCGCGATCCAGCGGGAGATCGAGGACCAGCTCTCGGAGAAGATCCTCTACGGCGAGCTGCACGCCGGCCAGAAGGTGATCGTGGACGCCACCGGCGAAGGCCTGCTCGGCGAGTTCACCTTCACCGGTGTGGACAAGCAGAAGGACGAGAAGGAGCCGCTGGCAGTCGGTGCAGGTTCTGCGCCGCAGCTGCCGGAGGCCGCCTCCGGCGAGTAGCCGCCCGGAAGCAACGACAGGGCCGGTCGGGTGCGCACAGCACCCGGCCGGCCCTGTGTCGTTGGTCGGTGCGCGCGTGGTCGGGTGGTGCTCGTGTGGAAGATCGGTGCTGCTCTGGCACCAGTAGACGTACACACCAGAGCACGCCGACGACGGCGGAGCTCACCCGGCTGAGGAGCGCTCCCCGTGCGTAGGGGTCGGGGCGGCTGGCGGCGTGGGCGCGGGCCGGCAGGCGTCAGGCCCGGTAGAGCTCCAGCCAGCGGTCAGCCAGGAATCGGTGTCCGGCCTCGGTGAGGTGCACCCCGTCGTGGGCGAGCGCTGCAGCGCCGGTGCGGGCGGCGACCTCGGCCAGCGGCCCGTCGGTGGCCAGGTAGTCGGCGGAGAACTCGGCCGCCAGGCGCCGGACCACCTGGATCTTCGGGTCCAGGTCCTCCCGCCAGCCCCACTGCCCATCGTTCACCGGCAGCAGGAACGGCTCCACCAGCACGATCTTCTCGATGCCTGCGTCCCGGGACCGGGTGAGGATGTCCCGGTAGCCGTGCTCGTAGGCCTCGGTCGAGGTGGGGTCGTCGGAGTCGTACCGGCGCCAGGTGTCGTTGATGCCGATCATGATCGACAGCACGGCGGGGGAGTGGGCGAGCACGTCGGCGTCCCAGCGGGCCTGCAGGTCCTTCACCCGGTTGCCGCCGATGCCGGTGTTGATCACCTGCTCCTCCGGCAGCCCGGCAGCCACCAGCGCGGCATACCCCGCACCCAGGCTGGTCAGGTCGTCACGGTCACGGCCACAGTCGGTGATCGAGTCACCGGTCAGAAGAATCGTCACGGTCCCTGACCCTATCGGCAGGTGTGAGGCTGCCCACGAAGTTCGTGCTCGCGTGCCGGGATGGGGAACACTGGAGGCAGGGCAGCGACAGATCGCGCCCGGCATCGCGGTTTCAGGTGCACCGGCTGGACGCTGGTGAACGCCACGTGACGGTCTCTGCGGTGAACCCCGACCTGCGGAGAACTCTTCTTGTCTGCATCACCTACGCCTGCCCAGTCCTTCCTCGAGCTGGGTGTGCCCACCACGCTGGTGGACTCCCTCGCCGCACGCGGCATCGACACCCCGTTCCCGATCCAGTCCGCCACCCTCGCCGACACCCTCGCCGGGCGGGACGTGCTCGGCCGCGGCCGCACGGGCTCCGGCAAGACCCTTGCGTTCAGCCTGCCGATGGTCGCCAACCTCACCGGCCGGCGCGCCCAGCGCGGCCGTCCGCTGGGGCTGGTGCTGGCCCCCACCCGGGAGCTGGCCAGCCAGATCGGCGCCACCCTCACCCCGCTGGCCACGGCGGCAGGGCTGCGCACCACGGTGATCTTCGGCGGCGTGGGGCAGGGCCGGCAGGTGGAGGCGCTGAACGCTGGTGTGGAGATCCTCATCGCCTGCCCCGGCCGCCTGGAAGACCTGCGCGGCCAGGGCCACCTGCGTCTGGATGCCGTGGAGATCACCGTGCTCGACGAGGCCGACCACATGGCCGACCTCGGCTTCCTCCCGGTGGTCCGGCGCATCCTGGACGCCACCCCGACCAAGGGCCAGCGGATGCTGTTCTCCGCCACCCTGGACCGCGGTGTGGACGTGCTGGTAAAGAAGTACCTGCACCGCCCGCTGCAGCACTCCGTGGACCCGGAGACCTCACCGGTGGGTGAGATGACCCACCACATCCTCGAGGTCCCGGACCCGGCCGCGAAACGGGCCCTGGTCGAGCAGCTCGCCTCCGGGAGCCAGCGCCGGTTGCTGTTCACCCGCACCAAGCACCAGGCCCGCAAGCTGGCCCGGCAGCTGACCGCCAGCGGTATCCCCGCTGTGGACCTGCACGGGAACCTGAGCCAGAACGCCCGGGAACGCAATCTCGAGGCGTTCACCACCGGTGCGGTGCGAGTCCTGGTCGCCACCGACATCGCCGCCCGCGGCATCCACGTGGACGATGTGGACCTGGTGGTGCACGTGGACCCGCCCGCCGAGCACAAGGCCTACCTGCACCGCTCCGGACGGACGGCCCGCGCCGGCTCCGGTGGCACCGTGGTCACGATCATGCTCAGCGAGCAGCGCGGTGACGTGCGCCAGCTGCTCCGCGCGGCGAAGATCTCCGCCCGACCGCAGGCACCCGCACAGCAGCTGGTCGATGCCCTGGTCGGCCAGGTCGCACCTCGGGTGGCACCCGAGCACGCCCCCGCTGCCGCCGCCCGCAAGCCGGCGCCGCAGGGCCAGCGGTCCGGCCGCAAGCCTCGCACCGGGCAACCGGGGGGCGCGGGCGAGCGTTCCCAGCGCCGGACTGGGGCTGGTGCCCGGGGTGGTGCCGCGCGCAACCGTCGTGGTCACGGTTCGACCCTGACCTACTCGACCTCCTCCGGCCAGGTCGGTGGCCAGACCCGTTCCGGGATGCAGGCATCCTGGGCTACCGTCCCCGACGGCAGTCGTGCCGGCTCCGGGAGCAGCTCCTCGCGCCGGAAGCGCCGGTCCCGCCGGGCGGACCGTCCGGGAGGCCCACCCAGCGGCCGCTGATGCTGCGGCTGAGGTGGGACGAAGGTCCCCGAGAGCGCGCCATTCTGATCGATAGCGTGGAATCACCCCCACCAACCACGGTCGGGGTGATCAAGGAGGCGTATCGTCATGAAGGCACTCGTCTATCACGGGCCCGGTCAGAAGGCGTGGGAGGAGGTGCCGGACCCGACGATCCTCGAACCGACCGACGTGATCGTCCAGGTCGACACCACCACCATCTGCGGCACTGACCTGCACATCCTCAAAGGCGACGTTCCCGCCGTCACACCTGGCCGGATCCTCGGCCACGAGGGCGTCGGCACCATCACCGAGGTCGGTTCCGCGGTCGGCACTCTCGCCGTCGGCGACCGGGTGATCATCTCCTGTGTGTCCTCGTGCGGCTCCTGCTCCTACTGCCACCAGCAGCTGCCGTCGCATTGCCTGCACGCGGAGGGAGCCTCAGGTGTCGGGTGGATCTTCGGGCACCTGATCGACGGCACCCAGGCCGAGTACGTCCGGGTCCCGTTCGCGGACAGCTCCCTGCACAAGCTGCCCGAGGCAGTCAGTGACGAGGCGGCCGTGATGCTGTCGGACATCCTGCCGACCGGCTTCGAGATCGGGGTGCGCAACGGCCGGGTGAAGCCGGGCGACGTGGTCGCCGTGATCGGTGCCGGACCTGTCGGGCTGGCGGTGATCATGACCGCGGGTCTCTACGGGGCCTCGCGGGTGATCGCGATCGATCTCGACGACAACCGGCTCGAGCTGGCCACGACGTTCGGCGCCACCGACTCGGTGAACAACAGCCGGGCGGACTGGAAGGACCAGGTCCTGGCGATGACCGACGGTCTGGGCGTGGACGTGGCCGTCGAGGCAGTCGGTGTGCCCGCGACCTTCGAGATGGCCACCGAGCTGATCCGACCCGGCGGCACCGTCGCGAACGTGGGCGTGCATGGGGAGTCGGTCGAGCTGAAGCTGCAGGACCTGTGGATCCACGACATCGCCATCACCACCGGTCTGGTCTCGGCGACCACCACACCGATGCTGCTCAAGCTCGTGGCCCAGGGCAAGCTCGAACCGGAGCGGTTCGTGACCCACACCTTCGCCATGGATGACTTCATGGACGCCTACGACACCTTCGGCCGCGCAGCCGAGACGAAGGCGATGAAGGTCATCGTCCGGCGCTGAGCCACCGGCCCTCGTGCTCGGCCTCCACTGTGGGTGAGACAGTCTCCGTCCCACGGTGGAGGCCCGAGGCCGAGCAACCGGTGATACTCATCAGGTGCGTCGCGCATGGTGGTGGCTCCTGCTGGTCGCGGTCGTGGCGGTGCTGGTCACGATCGCTCTGGACCGGCGGTGGGTGATCTTCGCCGGCTACGGGCTGGCGATGACCGCTGTGCTGGTCTGGACGTTCCCCTGGCGGGGCCGGGGTGGGACGAGCCATGCTGAGCTGAACCGGTTGCCGGCAGACGACCCGGCCCGAGCCGTGGTGATCTACTGGCGCCCCGGGTGCCCCTACTGCACCGCGCTGCGGCGGCGGCTCGGTCACCTGGGCCGGTCGGCCACCTGGATCAACATCTGGACCGACGAGGACGCCGCCGCCTGTGTGCGCAGCGTCAACAGTGGCAACGAGACCGTGCCGACCGTGGTGATCGACGGCGTCGCGCACACCAACCCGCCTGCGGACCTGGTCCGCCCGCACCTAGTTTCCACCGCCTGACCGTGACCGGGCTGCTCCACTAGGCTCATCCCACTCGAGCAGAAGGGGTGATCCGCTGGTGTCCGGTAGCACGTACTCCGGTGCACGGCCGGGGATGAGCGACGTCGCCCGGCTGGCTGGTGTCTCCCACCAGACCGTCTCCCGGGTGCTCAACGGTCACCCGAACGTGCGGCCGGCGACCCGTGACCGCGTGCAGGCGGCCATCAGCGAGCTTGGCTACCGGCGCAACAGCGCCGCACGCGCCCTGGTCACCCGCCGCTCCGGGGCGATCGGCATCGTCACGACCGGCTCGATGCAGTTCGGCCCGGCCACCACGCTGGCGGTGCTGGAGCAGTCCGCACGTGCCGCCGGCTACTTCGTCACTGTGGCGATGGCCCCGGACCCGACCCCGGAGGTGCTCACCGGGGTGCTGGACTCGCTGATGGACCAGGCGGTCGAGGGGGTGGTGGTGATCGCCCCGGTGGAACAGGTGGCCCGCGCCGCACAGGCGGTCTCCGCGCAGCTGCCGGTGCTGCTGATCTCCGCGGCGGACGCCGACGCGTTCGAGCCGCCGGTGCTGCATGTGGACCAGGCCGCCGGAGTGCATCTGGTGGTCGAGCACCTGATCGGGCTCGGGCACCGGGACCTGGTGCACGTAGCCGGCCCACCGGAGTGGTTCGACGCGCAGGTGCGCCAGCGCGGGTGGCGGGAGGCGCTCGCCGAGGCCGGGGTGGTGCCGCGGGCGGACCTGGTCGGAGACTGGAGCGCCGCTTCCGGCTACACCGCCGCTCAGGAGCTGCTCACCGACCTGCCGCAGGCCGTGTTCGCCGGTAACGACCAGATGGCCCTCGGGGTGCTGCACGCCTTCGCCGAGGCAGGGGTGCGGGTGCCCGAGGAAGTGAGTGTGGTGGGCTTCGACGACGTGGTCGGCGCCGACCACTACATCCCGCCGCTGACCACTGTGCAGCAGGACTTCGCCACCCTGGGCCGGCGGGCGATCCAGGTGCTGGTGGCACAGATCGCCGGCGCGGAGGAGGCAGCCGAACCGGTCACTCCCTCGCTGGTGGTGCGCGCCAGCACCGGTCCGGCGCCTGAAGTGGCCCGCACGGGCCCCGAGGGGGCACCGCAGGCCCGTCCGAGCAGCGGCACCGCGTCCGCCGGCCGGCAGTAGCACCAACCGGTGTTCACCCCGACCGAGGACGAGAACCGCAGGTTGCTGCGCGCCCGGGACGCTCTGGACCGTGACTACGCGCAGCCGATCGACGTGCCCGCAGTGGCGGCGCTGGCGTACATGTCGCCGGCGCACTTCAGCCGCCGGTTCCGCGCCCTGTTCGGCGAGACGCCGCACCGGCATCTGCAACGGCGCCGGGTGGAGCGTGCCTGCGCCCTGCTGCGGGACACCACGCTGCCGGTGACCGACGTGGCACTAGCCGTGGGCTTTGCCAGCCTGGGCACCTTCAGCCGCACGTTCACCGCGATCGTCGGCCGCAGCCCGAGCCAGTACCGACGGGAGACCCACCCGGTGGACGTGCCAGTCTGCTTCGTCAAGGCGTGGACCCGGCGACCGAGCAGTTTTGGATAAGCAGCGCTGGAGTGCGCGCGCCTAGCGTTGACGGCATGATCACCGGACTCAGCATCCACAGCGTCTACGTCCTCGACCAGCAGACCGCGCTCGACTTCTACGTCGGCAACCTCGGCTTCGAGGTGACCGCCGACGTCGACATGGGCTTCATGCGCTGGCTCACCGTGGCCCCGGCCGGCCAGCCCGACCGGCACATCCTGCTGGAGGTCCCGGCACCGCCGAGGCTTCCGGAGGGGACTGCAGCCACGGTGCGCGACCTGGTCACCCAAGGGGCCATGGGTACGGCTGCCATCTTGTCCACAGACGATTGTCAGGCGACCTACGACGAGCTCCTCGCCAAGGGTGTGGAGTTCACCGAGAAGCCCACCAAGCAGCCCTACGGGATCGACTGTGCGCTGCGCGACCCGTTCGGCAACCACATCCGCATCACTCAGCAGACCCCGCTGCAGGAGATCACCGAGGAGGACCTGGCCTGCTGGGGTGGTGCGCACCAGGACTGATCACCCGTCCGCCCGAGTCCTCATGCCACGGGTACGCCGTGGCATGAGGACTCACGCATGTGGTGCGCGGACTGGCCACCCGCGGTTGTGAGCGCTAACATCAAGGTCGAGCCCCGGGTCTCTGCACCTGACGCCTTAGCATCGAGTCGCCGGCAATCATCCGGCCCCGTGCACCGAAGCCCACTGCGAGGACCTTATGACTGACCAGCCCCAGGACGCCTACGTCATCGGCGTCGACTTCGGCACCCTCTCCGGCCGCGCCGTAGTGGTGCGGGTGGCCGACGGCGCCGAGCTCGCTGATGCCGAGCACGTCTACACCCACGCCGTGATGGACACCACCTTGACCGCCGGCGACGACCAGGTGCTGCCGCCGGAGTGGGCGCTGCAGGTCCCCGCTGACTATGTCGACGTGCTGAAGAACGCCGTGCCGCAGGCCGTCACCGCGGCCGGGATCGACCCGGCGAAGGTGATCGGCATCGGCACCGACTTCACCGCCAGCACGGTGCTGCCGGTCCGCGCCGACGGCACCCCGCTGTGCGAGGACGAGCGGTTCGCCAGCCGCCCGCACGCCTACGTCAAGCTCTGGAAGCACCACGCCGCCCAGCCGCACGCCGACCGGATCAACGCCCTCGCCGACGAACGCGGGGAGGCCTGGCTGCCCCGCTACGGCGGCCTGATCTCCTCGGAGTGGCAGTACGCCAAGGCGCTGCAGCTGCTGGAGGAGGACCGAGAGATCTATGACGCCACGGACCACTGGGTGGAGGCGGCCGACTGGATCGTCTGGCAGCTGTGCGGGCAGTACGCCGCGAACGCCTGCACCGCCGGGTACAAGGGCATCTACCAGGACGGTGCTTACCCGAGCGAGGAGTTCCTCGGCGCGCTGAACCCCGACTTCGCCTCCTTCCCGGCCGAGAAGCTGCCGCAGGAGATCCACCCGCTCGGCTCCCGCGCCGGCTCGCTGACCGCCGAGGCCGCCCGCTGGACCGGGCTGCCGGAAGGTATCGCGGTGGCCGTGGGCAACGTGGACGCGCACGTCACCCTGCCGGCCGCGAACGCTGTGGCTCCCGGCAAGCTGGTGCTGATCATGGGCACCTCCACCTGCCACGTGGTGAACAGCGAGGAGCTGCACGAGGTCCCCGGCATGTGCGGGGTGGTCGACGGTGGCGTGAGCGCCGGCCAGTACGGCTACGAGGCCGGCCAGTCCGGTGTGGGCGACATCTTCGGGCACTTCGTGGCCACCAGCGTGCCCGCCGCCTACGCCCAGGCCGCCGAAGCGGCCGGACAGTCCGTGCACGCCTACCTCACCGAGCTCGCCGCGGCCCAGCCGGTCGGCGCCCACGGGCTGGTGGCCCTGGACTGGCACAACGGCAACCGGTCGGTGCTGGTGGACACCGAGCTCTCCGGACTGGTGCTCGGCCAGACTCTGGCCACCCGGCCGGAGGACGTCTACCGTGCCCTGCTGGAGGCCACCGCGTTCGGCACCCGCACCATCGTGGAGGCGTTCGTCTCCTCTGGCGTGCCGATCGACGAGCTGGTGGTGGCCGGTGGGCTGCTGAAGAACGAGTTCCTCATGCAGGTCTACGCCGACGTGACCGGGCTGCCGCTGAGCACGATCGTCTCCACCCAGGGCCCGGCGCTCGGGTCGGCGATCCATGCAGCGGTGGCCGCAGGCGCCTACCCTGACGTGCAGGTGGCCGGTGAGTCGATGGGCGCCCGGGTAGTCGGCGCCTACCAGCCCGACCCGCGGGCCAAGGCTGCTTACGACGAGCTGTATGCGGAGTACACCCAGCTGCACGACTACTTCGGCCGTGGCGGCAACGATGTGATGCGCCGGCTGAAGCGGATCCGCCGCGAGGCGCTGGCCAGTGTTGCTGATACTGCCGATGACGGCGCAGCGCCAGTTCTCGAGGCACCGGAAGAGCTGGCATGAGGGTGCGGCAGAGGCGCGTGCATCGGAACCAGGTTTGCGCATTCGAACCTGGCTGCACGCCGGTTCGAATGCGCAACCCTGGTTCGAATGTGTGTGCCGCCAGGACTGACGAGGAGAGAGCACAGTGACTGGACAGACCACGGCGGGCTCCGCCGTCGACGGCAGGATGGCCCGGCCCGGACAGGGCGGGGGAGAGCAGCTGGTGCTGACCGAGCTGCCTGAGGCGGTGCAGCAGGCGGTGGCCGCGACCCGGGAGCGGGTGGCCGCGCTGCACGCTGAGCTGACCCGCTACGAGCTGGTGGTGTGGACCGCCGGGAACGTCTCCGAACGGGTGCCTGCCGAGGGGGTGGAGCTGTTCGTGATCAAGCCCTCCGGGGTCTCCTACGACGAGCTCACCCCGGAGTCGATGGTGGTCTGCACCCTGGACGGGGCGAAGATCGCCGACGGCACCCCCGATGCGCTCACCCCCTCCTCGGACACTGCCGCGCACGCCTACGTCTACCAGCACATGCCCGAGGTCGGCGGGGTGGTGCACACGCACTCCACCTACGCCACCGCGTGGGCCGCCCGGCACGAGCCCATCCCGTGCGTGATCACGATGATGGCCGACGAGTTCGGCGGCGAGATCCCGGTGGGCCCGTTCGCGCTGATCGGGGACGACTCCATCGGTCGCGGCATCGTGGAGACCCTGCGCGAGTCCCGGTCCCGCGCGGTGCTGATGGCCGGGCACGGCCCGTTCACCATCGGCAAGGACGCGCGCGATGCGGTGAAGGCTGCGGTGATGTGCGAGGACGTGGCCCGCACTGTGCACATCGCCCGCCAGCTCGGTGAGCCCAAGCCGATCGCCCAGTCCGACGTGGACTCCCTGTACGAGCGGTACCAGAACGTGTACGGCCAGCGCGCCGACGATGCTAAGGAGCAGCAGTGAACAACCCCTTCGACGGCCGCGAGATCTGGTTCCTCACCGGCAGCCAGGACCTGTACGGCGAGGACACGCTCGCGCAGGTCGCCGAGCAGTCCCAGGAGGTTGCCCGGCTGCTGTCCGACTCCGGGCGCATCCCGGTGAAGATCGTCTGGAAGCCGGTGCTCAAGGACGCCGCCGCGATCCGCCGCACCGCGCTGGAGGCGAACGCCGATGACGCCTGCATCGGGGTGATCACCTGGATGCACACCTTCTCCCCGGCGAAGATGTGGATCACCGGGCTGGACGCGCTGCGCACCCCGCTGCTGCACCTGCACACCCAGGCCGGTATGGAGCTGCCCTGGGCGGACATCGACATGGACTTCATGAACCTGAACCAGGCCGCCCACGGCGACCGCGAGTTCGGGTACGTGGCCGCCCGGCTCGGGGTGGCCCGCAAGATCGTGGTCGGGCACGCCTCCGACGTGGCCGTGCAGGACGAGGTGGCCACCTGGGCCCGGGCAGCCACCGGCTGGGCGGCGCTGACCGGGATGAAGCTCGCCCGGTTCGGGGACAACATGCGAGGCGTCGCCGTGACCGAGGGGGACAAGACCGAGGCCGAGCTGCGGTTCGGGGTCTCGGTGAACACCTGGGGTGTGAACGACCTGGTCGAGGCCGTGGACGCGGTCCCGGACTCCGTGGTGGACGACCTGGTGGCCGAGTACGCCGCGGCCTATGACGTAGTGCCCGAGCTGCTGCCCGGCGGGGAGCGGCACGACTCGCTGCGGTACGCCGCCCGGCAGGAGGCCGGGATGCGCTCGTTCCTGGAGGGCGGGGGCTTCGAGGCGTTCACGACCAACTTCGAGGACCTCGGCGGGCTGCGCCAGCTGCCCGGTCTGGCGGTGCAGCGGCTGATGGCCGACGGGTACGGCTTCGGCGCCGAGGGCGACTGGAAGAC